>NZ_PSUZ01000020.1:0-77356 GCF_002932095.1 Rathayibacter sp. AY1G1
GGCGGCGAGCGCGTCGACGGAGGCCAGGTCGGAGGCGATCACCTCGGCCTCGAGGTCGAGGGTCTCGAGGGCGCGCTCGGCGCCGAGCTTGAGGATGGCGGAGGTGCCGATTCCGGCGCCGCAGAGGGTGACGATCTTCATGCGCTTCTTCCGTGGTGCGGGTGGTGCGGGGTGCTGTCGGTGAGGACGGCGTTGATGCTGCGGAGGGTGCGGGCGGCGGCGAGGGCGCCGACCGCGTCCGGACGGCTGAGCACGTCGGCGAGCCCGGAGACGAAACCGACGTGCCCGTGCGCCTGGGTGGCGGCGATCCCGATGACGACCGAGACCGGATCGTTGGTGCTGTGCCCGAAGGCGACGGGCTCGGCCAGCGTGACGACGGAGAGGCCGTCCGCGAGGACGTCGTTGCCGGGCCGGGCGTGCGCGAGGGCGAGCCCGGGCGCGATGACGATGTACGGCCCGAGCACGTCGACCTGCTCGACCATGCGCCGGGAGTAGGCGGCGTCCACCGCGCCGGTCCGCTCGAGAGCACGGCCCGCCTCGAGGACGGCCTCCCGCCAGGATCCGGCGGAGTGGCGGAGGGCCACCGCCTCCTCGGGGAGCGCGTCGAGCGGCACCGTCAGGCCGCCTCGAAGCCGGCGCTGATCGTCTCGACGAGCTCGCGGCGCTCGTCGAGCGGCAGGAAGGCGGCGTGAGCCGCGTTCAGCTGGAAGGCCTCGAAGTCGTCGAGATCGTACCCGAACGCGTCGGACAGGAGGGCGAGCTCGCGGCTGAGGGTCGTCGCGCTCATCAGGCGGTTGTCGGTGTTCACCGTGACGCGGAAGCCCAGCTGGTAGAGCAGGTCGAAGGGGTGGTCGGCGAGCTCGGCACCCCACGCCGCGACGGCGCCGGTCTGCAGGTTGGAGGAGGGGCTGAGCTCGAGGGCGATCTCGCGGTCCTTCACCCACTCCGAGAGCTCGCCGAGGGTCACGTAGCTCGCGTCGTCGTCCTGGCGCTCGATGCGGATGTCCTCCGCGATCCGGACGCCGTGACCCAGGCGCAGCGCGCGGCCGTCGAGCAGGGCGGAGCGGATGCTGTCGAGGCCGTCCGCCTCCCCCGCGTGCACCGTGGTCGGGAAGTGCGCCGCCGCGAGCAGCTCGAAGGCGGGACGGTGCCTCGAGGCGGGGAAGCCCGCCTCGGCTCCGGCGATGTCGAAGCCGATCGCACCGCGCTCGCGGTGGCGCAGCGCCAGCTCGGCGACCTCGAGCGAGCGGTCGGCGTGCCGCATCGCGGTGATCAGCTGGCCGACGCGGATGCGATATCCCTGCGCCGCCGCCGCCTGCACGCCCTGCTGCAGCCCCTCCTGGACCGCCTCGACAGCCGCGTCGAGCGAGAGCCCGGCGCGCTGGTGCTGCTCCGGCGCCCAGCGCACCTCGCCGTGCACGACTCCGTCGGCGGCGAGGTCGAGCACGAACTCGCGGGCCACGCGCTCGAGCGCCGGCGCGGTCTGCATCACGGCGACCGTCGTCTCGAAGGTGGCGATGTAGTCGGTGAGGGAGCCGGAGTCGGCCGTGGCACGGAACCACTCGGCGAGCGCGTCCGGCTCCTCGGCCGGGAGCGGCACGCCCGTCTCGCGGGCGATCTCGAGGACCGTCCCGGGCCGCAGGCCTCCGTCGAGGTGGTCGTGCAGCGACACCTTGGGGAGCTCGTCGATGAGGACGCCCTCGCCCGGGAGGAGGTACTCCTCGGTCTGATCGGTCACGGTGCTCCTCGCAGGTCGGCGGTGGTTCGCCGACCACCCTAGAGGGTCGGCGGAAGCGGCTCGCCGGGCGGCGCCTCCTCCGTGCCGGGCGGCGCGGGGCTAGGAGACGCGCTCCGCCACGAGGGGGCCGCCGTCGAGCACCTCGTCGCCCTCGTCGCCGATCCGGAAGGCACCGTCGAGCGCCTCGAGCGCCCGGGCGAAGCGCTCCGGCTCGTCTGCCGAGAGGGTGATCAGGGGCTGGCCCGCGCGGACTCGGTCGCCCGGCTTCGCGTGCAGGTCGATCCCCGCCGCGTGCTGCACTGCGTCGGCCTGGCGGGCGCGTCCGGCGCCCAGGCGCCAGGCGGCGATGCCGAACGGCAGCGCCTGCTGCTCCACCAGGACGCCGTCGCGCTCGGCGACCACGACGTCGGTCTCGCGGGCCTCGGGGAGCGCCGCATCCGGATCCCCTCCCTGAGCGCGGATGACCGCGCGCCAGGTGTCCATGGCCGCGCCGCCGTCGAGGGCGCGCTCGACGTCCGCGTCCGGCTGCCCGGCGAGGGCCAGCATCTCGCGGGCCAGGGCCAGCGTCAGCTCCCGGACGTCCGAGGGGCCGCCGCCGGCGAGCACCTCGACCGACTCCCGCACCTCGTTCGCGTTGCCGATGGCCAGACCGAGCGGCACGTTCATGTTGGTCAGCAGCGCCGTGGTCCGCACCCCCGCGTCGTTGCCGAGGTCGACCATCGCCCGCGCCAGCTCCCGCGAGCGCTCGATGTCGACCATGAACGCCCCGGAGCCGAACTTCACGTCGAGCACCAGGGCGTCGGTCCCCTCGGCGATCTTCTTCGACATGATCGAGGACGCGATCAGCGGGATCGCCTCGACGGTCCCGGTGATGTCCCGGAGCGCGTAGAGCTTCTTGTCGGCCGGGGCCAAGCCCGAGCCCGCGGCGCAGATCACGCCGCCGACCGTCCGCAGCTGCTCCAGCATCTCCTCGTTGCCGAGGTCGGCCCGCCAGCCCGGGATCGACTCCAGCTTGTCGAGCGTTCCGCCCGTGTGGCCGAGCCCGCGTCCCGAGAGCTGGGGCACCGCCACGCCGAAGGAGGCGACCAGCGGCATCAGCGGCAGCGTGATCTTGTCGCCGACCCCGCCCGTGGAGTGCTTGTCGACCGTGCGCTTGCCGAGTCCGTCGAACCGCATGCGCTCGCCGCTGGCGATCATCGCCAGGGTGAGGTCGCGGATCTCGTCGCGCTCCATCCCGTTCAGCAGGACCGCCATCGCGAAGGCCGCCATCTGCTCGTCGGCGACGTAGCCGCGCGTGTAGGCGTCGATCAGCCAGTCGATCTGCGCGGTCGAGAGCGTGCCGCGGTCGCGCTTGGTGCGGATGATGTCGACGGCGTCGAAGTCCTCGACGGGGGTGGTGCGGGTCATGCGGAGTCCTCGGTTCGGGAGTGGGAGCGGTGACGGCGGCGCTAGGAGGCGGCGTAGGCCTCGAGCGTGCGCGGGCCGAAGGCGTCGGGGATGACCTCGTCGATCGTCTTCACGCCCGACACGGTCTGGAGGAGCATGCCCTCGGCCGAGTGCTCGAAGAGCAGCTGGCGGCAGCGCCCGCAGGGCATCAGGACGCCGCCCTTCCCGTCGACGCAGGTGAAGGCGACGAGCCGGCCGCCGCCCGTCATGTGCAGCGAGGACACCAGCGCGCACTCGGCGCAGAGCGTGAGCCCGTAGGAGGCGTTCTCGACGTTGCACCCCGAGATCGTCCGGCCGTCGTCCACGAGCGCGGCGACCCCGACGGGGAACTTCGAGTACGGGACGTAGGCGTGGCTCATGGCCTCCAGGGCGGCCTCGCGCAGCGCCTCCCAGTCGATGTCGGTCACGACGGCTCCTCTCAGGACTTCAGGTACGGCTTGCCGGCGGCGGCCGGTCCGCGGGACTGGCCGACGAGACCGGCCACCGCGAAGATCGTCACGACGTACGGCAGCATCAGCATGAACTCGCTGGGCACGGGCGAGCCGATGACGCCGAGCACGTTCTGCAGGTTGGTCGCGAAGCCGAACAGCAGCGACGCGAGCGTCGCCTTGATCGGGTCCCAGCGGCCGAAGATGACGGCGGCCAGGGCGATGAAGCCCGCACCCGCGGTCATCTCCTTGCCGAACGCGCCGACCGCGTCGAGCGTGTAGTACGCGCCGCCGACTCCGGCGATCGCCCCGGCGAGGGAGACGTTCCAGAAGCGCGTGCGGGCGACATCGATGCCCACGGTGTCCGCGGCCTGCGGGTGCTCGCCCACTGCGCGCAGGCGGAGGCCCCACTTGGTCTTGAACAGGCCCCACCACACCGCGAAGATCGCGAAGTACATCAGGTAGACGATCACCGTCTGGTTGAACAGGACGGCGCCCACGATCGGCACCTGGCTGAGCACCGGGATCGGGAGGCGGTCGAACTTCACCGGCGAGTTGAACGTCGACGCGTCGGCGGAGAGGACCTGGGAGTAGAGGAAGCTCGTCAGGCCGGTCACCAGCACGTTCAGCACGACTCCGACGATCACCTGGTCGACCAGGTACTTGATCGCGAAGGCGGCCAGCACGAACGACACCAGGACGCTCGCGACCATCGCCGCGAGCAGGCCGAGCACCGGCTGGCGGGTGAGGGAGCCGACCATCGCCGCGGTGAAGGCGCCGGCGAGCAGCTGCCCCTCGATCGCGACGTTGACGACTCCGACCCGCTCCGAGATGACGCCGCCGAGCGAGCCGAAGATCAGCGGAGTGGCGAGCCCGACGGTCCCGAGCAGCAGCCCCGAGACGGGCAGCGCGGCACCGGCCGACGCCCAGACGAGGAACCCGATCAGGAAGACCAGGGCGAAGACCGCCGAGAGCCAGAGCGGGATCCGGCGGCCGGCGCGGGTGAGCGCGGCCGACGCGACGGCCAGGGCGACCAGGAGGATCGCGACGACCACGCCCGTCCCCCGCGTCGGGAACGGGATGTCCGGCAGCGCGAAGAAGTCGGTCCCCGCGGCGAGGCGGAACGAGCTCGTCCCGTCGCGGCCGAGGGCCACGAAGAGGACGACGGCGAGCAGCGCGAAGACGCCGAACGCGATCGGCGCCTTCCAGCTGCGGATCACGACGCGGTCGGGGGCGGTGGCGACGGCGGTGCTCATGCGGACACCTCCGAGGTGCGGCGGGTGCGGCGCTTCGGGGCGGCCCCGGGCGTCGGGAGGCGGAAGATCGCGCGCACCAGCGGCGGTGCGGCGATGAAGAGGACGATCAGCGACTGCACGACGAGGACCACGTCGATCGGCACGCCCTCGGCGGCCTGCATCGAGTAGCCGCCCGCCTTGAAGGCGCCGAAGAGGATGCCGGCGAAGAACACGCCCCAGGGTCGGGAGCGGCCCAGCAGCGCGACCGTGATCGCGTCGAAGCCGATGCCCGCGTCGATCCCCGAGGTGAAGCCGGTCGTGACCGTCCCCATCACCTGGGCGCTGCCGGCGAGGCCGAGCAGGCCGCCGGAGAGCAGCATCGCGTACACGTAGCTGTTCTTCACGTCGATGCCCGCGACCCGCGCCGCGTGCGGGTTCTCCCCCACCGCGCGGAACTTGAAGCCGATCGTCGAGCGGTTCAGGAGCCACCAGACGAAGACGGTCGCGAGGACCGCGAAGACGAAGCCGAGCGTGAGCGAGTAGCCGGGGCCGAGGAGCGCCGGGAAGACGGCGGTCTCCTTCATCCCGGGCGACTTCGGGTTGTTCGAGCCGGGCGCCTGCAGCGCGCCGGGCGTCCGCAGGAGGTAGGAGATCAGGTAGAACGCGACGTAGTTGAGCATGATCGTGAGGATCACCTCGTGCGCGCCGGTGCGGGCCTTGAGCAGTCCCACGAGTCCGCCCCAGAGCGCGCCGCCCAGGATGCCGGCGGCGAGCGCGACGATCAGGTGCACGCCCCACGGGAGGTCGAAGGAGAAGCCGACCCAGCCCGCGCAGGCGGCGGCGATCAGCATCTGGCCGCGGCCGCCGATGTTGAACAGGCCGACGCGGAAGGCCAGCGCCACTCCGAGGCCGCCGGCGATCAGCGGGGTCGCGAAGGCCAGGGTGTCCGTCAGTGGCTTGATGCCGTTGGCGAAGCCCTCGCGGCGGAAGTTGTAGACCGAGCCCTGGAAGAGCGAGGAGTAGGCACCGGAGACGGACTGCCAGATCGCCTGCAGGGTGTCGAGCGGCCGGGCGAAGAAGTAGCCCGACGCCGCCTGGACGTCCTTGTCGGTCGCGGCGATCAGCACGCCGCCCGCGATGAGGGAGAGCAGCACGGCGAGCACCGACATCAGCGCGGTGCCGGAGAGGATCTCGCGCAGGACGCGGGAGGCGCCGCTCTCGAGCGGGCCGGTGCGCACCTCCTGATCCGGCTTCTGGCCGGGCTCGAGCCCGGACGCCTTCTCGGTCTCCGCGTCGGGATCGACCGCGGGCAGTTGCGCGTCGCTCACGCCGACGCTCCCTTCTCGGCGGGCGTCTGCCCGGCCATCATGAGCCCCAGGACCTCGCGGGGCGTGTCGGAGGGGACGATGCCGATGATCCCGCCCTTGTACATGACCGCGATGCGGTCGGCGAGCGCCGCGACCTCGTCGAGCTCGGTCGACACCACGATCACGGGTACCCCGGTGTCGCGCGTCTCGACGATGCGCTTGTGGACGAACTCGATGGAGCCGACGTCGATGCCGCGAGTGGGCTGCGCCGCGATGAACAGCCGCAGCTCCCGGCTGAGCTCGCGCGCGAGCACCACCTTCTGCTGGTTGCCTCCGGAGAGGCGGCCGACGTGGGTGCCGATCCCCTGGGCGCGCACGTCGAACTCGCGCACCCGCTCCTCGGCGAAGCGCTCGAGCTCCTTGAGCCGCAGGCCCAGTCCCTTCACGAACGGACCGCGGTCGCTGCGGTCGAGCATGAGGTTCTCGGCGATCGTGAACTCGGCGACCAGACCGTCCTCGGTGCGGTCCTCGGGGACGAAGCCGACCCCCGACTCGAGGACGCGGCGCACGGACAGCCCGTCGAGGCGGCGCCCGTCCAGGGTCACCGAGCCCTCGACCCGCTCCTGCAGGCCCATGATCGCCTCGGTGAGCTCGGTCTGGCCGTTGCCCTGCACGCCCGCGATCGCGAGGATCTCGCCGCGGCGGACCTCGAAGGAGACGTCGTCGACGACGGCCTGGCCGTTGGCGTCGCGCACGGTGAGGTTCGAGACGACGAGGGCCTCGTCGCCCGGCACCGCCTGCTCCTTCTGCACCGTCAGCTCGACGGCGCGTCCCACCATCAGCGAGGCGAGCTCGGCGTTGCTCGCGGTCGGCGACGCCTCCCCCACGACTCTGCCGAGGCGGATGACCGTGATGCGGTCTCCGACCTCGCGCACCTCGCGGAGCTTGTGCGTGATGAAGACGATGGCGGTCCCGGCCGCACGCAGCTGGCGCATGATCGCGATGAGCTCGTCGGTCTCCTGCGGAGTCAGCACCGCGGTCGGCTCGTCGAACACGAGCACCCGGGCGTCGCGGGAGAGGGCCTTGATGATCTCGACCCGCTGCTGCACGCCGACGGGGAGGTCCTCGACCAGGGCGTCGGGATCCACGTCGAAGCCGAAGCGGTCCGAGATCTCGCGCACCCGGGCGCGCGCGGCGGCGAGGTCCAGGCGCCCGCCGGCTTTCGTCTCCTCGTGGCCCAGCATGACGTTCTCGGCGACGGTGAACACGGGGACGAGCATGAAGTGCTGGTGGACCATCCCGATGCCCGCCTTCATGGCGTCACCCGGACCGGAGAAGTGCTGGACCGCGTCGTCCAGCAGGATCTCCCCCTCCTCGGCCTGGTACAGGCCGTAGAGCACGTTCATGAGCGTCGACTTGCCCGCGCCGTTCTCGCCGAGGAGGCAGTGGATCTCACCGGGTTCGACGGTGAGATCGATGTGGTCGTTGGCCACGAGCGCGCCGAAGCGCTTCGTGATGCCACGCAGTTCGAGCTTCATGGGACCAATCTAACTTTCGGTTCGCGCCACGATGCGCCGTCGGCCGGGATCGATGGCCGCAGCGGAGCCGATCCGCCCGCCGGACCGACGAAGAGGCCGGCGGGCCCGAGGTGTGCTCGGGCCCGCCGGCCTCTTCGAGGAAGCAGCTAGGACGCCGCGGGAGCGGACGGGGAGGTGACGGTGATGGAGCCGTCGATGATGCCCGCCTTGATGGTGTCGAGCTCGCCCTGCAGGTCGCCCGAGACCTTCGACTCGAAGTCGTGGAACGGCGCGATGCCGACTCCGTCGTTCTCGAGGGTGCCCACGAAGGGAGTGGGGTCGAAGTCGTCGGCTCCGGCGGAGCTGGTGACGTCGGTCGTGCCGGCCTCGATGCCCTTGAGGATCGAGGTCAGGTACAGGTCGGCGCCGTCGGGGTAGGTCTCGTACAGGTCCGCGTCCACGCCGACCATCGCGATGTCCTTGCCGGAGTCGCGGATCGCCTCGATCGCCGACTGGAAGATCGGACCGCCGACGGGGAGGATGACGTCCGCGTTCTGGTCGATCAGCGACTGCGCGGCCGACTTGGCCTCGACGCCCGCCGCGAAGCCGCCGGTGAAGGAGCCGGTCTGCGCGTCGACGTCCCAGCCGACGACCTTGACGTCCTTCCCCTTCTGCTCGTTGTAGTACTTCACGCCGTCGGCGTAGCCGTCCATGAAGATCGTGACGGTCGGGAACTGCTGGCCGCCGTAGGTGCCGACGACGCCGGTCTTGGAGTACGACGCGGCCGCGTAGCCGGCGAGGAACGCCGCCTGCGAGGTGTCGAAGGTGATCGGCTTGACGTTCGGCAGGTCGATCGACGCGTCGTCGATGATCGCGAAGTCGATGTCCGTGTTCGCCTCGGCCGCGGCCGACGTGGCCTCGGCCAGCGCGAAGCCGACGGTGATGATCAGGTTGCAGCCCTGGTCGACGAGGCTGGTCAGGTTCGGGGCGTAGTCCGTCTCGGACTCCGAGGTGACGGTCTTCGGCGTGACGCCGAGGTCCTCCGAGGCCTTCACGAGGCCGTTGTAGCCGAGCTCGTTGAACGACTTGTCGTCGAACCCGCCCGCGTCGGAGACCATGCAGGGCAGGAAGTCGCCACCGGCGGCGGCGCTGGAGCCGCTCTCCTCGGGGGCGGAGGCGCAACCGGCGAGAAGCGCGGTGACGCCGAGGGCGGCGAGACCGCCGAACGCGGCCTTACGCGAGGTGATAGTCAAGATGTCGTCCTCCAGGAATGCGGCCCCGCGCGACGAGCGCAGCAGGGCGTCGATTCCCACACGTTACCCAATGTGACAAGTCGCTCAGCCGCCCGGACGGTGGTGGTCAGGAAGAGTTACACAGTGTTGATCTTCGCGACACGCGGAGCGTGTCGCGGGGCGCGGTCGGCTGGGCTCGATTCCGAGCCGGGGAGCGGCTCGGCGCGGTCGGCTGGGCTCGATTCCGAGCCGCGGAGCGGCTCGGCGCGGTCGGCTGGGCTCGATTCCGAGCCGCGGAGCGGCTCGGCGCGGTCGGCTTCGCGACGGGTGCGTTCCGCAGAGCGGGTCGCGTCGGGCTGGCCTGAATCGCTGGCACGCGATTCCGGCTCGCGGCCCTCTCCCCTGCTGCCGGATGTCGAAGGCGTTCGGAGGAGCTCCGCGCTGCGCGCGGTCGGGCTCGACGCGATGCTCCTCCATGGTGGTCGAGTTGCCGCGGAAGCGGCGGATCGAGACCCAGCCACCAGCACCCAGGGCGACGGCCGAGGCCCTCATCGAGGGTGGTCGAGTGGCCGCGCGAACGGCGTATCGGGACCGCCGCACGCGCATGAGGCGAGGGGGCGGAACGGCGAAGCGCGGCGCCTCCGGGGGGAGGGCCGCGCTTCGCCGGGTGTGACGGAGGGCTAGAGGACGTCGGTGCGGCCGGAGAGGCGCAGTGCGTCGACGACGCCCTTGACCTTCTGGGCGTTCTCGGTCGTGGTCACCAGGAGTGCGTCGGGGGTGTCCACGACGACGATGTCCTTCACTCCGATGAGGGCGATGGTGCGGTTGCCGCCGCTGACGACGATGCCCGTCGCGGAGTCGGCCAGAACACGCGCGTCCTCGCCGAGGATGGCGAGGTCCGAGCGGAGTCCGCTCGAGTGCAGCTTCGCGATCGAGGCGAAGTCGCCCACGTCGTCCCAGGAGAAGTGGCCGGGCACGACGGCCAGCTTGCCCGCGGCCGCGGCCGGCTCGGCGACGGAGTAGTCGATCGCGATCTTCTCCAGGCCCGGCCAGATGCGGTCGACGACCGCGCCGCGCTCCGGGGTGTCCCACGCGGCGGCGAGCTCGAGCAGTCCGGCGAGCAGCTTCGGCTTGGCGCGGCCGAGCTCCTCGAGGAGGCGGTCGGCGCGGGCGATGAACATGCCCGCGTTCCAGAGGTACTGACCACTGGAGAGATAGGCGCGCGCGGTGTCGGCGTCGGGCTTCTCGACGAAGGAGTCGACGGCGAGCGTGTGCGTCGCCCCGTCGATCCCGAGGTGCTTCCCCGTGCGGATGTAGCCGAAGCCCACGGCAGGCTCGGTCGGCGTGATGCCGATGGTCGCGATGTAGCCCGCGTCCGCCGCGACGACGGCCTCGGCGACCGCGTCGTGGAACAGCTGCTGACCGCTGATGACGTGGTCGGCGGCGAACGAGCCGATGATCACGCCCGGCTGGCGGCGCTCGAGGATGGCGGCGGCCAGGCCGATCGCGGCGGACGAGTCGCGCGGCTCGCTCTCGAGGACGACGTTGAGGTCCTCGAGGCTCTCGAGCTGCTCCTCGACGGCGGCGCGGTGGGCGCGGCCGGTCACGACCATGATCCGGTCGGCGCCCGAGATGGGCGCGAGGCGGTCCCAGGTGTCGCGGAGGAGGGTCTGTCCCGACCCCGTCAGATCGTGCAGGAACTTCGGGGCGTCGGCCCGGGAGAGCGGCCACAGCCTCGAGCCGATCCCGCCGGCGGGGATCACGCTGTAGAAGCGGTCGAGCGGGGCGCGGCCATCGGTCTCAGGTGATGTCATGTCCGCAGGATACAAGGGAGCCCGAGCGCGACCGTCCGTTCACCCGGGCGCGCGCCGCCGTTCATCCCGCCGCCGTAGCGTCCGGGGCGTGAGAGTCGCGGTCGTCACCGAGAGCTTCCTGCCGTCGTTGAACGGCGTGACCACGAGCGTCCTGCGGGTGCTCGACGAGTTCGCGGAGCGCGGGATCGAGGCGCTCGTCGTCTGCCCGGCCGCGGGGGCGCCGGGCCACTACGCGGGCCACCGCGTCGTGGAGCACCCGGCGATCGCCTACCGCGACTTCCCGGTCGGAATCCCCACGCTCGCCCTCACCCGGGAGCTGGCCGACTTCGAGCCCGACGTGGTGCACGTCGCCTCGCCCTTCCTCCTCGGCGCCCGCGCCATCGCCTCGGCCGGTCGGCTCGGGGTGCCGAGTGTCGCGATCTACCAGACGGACGTCGCGCGATTCGCGGCCCGCTACGGCATCCGCGGCGCCCGCGCCCTCGCCTGGCGGGTGATCCGCCAGATCCACGCCGGGGCGGACCTGACCCTCGCCCCCTCCACCAGCGCCCTCGACGACCTCGCCGCCGCCGGCATCGAGCGCACCGCGCTGTGGGGCCGCGGCGTGCAGAGCGACCGCTTCCACCCGCGCCGCCGATCCTCCCCCTACGCGCAGGCCGTCCGGGCCGGACTCGGCGCGGACGACGCGCTCGTCGGCTACATCGGGCGCCTCTCCCCCGAGAAGAGAGTGGAGCGGATGGCGGCACTCGCCTCCCTCCCGCACGCGGAGCTGGTCGTGGGCGGCTACGGCCCCTCCTCCGCCCGGGTCGCCGCCGCCCTCGGCCCGGCGGCGCGGATGCTCGGCCGGCTCGACGGCGACCGGCTGCCGGCGGTCTTCGCCGCGCTCGACGTCTTCGTGCACACCGGCACGGAGGAGACGTTCGGCCAGACGGTCCAGGAGGCGCAGGCGTCCGGCACCGCCGTGGTCGCGCCGCACGCGGGCGGCCCCACCGACCTCATCGAGCACGGCGTGGACGGCCTGCTCTACGCGCCCGAGAGCGACTCCGACCTCCGCCGGCAGGTGGAGCGCCTGGTCCGAGATCCCGCACTGCGCGCCCGGCTCGGCGAGGCGGGCCGCCGCCGCGTGCTCCACCGCACCTGGAGCGCGCTCACCGACGAGCTCCTCGCGCACTACGCGACCGCGGGGGCGCCCGCCCTCGCCCTGCCCCGCAGCTAAGGCTCGCCTAAGCCGCGCCCGCCTGCGAGCGCGCTTAGAATCGGAGGGCGAGTTTCTCGTCGCTCCCCGCCCCGTCCCCGTCCACGCGACGTGGGAACAGGTCAGGCCGTCGGAGCACAACCAGGGAGGGTTGTTCGTGTCAGTTCAAGCTGCTCAAACCCTCGCACCCCGGAAGCAGGGGAAGATCCGGCGTCCGGCCGGCACCCTGTACCGCGGTCGCGAAGGCATGTGGTCGTGGGTGCTCCACCGGATCACCGGTGTCGCCATCTTCTTCTTCCTCCTCGTCCACGTCCTCGACTCCGCTCTCATCGCCGTGAGCCCCGAGGCGTACAACGCGGTCATCGGGACGTACAAGAACCCGATCATGGGACTCGGCGAGACCGGGCTCGTGGGCGCCATCGCGTTCCACGCGCTGAACGGCCTGCGGATCATCCTGGTCGACTTCTGGAGCTGGGCGACCCGCAACCAGCGCGTCCTCTTCTGGGTCGTCATGGGCCTCTGGGTCGTGCTGATGCTCGGCTTCGCGCCGCGCCACCTGATCAACGTCTTCAGCGAGGGGGGTGCGCATTGAGCACCGTCGCCGCACCGCGGACCCCGCACACCCCGACCCGCTCCTCCGGCACCAACTGGGAGAAGTGGGGCTGGATCTACATGCGCGCCTCCGGCGTCGTGCTGATCGTCCTGATCTTCGGGCACCTCATCTACAACCTGCTGCTGGGCGACGGCATCAAGGCCATCGACTTCGGCTTCGTCGGCGGCAAACTGGCGAACCCGTTCTGGCAGTGGTGGGACGTCCTCATGCTGTGGCTCGCGCTGATCCACGGCGGCAACGGCATGCGCACGCTGGTCAACGACTACGCGACCTCGCCCCTGCTGGCCAAGGCCTTCAAGGGCGGCATCCTCGTCGCCGTCGTCGCGCTGATCGCGCTCGGCACCTGGGTCGTCTTCGCGTTCGACCCGTGCCCCGCCGGCACCGCCGCGGACCTGCTGCCCTCCTTCTGCGCAGCGTGACCACGGTGCCGCGGATCGGAGAGGGGCCCGCGCCCCTCCCGGTCCGCGGCACCGCGTCCCGGCACCTCCCCCTCCCATCCCCGTACGACGGAGCACCCACCCCGTGAGCACACCAGGCCACTCCCACACCGGCGCCGACCAGAGCGCCTTCGCGCAGACCGTCGGACCCGACGGCGTCCACTACCACCAGTTCGACGTCGTCATCGTCGGCGCCGGCGGTGCCGGGATGCGCGCGGCCATCGAGGCCGGCCCCAAGGCGAAGACGGCCGTGATCTCGAAGCTGTACCCGACCCGCTCCCACACCGGAGCGGCGCAGGGCGGCATGGCCGCCGCCCTCGCGAACGTCGAGGAGGACAGCTGGGAGTGGCACACCTTCGACACCGTAAAGGGCGGCGACTACCTCGTCGACCAGGACGCGGCCGAGATCCTCGCGAAGGAGGCCATCGACGCGGTCATCGACCTCGAGAACATGGGCCTGCCCTTCAACCGCACCGAGGAGGGCAAGATCGACCAGCGCCGCTTCGGCGGCCACACCCGCGACCACGGCAAGGCGCCCGTCCGCCGGGCCTGCTACGCGGCCGACCGCACCGGCCACATGATCCTGCAGACGCTGTTCCAGAACTGCGTCCGGCTCGGCATCAACTTCTACAACGAGTTCTACGTCCTCGACCTGGTGATGACCGAGGTCGACGGAGTGGCCAAGCCCTCCGGCGTCGTCGCCTACGAGCTGGCCACGGGCGAGCTGCACGTCTTCCAGGCGAAGGCGATCATCTTCGCGACCGGCGGCTTCGGCAAGATCTACAAGACCACCTCCAACGCGCACACCCTCACCGGCGACGGCGTCGGCATCATCTGGCGCAAGGGCCTCCCCCTGGAGGACATGGAGTTCTTCCAGTTCCACCCGACCGGCCTCGCCGGCCTCGGCATCCTCCTCACCGAGGGAGCGCGAGGAGAGGGTGCGATCCTCCGCAACGCCTCGGGCGAGCGCTTCATGGAGCGCTACGCCCCCACCATCAAGGACCTCGCGCCGCGCGACATCGTCGCCCGCTGCATGGTCCAGGAGGTGGCGGAGGGACGCGGCGCCGGACCGCACAAGGACTACGTGCTGCTGGACTGCACCCACCTGGGCGCCGAGGTCCTCGAGACCAAGCTCCCCGACATCACCGAGTTCGCCCGCACCTACCTGGGCGTCGACCCCGTCGTCGAGCCGGTCCCCGTCATGCCGACCGCGCACTACGCGATGGGCGGCATCCCGACCAACGTCAAGGCCGAGGTGCTCTCGGACAACACGACCGTCGTCCCGGGCCTCTACGCCGCCGGCGAGTGCGCGTGCGTCTCGGTGCACGGCTCCAACCGCCTCGGCACCAACTCCCTCCTCGACATCAACGTCTTCGGCAAGCGCAGCGGCAACAACGCCGCCGACTACGCCAAGACGGTCGACTTCACCCCCCTGCCCGCCGACCCGGCCGGAGCGATCCGCGACATGCTCGCCTCGCTCCGCTCCGCGACCGGCACCGAGCGGATCGCCTCGATCCGCAAGGAGCTGCAGGACGAGATGGACAAGAACGCTCAGGTGTTCCGCACCGACGAGTCCCTCGAGGCCGTCACCGGGACCATCCAGCGCCTGCGCGACCGGTTCCGCAACATCTCGGTGCAGGACAAGGGCAAGCGCTTCAACACCGACCTCCTCGAGGCCGTCGAGCTGGGCTTCCTGCTCGACCTCGCCGAGGTCGTCGTCTACTCGGCGCGCAACCGCAAGGAGAGCCGCGGCGGCCACATGCGCGACGACTTCCCGAAGCGCGACGACGAGAACTACATGCAGCACACGATGGCGTACCTCTCCGGTGACGCCCACTCCTCCGACGCCGGTGACCACATCCGGCTCGACTGGAAGCCCGTCGTGATCACCCGGTACCAGCCGATGGAGAGGAAGTACTAGCCATGTCGACCGCTACCCTCGAGCAGCCGCCCGCCGCCCCCGCGGCCCCGGAGGCGTTCACCGTCACGTTCATCATCCGCCGTTTCGACCCCGAGGTGGACGCCGAGCCGCGCTGGCAGGACTTCGACGTCGAGATGTACTCGACCGACCGCGTCCTCGACGCCCTGCACCGCATCAAGTGGGACCAGGACGGATCGCTGACCTTCCGCCGCTCGTGCGCGCACGGGATCTGCGGATCCGACGCGATGCGGATCAACGGCCGCAACCGCCTGGCCTGCAAGACGCTGATCAAGGATCTCGACATCTCGCAGCCGATCTACATCGAGGCGATCAAGGGCCTGCCCCTCGAGAAGGACCTCGTCGTCGACATGGAGCCGTTCTTCGCCTCCTACCGCGAGGTGCAGCCGTTCCTGGTCGCCAACACCCCGGCACCCAAGGGCAAGGAGCGCGTGCAGTCGGTCGCCGACCGCGCCCGCTTCGACGACACCACGAAGTGCATCCTCTGCGCCGCGTGCACGTCGTCCTGCCCCGTGTTCTGGACCGACGGGCAGTACTTCGGCCCCGCGGCGATCGTGAACGCCCACCGCTTCATCTTCGACTCGCGCGACGACGCCGGTGGAGCGCGCCTGGACATCCTCAACGACAAGGAGGGCGTGTGGCGCTGCCGCACGACCTTCAACTGCACGGAGGCGTGCCCGCGCGGCATCCAGATCACGCAGGCGATCGCCGAGGTGAAGCAGGCCGTCATCCGCGGCCGCGCCTGACCCTCCCCCTCGCGAAAGCGTCCGGCCCGCCGGGATCCTCGGATCCCGCGGGCCGGACGCGTTCCTGCGTGCAAGCGGGCGCGTGCACGAGAGCGCCGCGAGGCCTCAGTACGCTGGAGGAATGACCGAGGCGGCCGACACTCCCCGCGGGATCCCGGGCCTGTTCGAGCGGGTCATGCGGACGCGGCCGGTGCGGGTGATGCTGCACTACTCCGAGACCGGCGGGCCCCTCTTCGCCTCCGGACTCGCCTTCCAGGCCCTGTTCGCGGTCTTCGCGGCGCTCTTCGTCTTCTTCGCCGTCTTCGGCTTCTGGGTGCGCGACGACTCGGTGCTGCGCGACTCCCTCCTCGACCTGGTGACCCGCTCCGTCCCCGGCCTGATCGGCGGGAAGAACGCCCTCGTGTCGGTGAACGACCTGCTCGACTCGTCGATCCTCGGCTGGACGGGTGCGATCGCGGCCGCCGGCCTGCTCTGGACGGCGCTCAACTTCCTGGGGAGCCTGCGCCAGGCGGTCCGGCTGCTCTTCTCGCTCCCCGGACCCACGACCCTCTTCGTCCTGCTCAAGCTCAAGGACGCGGGGCTCGCCCTGGTCTTCGGGGCGGTGCTGCTGGTCTCGGCCGGTCTCTCCGTGTTCTCGACCTCGCTGGTCGACGTGGCGTTCGGCTTCCTCGGGATCGGCAGCGAGTCGATGCCGGCCCGTCTCGCCGGCAGCGCGGTCGGCCTGCTGATCATGCTCGCCCTGGACACGGGCACGCTCGCCGGCTCCTTCCGCATCCTCTCGGGCATCTCGATCCCCTGGAAGAACCTCTGGGCGGGCTCTCTGCTCGGCGGGATCGCTCTCGGCGCGCTCAAGGTCCTCGGGACGCAGCTGCTGGGCGGTGCCTCCCGCAATCCGCTGCTCGCCTCGTTCGCGGTCCTCATCGGTCTGCTGATCTGGTTCAACCTCGTCTGCCAGGTGATCCTGATCGCCGCGTCGTGGATCTCCGTCGGGATGAGCGACGCCGGGATCTCGGCGCGCAAGCTCACGCCGGAGGAGCGCGAGAAGGAGCGGGAGGAGCAGCTGCGCACCGCCCGCCGCACCCTCGCCGAGGCCGAGCGCGAGCGGCTTCGCGCCGCACTGCCAGAGGCGTCCCTCCTGAAACGACGGCGCCTGGAGCGCCAGCTCGCGCAGCTCGAGGAGGAGCTCGAGCAGCTCGCCGCCTGACCGGCGGACTACTTCCCGTCCCTCCCGGCGTCGCCGCGCCCGATTCCGCCTGCCGATTCTGTCCGTTTCTGTTGACTTCCCTCCCGAACGGGTCTAAAAAGAGGTAAACGCAGATCCGAGGTCGGCAACGACACCGCGGATCCGGCGCACCACCCACGGCGAGACGACGGAGTCCACATGTACGCACCGGAGCGGCACCAGGCGATCCTGGACCGCGCCCGCACCGACGGGCGCGTCGAGGTCCGCGACCTCGCCCTCTCCCTCGCCGTGACGCCGGAGACGATCCGCCGCGATCTCACCAGCCTCGAGAAGCGGGGCCTGCTGCGCCGTGCGCACGGCGGCGCCATCCCCGTCGAGCGCCTGGGCATCGAGCCCGAGGTCGCCGCCCGCGAGGGACACCTCGCCGGCGAGAAGGACCGCATCGCCACCGCGGCCCTCGCCGAGGTGCCCGACGGCGGCTCGATCGCCATCGACGCCGGCACCACCACGGTGCGGCTGGCGGAGCTGCTCCCCCTGGACCGCCGGCTGACGGTCGTCACCCACTCCCTCCCCGTCGCGATGGCGCTCGTCGGCCGGCCCAACATCGACCTCCACCTCATCGGCGGGCACCTGCGCGGAGTCACGCAGGCCGCCGTCGGGCCGTGGGCCGCCCAGGCCCTCTCCACGGTCTCGGTGGACGTCGCCTTCATCGGCACGAACGGACTCAGCCTCGAGCGCGGGCTCACCACCCCCGATCTCGACGAGGCCGTCGTCAAGTCCGCGATCATCGCCTCCGCGCGCCGGGTCGTGGTCCTCGCCGACCACTCGAAGTTCGGCCGGCAGGACTTCGGGCACGTCGCTCCGCTGTCCGCGGTCGACACCGTCATCACCGACGCCGATGTCGACGACGAGCTCGCCGACGACATCGAGTCGGCCGGCCCGGAGGTCGTCCGCGCATGATCGTCACCGTCACCGCCAACCCGAGCATCGACGTCACCCTCTCCACGAGCGGCTTCGCCGTCGGCGAGGTCAACCGCGCGCACGACGTGCGGCGCGACCCGGCCGGCAAGGGCGTCAACGTCGCCCGTGCCCTCGCGCGCAACGGCGTCGAGGCGACCGCGGTCTACCCGGCCGACGCCTCCACCGGCGTCGACCTGTCCACGATGCTCCGGGCCGCCGGAGTCCGCTCGGCCAGTGCGGCGATCGCCCACCCGATCCGCACCAACATCACCGTGGTCGACGACCGGACGGGCCGCACCACCAAGATCAACGAGCCCGGCCCCGCCGTCACGGAGGAGGAGGCTCACGCCCTCTCCGAGCTGATCGGCGAGCACGTCTCGGCCTCGCCCCGCTGGCTCGTCGCCTGCGGCAGCGTCCCCCCGGGATTGGGAGCGGACTTCTACCCCGCCCTCGGCCGCCTCGCCCTGCACTTCGGCGTCCCCCTCGCCGTCGACACCTCGGGAGCCCCCCTGACCGCGATCATCGCGGCCGGCACCGCCACCCTGGTGAAGCCCAACCTCGAGGAGCTCGAGGAGCTCCTCGGCCGCTCCCTGACGACGGTCGGAGACGTCGTCGCCGGAGCCCGTGAACTCCTGCAGCTGCCCGACGCGCGAGCGCTCGTCAGTCTCGGAGAGCACGGCGCCCTCCTCGTCACGGCGCACGCGTCGTGGTGGGCGGGCGCCCCCGCCGTCGTGCCCCTCAGCACCGTCGGCGCCGGCGACAGCACGCTCGCCGGCTACCTCTCGGCCGTCGACGCCACGGAGGCGGAGCGCCTCGCGACAGCAGTCGCGTGGGGTACCGCCGCCGTCCAGCTCCCGGGCAGCGAAGCCCCGGGTCCCGACTCCCTCCGCCTCGACGACGTCTCCGTCGTCGAGAACCCCGACCCCACCCTCCCGATTGGAGAACTGAGCGCATGACTGCTCTCACCGAGGCGTCGACGGTCATCGTCGACCTCACCGCCGCCACGAAGGACGAGGCCACCGCGCAGCTCGCGAAGACGCTCGCCGACGCCGGCCGCGTCACCGACCTCGACGGCTTCCTCGCCGACGTCCGCGACCGCGAGTCGCAGATGGCGACCGGCATGCCCGGCGGCATCGGGATCCCCCACGCCCGCTCCTCCCACGTCGTCTCGCCCAGCGTGGCGGTCGGCATCGCGAAGCAGGGCGTCGACTTCGGGGCCCCCGACGGCCCGGCCGACCTGATCTTCCTGATCGCGGCTCCGGACGGCGCCGACCAGGCGCACCTCAAGATCCTCGCCCAGCTCGCCCGCAAGCTGATCCACGAGTCCTTCACCGGTTCCCTCCGCGCCGCCGCCAGCGGCCAGGAGGTCGCGGACATCATCGCCCGAGAGGTCGTCGTCTCATGAGGATCGTCGCCGTCACCAGCTGCATCGCCGGCATCGCGCACACCTACATGGCGGCCGAGGCCCTCGAGCAGGCCGCGAAGAAGAAGGGGTACGAGATCCAGGTCGAGACCCAGGGCGCCGCGGGCTCCGATCCCATGTCGGACCGGACCATCGCCGACGCCGACGTCGTGATCCTTGCCGCCGACCTCGAGGTCCGCGGCAAGGAGCGCTTCGCCGGGAAGCCCACCCTCGAGGTGGGCACGTCGGAGGCGCTCGCGAAGGCGGCGGACGTCATCGACCGCGCCGTCGCGAAGGTGCAGGACGCGCCCGCCGCGAGCCCCGCCTCCGGCCCGCGCTTCGTCGCCGTGACCAGCTGCATCGCGGGCATCGCCCACACCTACATGGCCGCGGAGGCGCTCGAGCAGGCCGCGAAGAAGCGCGGCTACCCGATCCACGTCGAGACCCAGGGCGCGGCCGGCTCGGACGAGATGACCGCGGCCGACATCGCCGCCGCGGACGTCGTCATCCTCGCCGCCGACCTCGAGGTCCGCGGCAAGGACCGCTTCGCCGGCAAGCCGATCCTCCAGGTGGGCGTCGCCGAGGCCCTGTCCAAGCCGGACGAGGTCCTCGACCGCGCTCTGGCCCTCCGCGGCTCCGGCTCCGCCGCGTCCTCCCCCGCCCGCTCGACTCCGGCCGCGGCCCCCGCCGCGCCGAAGAAGGTCGGCGTCGGCACGCGCATCCGCCAGAACCTGATGACCGGCGTCTCCTACATGATCCCGTTCGTCGCGGCGGGCGGTCTGCTGATCGCGCTGTCGTTCCTGTTCGGCGGCTACCGGATCGTCGACTTCACGGCCCAGCAGATCATCGACGACGGCTTCAACGTCGCGAACATCACCGACTGGGCCGGAGTGATGTTCCTCATCGGAAGCGCGACCTTCGCGTTCCTGGTGCCGGTGCTCTCGGGCTTCATCGCCTTCGGCATCGCCGACCGTCCCGGCATCGCGCCGGGCTTCCTCGGCGGCGCGGTCGCGGTCACCGTCGGCGCGGGCTTCCTGGGCGGCCTCGCCTCCGGCTTCATCGCCGGCTACGCGGCCCTCTACATCTCGCGGATCAAGCTCCCCGCGGCGTTCAAGTCGCTGATGCCCGTCGTGATCATCCCCTTGATCGCCACCTTCATCACCGGCTTCCTGATGTTCGTGGTGCTCGGAGCGCCGCTCCGCGCACTGAGCGAGGGCCTGTCGTCCTGGCTCTCGGGCCTCTCGGGCGGCAACCTGATCATCCTGGGGATCATCCTCGGCCTGATGATGGCGTTCGACATGGGCGGCCCGGTCAACAAGGTGGCCTACGCCTTCGCGACCACCGGCCTCGCCTCCGTCCCCGCCGACGGCGACCCGAACTCCGTGCAGTTCAAGGTGATGGCGATCGTCATGGCCGCCGGCATGACCCCGCCGCTGGGTCTGGCCCTGGCCACGACTCTCCGCAAGCGCCTGTTCACCGACGCCGAGCGCCAGAACGGCAAGGCCGCCTACCTGCTGGGCGCGTCCTTCATCTCGGAGGGGGCCATCCCGTTCGCCGCGGTCGACCCGCTGCGCGTGATCCCGTCCGCCATGGTCGGCTCGGCCGTCACGGGTGCGCTCGTCGCGCTCTTCGGCTCCACCCTCCGCGCCCCGCACGGCGGCGTCTGGGTCACCGGGCTCGTCGGGCAGCCGATCCTCTACCTGGTCGCCATCCTGGTGGGCATGGTCGTCACGGCCGTCTGCGTGATCATCGCGAAGAGCATCAAGCGCGCCCCGGTGGTCGCCGAGGTGCCCGAGCCCGCCACCGCCCAGGCCGTCCCCGCCTGATCCCCTCCGACCGACCGTCCTGAGCGGTCCCGCCGGCGGTCGCCTCCGCGCTCCTCCCCCTCTCCGAGGGAGTGGCGCGAGGCGGCCGCCGGCTTCCGCGTTCCGGGGTGCGAGCGCGGCCGGGCGGCCCGCTCCGCGGCTCCGAATAGACTGCTCCGGTGACTCGCAGCACCCTCCGCATCGCCTCCGTCAACGTGAACGGCGTCCGCGCCGCCTACCGCAAGGGGATGGGCGACTGGCTCGCCGCGCGCGACGTCGACGTCCTGGCCCTGCAGGAGGTCCGCGCCTCCACGGACGACCTCACCGGGCTCCTCGGGGACGAGTGGGACGTGCTGCACGACGAGGCGACCGCCAAGGGGCGCGCCGGAGTCGCTCTCGCCTCGCGCAGGCGCGCCACGATCCACCGCGTGACCTTCGGCGCCGACGACTTCGACTCGGCCGGACGCTGGCTCGAGGCCGACTACGAGGTCGGCGGCCGCTCGCTCACCGTCGTCTCCACCTACGTCCACTCCGGCGAGGTCGGCACTTCCAAGCAGGTCGAGAAGTACCGCTTCCTCGACGCGATGGAGTCGCGCGTGCCCGAGATCCGGGCGCACAGCGAGCTCGCCGTGGTGATGGGCGACCTCAACGTCGGCCACCGCACGCTCGACATCAAGAACTGGAAGGGCAACGTCAAGAAGGCCGGCTTCCTCCCGGAGGAGCGCGCCTACGTCGACCGCTTCGTCGGCGCCGAGGGCGACCCGGACTACAACGCCGGTGCCGGACTGGGCTGGGTCGACCTCGGCCGCCGGTTCGCGGGCGAGGTGCCCGGGCCGTACACGTGGTGGTCGCAGCGGGGCCAGGCCTTCGACACCGACACCGGCTGGCGCCTCGACTACCAGCTCGCCACGCCCGCGCTCGCCGACCTCGCCCGCAGCTACGAGGTCGACCGCGCCGCCTCCTACGACACCCGCTGGTCCGACCACTCCCCCGTGGTCGTCGACTACGAGCTCTGACCCTCTCCCCCGCGAACCGACCCCTCGAGGCCACCCATGACTCCCAGCACCCCGGGCGCCAAGCCCGTCATCTTCTCCGGCATGCAGCCCTCCTCCGGGTCGCTGCACCTCGGCAACTACATCGGCGCGCTGACCCAGTGGGTCGCGATGCAGGAGGACTTCGACGCCTACTTCTGCGTCGTCGACCTGCACGCGATCACGGTCCCGCAGGACCCGCAGCAGCTCCGCGAGCGCACCCGCGCGACCGCCGCGCAGTACATCGCCGCGGGCATCGACCCCGCGCGCTCGACCCTCTTCATCCAGTCCCACGTGCCCGCTCACGCCGAGCTCGCCTGGGTCCTCAACACCCTGACCGGCTTCGGCGAGGCCAGCCGGATGACGCAGTTCAAGGACAAGTCGGCGAAGCAGGGCGCTGAGGCCGCCTCGGTGGGCCTGTTCACCTACCCGATCCTGATGGCGGCCGACATCCTGCTCTACCAGACGGACGCGGTGCCGGTCGGCGAGGACCAGCGCCAGCACCTGGAGCTCACCCGCGATCTCGCCGCGCGCTTCAACTCGCGCTTCGGCAAGACCTTCGCCGTGCCGGAGCCCCACATCGTGCGCGAGACCGCGAAGATCTTCGACCTGCAGAACCCGGGCGCCAAGATGTCGAAGTCGGCGGAGTCGGATGCGGGCCTGCTCAGCGTGCTCGACGAGCCGAAGGCGACCGCGAAGAAGATCATGCGCGCCGTGACGGACACCGAGTCGGAGGTGCGCTTCGACCGGGCGGCGAAGCCCGGCGTCTCGAACCTGCTGACGATCTACTCGGTCCTCGCCGACCGCTCCGTCGAGTCGCTGGAGCAGGAGTACGCGGGCCGCGGCTACGGGGACCTCAAGAAGGGCCTCGTCGAGGTGGTCGCCGCCACCTTCGACCCGATCCGCGCGCGGACCGCGGAGCTGCTCGCCGACCCGGCCGAGCTCGACCGGGTCCTCTCCCTCGCCGCCGACCGCGCGTCCGAGACCGCGGAGCGCACGCTCACCGCCGTCTACGACTCCGTCGGCCTCCTCCGCCGCGTCCGCTGAGGCGGCCGTGCTGCGGCTCGCGCTCTTCGACCTCGACGACACCCTCTTCGCCCATGCCCGCGCTGTGCGGGAGGGGATCGTCGCGTACGCCGCCTCGCTCGGCGCCGCCTACGCCGGCGAGCCGGCCGACGTGCAGCGCCGCTGGCACCTGCTCGAGGAGGAGCACTACCACCGCTACCTCGCGGGCGAGCTCGACTACGAGGGCCAGCGCCGGGCGCGCGCCACGGACTTCGCCGCGGAGGCCGGAGTCGGGCTGACTCCCGAGGAGGCGAGCTCCTGGTTCCGCGGGTACCTCGAGCACTACGTCGCCGCCTGGACCCTCCACGACGACGCGCTGCCCGTCCTCGACCGGCTCGACGCCGCCGGGGTCCGCCTCGGCGTCATCACCAACGGCGTGCTCGACTTCCAGCGGGGGAAGATCGAGGGCACGGGCCTCTCCGGTCGCTTCGAGCACGTGGTCGCCTCCGGCGACGTCGGCGTCACCAAGCCGGACGCGCGGATCTTCGCGATCGCCTGCGAGCGGTTCGGGGTCTCTCCGGAGGAGGCCCTCTACGTCGGCGACCGGCTCGGCACCGACGCCGTCGGAGCGGCCGCTGCGGGCCTGCGCGGCGTCTGGCTCGACCGCGTCGGCGGTCCCGAGCACGGCCGCGTGCTGCCGCCCGAGGCGGTCGAGCTGGGCGTGCGCCGGATCGGCTCCCTGGACGAGCTGGACGCGCAGCTCGGGCTGTCGGCGGACTGAGGCCCCGCCCGGGTCTGGTCTCGATAAGCCGCCTGCAGCGACTAAGCGACCAGCATGCACGTCCGAATTGCCGGGTCTCGATGAGCCGTCTGCGGCGACCACTCGACCAGCATGGGTGTCCCCGAACCACCCCGTTGCGATAGCCGTTGCGCCGTCGTCGGAACGACGAAGCGCCCCACCCGACCCGAGGGTCGGACAGGGCGCTTCACGTGAACGGACTCACGCCATCCGCTCGTTGCGCAAGGCGAACGGGGAGGACGCGTGTCAGCGTCGTCCCCTAGCCGGACGGAACCCGCTCCCCGAGACGCGACCACCTCGATGAGCCGACCGCGCCGCGGCAGGCAGGGACTGCCGCGGAAGGAACTACTGCACGTCCTCGTCGATCCAGTCGAAGGTCTTGGTGACGGCCTTCTTCCAGAGGCGGTACTGGCGGGCGGCCTCGTCCTGGTCCATCTGCGGGGTCCAGCGCGAGTCCTCCTGCCAGTTCTGGCGCAGGTCGTCGAGGTTCTCCCAGAAGCCGACCGCGAGTCCGGCTGCGTAGGCCGCTCCGAGCGCAGTGGTCTCCGCGACGACCGGTCGGACGACCGGGACGCCGAGGATGTCGGCCTGGAACTGCATGAGCAGGTTGTTGGCGATCATGCCGCCGTCGACCTTGAGCTCCTGCAGGGGGACGCCGGAGTCGGCGTTGACCGCGTCCAGGACCTCGCGGGTCTGGAAGGCGGTCGCCTCGAGCGCGGCGCGGGCGATGTGGCCCTTGTTGACGTAGCGGGTGAGGCCGACGAGGGCTCCGCGGGCGTCGGAGCGCCAGTAGGGGGCGAACAGACCAGAGAAGGCGGGGACGAAGTACGCGCCTCCGTTGTCCTCGACCGTGGCGGCCAGCGCCTCGACCTCGGGGGCCGAGCCGATGAGGCCCAGGTTGTCGCGCAGCCACTGGATCAGCGAGCCGGAGACCGCGATCGAGCCCTCGAGCGCGTAGTGCACCTCGCCGTCGCCGAGCTTGTAGCCGATGGTGGTGAGCAGACCGTTCTTCGAGTGGACGATCTCGGTGCCCGTGTTGAAGATCAGGAAGTTGCCGGTGCCGTAGGTGTTCTTCGCCTCGCCCGGGTCGAACGCCGCCTGGCCGAAGGTCGCGGCCTGCTGGTCGCCGAGGATGCCGGCGATCGGGACCTCGCGCAGCAGCGACGAGGACTCGACGTGGCCGTAGACCTCGGAGGAGGAGCAGACCTCGGGGAGCATCGACTTGGGGACCCCGAAGGCCTCGAGGATGTCGTCGCGCCACTCGAGGGTCTCGAGGTCGAGGAACAGGGTGCGGGAGGCGTTGGTGACGTCGGTCTTGTGGACGCCGCCGTCGATGCCGCCGGTCAGGTTCCAGAGGACCCAGGTGTCCGTCGTGCCGAAGATCAGGTCGCCCGCCTCGGCCTTCTCGCGAGCACCCTCGACGTTCTCGAGGATCCAGACGATCTTGGTGCCGGAGAAGTAGGTCGCGAGCGGGAGGCCCACGATCGACTTGAAGCGGTCCGCGCCCTCGTCGCCGGCGAGGCGGTCGACGATCGACTGGGTGCGGGTGTCCTGCCAGACGATGGCGTTGTAGACGGGCTTGCCGGTCGTCCTGTCCCAGACGACAGCGGTCTCGCGCTGGTTGGTGATGCCGACGGAGGCGATGTCGTGGCGGGTCAGGTCGGCGCGGGAGAGAGCCTGGCCGATCACCTCGCGGACGTTGTTCCAGATCTCGATCGGGTCGTGCTCGACCCAGCCGGCGCGCGGGAAGATCTGCTCGTGCTCCTTCTGGCCGGTGGAGACGATCGATCCCTTCTTGTCGAAGATGATCGCGCGGGACGACGTGGTCCCCTGGTCGATAGCGATGACGTAGTCAGCCATGAATGATTACTCCTTCGTAACGGGGGTGAAAGGAAGCGCGGCGGTCTAGAGGACCGGGAGCAGCACGAGCGAGGCGAGGCCCGCGAGCACTCCACCGACGATCGGGCCGGCGACGGGCACCCAGGCGTAGCTCCAGTCGCTCGAGCCCTTGCCCTTGATCGGCAGGAGAGCGTGCGCGATGCGGGGGCCGAGGTCGCGGGCGGGGTTGATGGCGTAGCCGGTCGGGCCGCCGAGGGAGGCGCCGATCGCGATCACCAGGATGGCGACGGGCAGCGCGCCGAGCGCGGCCAGACCGCCGTCGCCCTGACGTCCGCCGCCGAAGCCGATGACGACGAAGACGAGGACGAAGGTGCCGATGACCTCGGTGACGAAGTTCCAGCCGTACGAGCGGATCGCCGGGCCGGTCGAGAAGACGCCGAGCTTGTTCGCCGCGTCGGGCTCCTCGTCGAAGTGCTGCTTGTAGGCGAGCCAGCAGAAGACGGCACCGAGGATCGCACCGATCATCTGGGCGAGGATGTAGACGAGGATCGAGACGATGTTGACGGGCACGCCGGATCCGAACTCGGTCGCTCCGCTCGCGACGAGGCCCAGGGTGACCGCGGGGTTGAGGTGCGCCCCCGAGTTGTACGAGACGATCACACCGGCGAAGACCGCGAAGCCCCAGCCGATGTTGACCATGAGGGTTCCGCCGTTGAGACCCTTGCTCTTCACGAGCGCGACGTTGGCGACGACACCGCAGCCGAGGAGCACGAGCATGGCCGTTCCCACGACTTCGGCGAGGAAGACCACTCCGAGATTGTCCACGTTGACCTTTTCCTTTTCGTAAGACGGACGCGCACAGGCGTCCGCGGCGGGCTTCGATGCCCGACGGTGTGAAGTTATCGGCGCCCTGTCCTAGCGACAAGGAACGGCGCGTGCACGTTTGTGCGTTGTCACGACGGAAGCCCCGGTCGAGGTGGTCCTCGGTCCGGGGCTTCCGTCGATCCGCGCCTGATCGCCGATCAGGAGGCGGGCACGGCCGTCGGGGTCTGCACCGAGGTGCCCCCGACGTCGACGCCGTTGTACTCCTTGAGGTGCGCGATGGTCGCGTCGACCTCCGACGCGCGGGCGGCGTCGTCCCAGCCCAGCACGGCGCCCGTGTGCTCGGCGAGCTCCTCGAGGAGCTCGCGGCTCAGGCCGCCCGTGAAGGCGTGGTTGGTGCGGCGCATCACCAGGTCGATGAGGTGCACCACGCTCTCGCGCTGGGCGAGGTAGCGGATCTCACCGGTGGTGAAGTCCTTGTCGAAGTCGAGCGCCTCGTCGTGTCCGTCGGCCAGGGCCTCGATGACCTCCTGCGCGCGGGTGCCGTAGCGCTCGAGCAGCTGGCCCGTGCGGGCCGAGGAGAGCCCGGAGCGGTGCTGGCTGATCCACTGCGCGCGGGACGCGTCGGTGCGCGGGAAGCCCTTGCCGCCTCCGATGGGGGTCTTCACGGTGGAGACGCGACGGGTCACGCCGATCCGCTTGAAGACCTCGTTCGAGAGGTGCTCCGACAGGGCGCGGAACGTCGTCCACTTGCCGCCGACCAGGCTGAGCACGGGCGAGCCGTTGCCGGGGAGCGTCGAGGGCTCGATGCGGTAGTCGCGGGAGACGAAGCCCGGGGCCTCGTCGTCGTGGCGGGGCAGCGGGCGGATGCCGGAGAACTTGAAGACGATCTGCGAACGGTCCACGCGGATGGCCGGGAAGACGTGGTTGACGAGCTCGAAGAAGTAGTCGATCTCCTCCTCCGTGCACACCGCCGGCTTCGTGGGGTCGGCGTCGATGTCGGTCGTGCCGACCATCACGCGGCCCTTGAGCGGGTAGATGAGGACGATGCGTCCGTCGCTGTGCTCGAAGAACATCTCGCGACCCTCGCAGGCCTCGACCAGCTCGGGGTTGTCGAGCACGATGTGCGAGCCCTTGGTGCCGCCCATGAATTTCGTGGACGTGCCGAGGGCCGTGTTGGTGAAGTCGGTCCACGGTCCGGAGACGTTGACGACGACGTCCGCCGCGAAGGTGAACTCCTCGCCGGACTCGCGATCGCGGAGGACGACGCCCTTCTCGTCGGCGCCGACGGCCTCGACGTAGTTGGCCGCGCGGGCCTTCCTGCCGCCGATCAGCGCGTCGTGGAGCACGTCGAGCGCGAGGCGCTCGGGCTCGTGCACGGAGGCGTCGAAGTAGGTGGCGGTGTACTTGATCTTCGGGTCGAGCTTGGGGAGCTCGTTCAGCGAGCGCTTGCGCCCGTGGAACTGGTGGCGCGGGACCGTGCCGCCGTCGCGGGAGAAGAAGTCGTACATCGTGAGGCCGACCTTGATCAGCAGCGCACCGCGCTCCTGCGGCTTGCCCGACTTGTGGGTCAGGAAGCGCAGCGGAGCCGCGAGGATGCCCGAGAACGTCGAGTAGATCGGGATCGTCGTCTGCAGCGGCTTCACGTAATGGGGAGCGATCTTCAGCAGGCCGTTGCGCTCGTGCACGCCCTCGTTGACGAGTCGGAACTCGCCGTTCTCGAGGTAGCGGATGCCGCCGTGGATCATGTGGCTCGAGGCGCTCGAGGCACCGGAGACGTAGTCGCCGCGCTCGACGAGGGCGACGTCGACGCCGTTGAGCGCGAGCTCGCGGAAGGTCCCGATGCCGTTGATGCCACCGCCGATGACCAGGACCGTGGCGCGGGGGTTGTCGCGGAGAGCAGCGACGCTCTCGCGCAGAGCGGAGTTTCCGGGAGTTCCGTCGGACTGTGCCACTTCGTACTCGCCTTCGTGTCGTAGGGGTGTCGTCGAGGCCTCCGCACCAGCGTGCACCGGGGAGATGACCGATTGATTTCGCGGAGGAATACAGCCATCCTTGACCCGACAACACATCCGGTCAAGACGGGTGGAAATCCGTGCAGGGAGCGCTATGACCCCGGTGAGACCGGTCGTCGAACTCGACGAGACGACCCACGCGACCCATCCCGACAAGACGCGGGACGCGCTGCGTGCGGCCCAGCTGTACTACATGCAGGATCTGACGATGGACGCGATCGCGCACGAGCTGCACACGTCGCGCTCCTCCGTCTCGCGCCTGCTCTCGCACGCCCGCGCGACCGGCCTGGTCGACATCCAGATCCGCTCCCCCCTCGACCGGGCGAGCGCCCTCTCGGCCGAGGTGCGGTCCCACTTCGACATCACGGCGCACATCGTGCCGGTGCCGGACCACACCAGCGAGATCGACCGGCTCGAGCGGGTCGCCCTGTCCGCAGCGAGGATCCTCGGGCAGTTCATCGACTCGAACATGATCGTCGGCATCGCCTGGGGCTCCACGATGAGCGCGATCAGCCGCCACCTGATCGCCAAGGAGACGCACAACACGCAGATCGTGCAGCTGAACGGCGCCGGCAACACCGAGACCACGGGCATCAACTACTCGAGCGAGATCCTCCGCCGCTTCGGTGACGCCTACGCGGCGAAGGTCCAGCAGTTCCCGGTGCCGGCGTTCTTCGACGACCCGACCACCAAGCAGGCGGTGTGGCGCGAGCGCTCCACCCGACGGGTCCTGGAGCTGCAGCAGCGGATGGACGTGGCGCTGTTCGGGCTCGGGTCGCCGTTCGCGGCGGTCCCCTCGAAGGTCTACATCGGCGGCTACCTGGAGCCGAGCGACTTCACCTCGCTCAGCGGCTCCGGGGTCGTCGGCGACGTCGCGACGGTGTTCTACCGGTCCGACGGCAGCTGGGACGACATCCCCATGAACGAACGTGCAAGCGGTCCGGACCTCTCCACGGTGCGCCGCGCGTCGCGCCGGATCTGCGTCGTGTCGGGCGCCTCGAAGCTGCCGGGCCTGCGCGGCGCCCTGGCGGCCGGCCTCATCACCGACCTCATCCTCGACGAGGGAACGGCCCGCGCCCTCATCTCGGACTGACGACTCCCGCCCTTCCGCGGGACGCGCTCGGGTACGCGGCACGCCGACCCAGGCGCACCGGAGCGGCGTCTCGCGGGAGCGGTCAGGACTCGCGGGCGTGCGCGTCGAGGAACTCGTAGACCTCGGCGTCGTCGATGCCGGGGAAGGTCCCCGACGGCAGCGGCGCGAGCACGTGCGCGTGCAGGCGCGCGCTCGGCCAGGCGTTGCCGTCCCAGCGCGCGGCGAGCTCCGACGGGGCGCGTCGGCAGCAGGACTCGTCGGGGCAGCGGGAGAGCTCGCGGCGGTCGGTGTCGCGGCCTCGGAAGAAGCGGGCCTCGGCGAACGGGACACCCACGGTGATCGAGAACTCCTCGGTGGCGGTCGTGCCGGTCTGCGACGCCGACCAGAAGGTCCCCGCCGGGGTGTCGACGTACTGGTAGTACTCCGTCGTCCGGTTGGTCCGGGTGAACGCGGAGCGCGCCGACCAGTAGCGGCAGACCACCTGGCCCTCGACGGCCCCGGTGACGTCGGTCGGCAGCGGCAGCCCGTCGTTCTCGTAGGCCTTCTGGATCGAGCCGTCTCCCAGCACCCGCAGGAAGTGCATCCGGATGTCGAGGTGCGAGGTGAGCAGGTTCGTGAAGCGCAGGGCGGCGGCCTCGTGGGTGACGCCGAAGCCGTCGCGGAAGTCCTCCACCGAGATGTCCCGCTCGCGCTTCGCCTCCTGGAGGAACGCGACCGCCGGCTCCAGCGGCATCAGGCACGCGGCGGCGAAGTAGTTGATCTCGAGGCGCTGGCGGAGGAAGTCGGCGTAGGTCACCGGCCGCTCGTGCCCGAGGAGGCGGTGCGCCATCGCCTGCAGCGCCAGCGCCCGCAGGCCGTGCCCCCCGGGGATCGAGGCGGGCGGGAGGTAGATCCTGCCGTTCGCGAGGTCGATCACCGAGCGGGCGGAGTGCGGCAGGTCGCCGACGTGGATGATCTCGAAGCCGAGGTGCCGGGCCATCTTCGAGACGGAGCTGTGGGTCAGTGCTCCTCCGCGGTGCCCGACGGTCCGGAGCATCTCGCCCGCCACCTCCTCGATCTCGGGCAGGTAGGAGCTGCGCTCGCGCAGCTGGAGCCGCTGGGCGGTGTTGGCCCGGCGCGCCTCCTCCGGTGTGGCACTCGCCTCGCTCCGGCGACGGGCGAGCTCGCGGTAGACGCCGAGGAACGCCTCCAGCACGGGCGTGCTCAGCCCCTTGTTGACCTTGAACTCGGGCAGGCCGAGCGAGCGGTACAGCGACCCCTTCTGCACGCGCGCCAGCTCGATCTCGAGCGCGGCCCGCTCGCTCGGCGGCTCGTCCGAGAGCAGCGCCGCCAGCTCGACGCCGAGCGCGGCCGCGAGGCGCTGCAGGAGGGAGAGGCGCGGCTCGCGGCGCCCCGTCTCGATCAGCGAGAGCTGGCTCCCCGACACGTCGACGCGCTCGGCGAGCTGCCCGAGGGTCAGTCCGCGCCGGGTGCGGAAGTGGCGCAGGCGCTGCCCGAGCAGCACGGCGTCGGAGCCCGGGGCGGGCGTCGAGGGATCGGTCACGGCGAGCTCCAGCGATCGGTTGTGACGGAAGCGCAAAAAGGTGGTTTCTTGACCGCCTGAGCGCCGGGAATACCTCCCGATCCTCCTCCATCCTGGCTTCAGGCGCCACTGAGCGCCCCTCCCGGCCCGGCCGGCCTCTTCCTGGCTGCGGCCGGCGACTCCCCACCCCCGTCGACGACGACCACCGAAAGCGGAGCCAGCATGAGCATCTACAGCAACACCGTCCGACTCGAGCCGAGCACCATGACCGCGCCGACGTCCGTCCCCGCGCCCGTCGTGCCGCCGGCGCCCCTCGCCCTCCGCCGCTGGGTGCGCGAGACCGCCGCGATCCTCAAGCCCGACGCGATCGAGTGGAGCGACGGCTCCCCCGGGGAGTGGTACCGCCTCACCGAGCGGCTCGTCGCCTCCGGCACGCTCCTCCCGCTCAATCCGGAGTGGCGGCCCGGCTCGTTCCTGGCCCGCACCGACCCGGACGACGTCGCCCGGGTCGAGGACCGCACCTTCATCTGCACGACCGACGAGGCCGACGCGGGACCGACCAACAACTGGCGCGAGCCCGCCGCGATGAGGGCCGAGCTCGCTCCCCTCCTCGACGGAGCGATGCGCGGACGGACGATGTACGTCGTCCCGTTCTCGATGGGGCCCGTCGGCGGTCCGCTCTCGCAGCTGGGCGTCCAGGTCACCGACTCGGCCTACGCGGTGCTGAACCTGCGGATCATGGCGCGCGTGGGCTCCGAGCCGCTGGCCGCCTTCACCGAGGAGACCCCGTTCGTCCGCGGCGTGCACACCGTGGGGCTGCCCCTCCGCGACGCGGACGGCGTCACCCGCGAGGACGTCGCCTGGCCGTGCAGCCCCGTGAAGTACATCACCCAGTTCCCGGAGACGCGCGAGATCGTCTCGTACGGCTCCGGCTACGGCGGCAACGCCCTGCTGGCGAAGAAGTGCTTCGCCCTGCGCATCGCCTCGGCGATGGGGCGCGAGGAGGGCTGGCTCGCCGAGCACATGCTGCTGATCCGCATCGTCTCGCCCGAGGGACGGCGCTACCACGTCGCCGCCGCCTTCCCGAGCGCGTGCGGCAAGACCAACCTCGCGATGATGCAGCCCGCGATCCCCGGCTGGCGGGTCGAGACGCTGGGCGACGACATCACCTGGATGCGCCGCGGGGAGGACGGACGCCTCTGGGCGATGAACCCGGAGACGGGCTTCTTCGGCGTCGCTCCCGGCACCGGGGAGAGCTCGAACCCGAACGCCGTGCAGACGCTCTGGGGCAACACGATCTTCACCAACGTCGCGCTCCGCGAGGACGGCGACGTGTGGTGGGAGGGCCTGACCGACGAGGTACCGGAGCGGCTGACCGACTGGCGCGGGCAGCCGTGGACGCCGGCGTCCGGCACGCCCGCCGCGCACCCCAACTCCCGCTTCACCGCGCCGGCCGCGCAGTGCCCGTCGCTCTCCGCCGACTGGGACGCCCACGAGGGCGTGCCGCTGGACGCGATCGTCTTCGGGGGCCGACGGGCGAGCAACGTCCCGCTGGTCACGCAGGCCACCTCGTGGCAGCACGGCGTCTTCCTGGGTGCGACCGTCGCCTCCGAGAAGACCGCGGCCGCGGAGGGCACGGTCGGGGAGCTGCGCCGCGATCCGTTCGCGATGCTCCCCTTCTGCGGCTACAACATGGCCGACTACTTCGCGCACTGGCTCGCGATCGGCGCCGAACTCGGCGATGCGGCGCCGGCCGTGTTCCAGGTCAACTGGTTCCGGAAGGACGCGGACGGCGAGTTCCTCTGGCCCGGCTTCGGCGAGAACGCGCGGGTGCTGCAGTGGCTCGTCCGCCGCCTGGAGGGGCTGGCGGAGGCGCGGCGGAGCCCCCTCGGCGACCTGCCGCTCGCGATCGACACGCACGGGCTCCTGCTCTCCGCGGCCCAGAAGGAGGAGCTGTTCTCCGTCCCGGTCGAGGCGTGGCTGGAGGAGTGCGCGCTCACGGAGGAGTTCTTCACGCGGTTCGGCGACCGGCTGCCGCCCGAGCTGTCCGCCGAGCTCCAGGCCCTGCGGCTCCGGCTCCTCGCCGAGAAGCTGCCGCTGGCGGCCTGATCCCCCTGACCGAGCCGGCTCCTGCCGGACACCCCTGTGGCCCGCGGGCGGATCATCCCCCTTTCCTCGCACCCCCGCGGGTCCACTCCCCCCTTCCGCTCCCACGACGACGGGCACCATGACCGACCGCATCACGCTCCGCTTCCTCGCCGCCCCGCAGGACGCCACCGCCGACGGCCGCAGTGCCCAGGCCGGCCGCGTCCTCGAGTGGATCGACAAGGCCGGCTACGCCTGCGCCGTGGGCTGGAGCGGCGGCTACTGCGTGACGGCGTACGTCGGCAACGTCCACTTCACCCGGCCCATCTCGGTCGGCAACCTGATCGAGGCGACCGCCCGCGTCATCCACACCGGGCGCACGAGCATGCACGTGCTGGTGCAGGTCGCGCAGGCGGATCCGCGGACCGGCCTCTACGAGGACGCCACGCACTGCCTCCTCGTGTTCGTGGCCGTCGACGACGAGAAGAGGCCGCGGTCGGTCCCGGAGTGGCGGCCCCGCTCGATCGAGGACCTGTCCCTCGCCGAGGGCGCCGCCGCGCGCATCGAGGGCCGCCGGAGGCTGCACGACGTGATGCGCGCCCAGGAGTACACCGAGGAGGGCACCGGTCCGCGGATCGTGTTCCGCTTCCTCGCGGCACCGGGAGACGTCAACTGGGGCGGCAACGCCCACGGCGGGATCGTGATGCGCTGGATCGACGAGGCGGCCGACGCGGTCGCACAGCGCTGGACCGGCCGCGACGCGGTGGCCGTCTACTCCGGCGGGATCCACTTCTACCGTCCGGTGCGCATCGGGCACCTCGTCGAGGTGGAGGCGCGCCTCATCCACACGAGCGCCCGGAGCATGCACCTGGCGGTGCACGTGCGCTCCGGGGACCCGCGGACCGGCGAGCTGGAGCTGACCACGCAGTGCCGGAGCGTCTTCGTGGTGCGGGGCTCCGACGGGGCGGCCGAGCCGGTCCCGCCTCTCGAGCCGCGGACCGAGGAGGACCGGCGTCTGGACGCCCATGCGCGCGAGCTGATCCTCCTGCGCGCGGCGCTGCCGCCGCTCCCGCTCGCGGGGACGGCCGGCGCTAGGGTCGGAGCGTGAAGCTGCCGATCCTCGTCCTCAACGGCCCGAACCTGAACCTGCTCGGCACCCGCGAGCCCGAGCTCTACGGCTCGGACACCCTCGCTGACGCCGAGGCGCTGGCGGCGGAGGCGGCCGAGCGGCACGGCTTCACGGTCGAGACCTTCCAGAGCAGCTCGGAGGGCGCGATCGTCGACCGGCTGCACGCGGCTCGCGGCTCCGTCTCGGGAGTGGTGCTCAACGCCGGGGCGTACACGCACACGTCGATCGCGATCCGCGACGCCGTCCTCGCGACCGAGCTGCCGATGGTCGAGGTGCACGTGAGCAACGTGCACCGGCGCGAGCCGTTCCGGCAGCACTCCTACCTCTCGGACGTCGCGATCGCCGTGATCGTCGGCGCGGGGATCGCCGGCTACGGCTACGCGGTGGACGTGCTCGCGCGGGCAGCGGAGAAGCGATGAGCGGCCTCGGACGCTCCTTCGGCAGCGCGGTCGACGCCTACGACCGCGGGCGGCCCGGCTACCCCGACGACGCCGTCGACTGGATCGTGGGGCACGCCCCCGCGCGGGTGGCGGGCGCCTTCATCCCGGAGCGGGCCCGCGCGGCGGGAGCCGACGCCTCCGATCGGCTGCGCGCCGTGGACCTCGGCGCGGGAACGGGCAAGTTCACCGCGTCGCTCGCGTCCCGCGGCCTCGCCGTGACCGCGGTCGAGCCCGACGCGGAGATGCTCGCGCGGCTCGCCTCGAATCTGCCGGGGGTCCGCCCCGAGGAGGGGACGGCCGAGGCGATCCCCGCCGCGGACGCCTCCGCGGAGCTCGTCACCGCCGCGCAGTCGTGGCACTGGGTCGACGCCGAGCGCGCGGGAGCCGAAGTCGCCCGCGTCCTGGTGCCGGAGGGCGTGCTCGCGCTGGTGTGGAACATCCGCGACGAGTCGGTCCCCTGGGTGCGCCGGCTCGGCGAGGTCGCCGGAGCCTCCACCGCCGAGCGCTTCGAGACACTCCGGCCGCCGCTCGGCTCCGCTCTCGAGCGGGTGGCGTTCGCGGCCTTCGAGTGGTCCTTCGAGCTGGACCGAGCCGGGGTGCGGGACATGTTCGCGTCCCGCAGCTCCGTCATCGCGATGCCCGAGGAGGAGCGCGCCGCGGTCCTCGCGGCGGTCGACGCCGTGGTGGACGAGGAGTCGGGCGGGAGCGGGACCGTCGCGATGCCGTACTCGACGCGCGTGACGATCGCGCGCCGCTCCTCCTCCGCCTGACTCCGCGCCGCGCGCCGCGGACCGCCCCGCCCGCCGACTACCCTCGGAGGGCGCCGCACCGGCGTGAGCACCGAGAGCACGAGGAGAGACGCACGTGAGCATCATCGCCGCCGCAGACGGGTCCGCACTGGGCAACCCCGGCCCCGCCGGCTGGGCCTGGTACGTCGACGACGAGCGCTGGGCCGCGGGCGGCTGGTCGCACGGCACGAACAACATCGGCGAGCTCACCGCGGTGCTCGAGCTGCTGCGCGCGACCGCGCAGGAGGAGGAGCCGCTGCACATCCTCTGCGACAGCCAGTACGCCATCAAGGCCTGCACCGAGTGGCTGCCGGGCTGGAAGCGGAAGGGCTGGCGCAAGGCCGACGGCAAGCCGGTGATGAACGTCGAGATCATCAAGGCGCTCGACGAGGAGCTGCAGGGCCGGGCGGTCACCTTCGAGTGGGTGAAGGGGCACGCCAACCACCGGATGAACGAGGCCGCCGATGTCCGTGCCCGGAGCGCCGCGACCGCCTACCAGCGCCGGCAGCCCGTCGACGCCGGACCCGGATGGCCGACGGCCGCCGCCGCGCCCGCCGCGGCCCCCGTCGAGGACTCCGCCACCCTCTTCTAGCCGCGTTCCCCCTTGGGCAGCCGCAGCAGCCCCGTCGCCACCAGCTCGCGCACCCGCGGCAGCACCGAGTCGGACACCGCCTCCTCCTCGACCTGGAGGAGCGAGGCGACCGCCGCCGCGATCGCCGCCACCGAGAGCTCGCCGTCGCAGGCGCCGACCACGGCGGCGAGCGCCGTGTCGACCTCCTCGACCCGGGCGAACCCGCCGCCCTGGCGCAGCCGCAGCACCGTCGGATCGTCGTTGCCCGGCCAGTAGTGCCGTTCCTCCGTGACGTCTCCGGCGACGACCAGGGCGAGACCCGCCAGAGCGCGATCGTCGAGCGACGCGAGGGCCTCGGCCGCGTCGAGGCAGGCGGCGAGGTGGCCGCCCAGGCCCGCGGTCGCGACCGGCGTGGTGATCCGCTCGAGGCGGCGGATCGGCGGGCGGGGCTGCTCGGGCAGGCGGAGCGTGACGTAGCCGAAGCCGACGCCGGTCACCCCGCGCCGCTCGAAGTCGGTCAGCCAGGCGTCGACCAGCGCGTCGAACGCGGGGCCGCGAGTCGTGCCGCCGTCCCGGATCCAGGTCTCGGCGTAGACCGCCGGATCCTGACGCTCGCGCTCCACGACCCAGACGTCCAGAGGAGAGGCGGTCCCGCCCATCCAGGCGTCGAGCCCCTCGGGCCCCGCCTCGAGCGCCTGCTCCAGCGGGCTGCGGGCGTCGGCGAGCCAGTCCGCGATCCGGTCGAAGGCGTCCGCGCCCTCCCGGTACTCCCAGTTCCCCAGGAGCTGCGCGACACCGCCGGGCACCAGGTGCTCGGCGGCTCCGAGGATGACGCGGCGCACGATCTCGTCGCCCTCCAGCCCGCCGTCGCGGTACTCGTAGGAGGGGACGCCCTCGGCTCGCGGCGTGATGACGAACGGCGGGTTCGTGACGATGTGGTCGAAGCGCTCCCCCGCGACCGGCTCGTAGAGGCTGCCGCGGCGGAACTCGATGTTCTCGATCCCGTTGAGCGCCGCGGTGAAGGAGGCGAGCGCGAGCGCGCGCTCGGAGATGTCGGTGGCGACCACCTGCTCGGCGTGGCGGGAGGCGTGCAGCGCCTGGATCCCGCAGCCGGTCCCCAGGTCGAGCACGCGGCCGACGGGCCGCTGGATCATCAGGCCGGTCAGCGTGAGGCTCGCGCCGCCGACGCCGAGCACGTGGTCCTCGTCGAGCGCGCGGCCGAGGGCGAGCTCCCCGAGGTCGGAGGCGATCCACCAGGAGGCCGCGCCGCGCTGGTCGACCACGTCGTAGGGGCGCAGGTCGAGGGCCGCGGTGACGACGGCTCCGGCCTCGACGCGCACCAGGCCGAGCTCCACCGCCCCCTCCAGCGCGAGAGCGCCGAACGCCTCGTCCGCGTCGTCCGCCGAGACGGGATCGGCCAGGAGGAACAGGCGGGCGAGGGTGGCCAGCGCGTCGTGGTCGCCGCTGCGCTCGAGGGCGCGGCGGGCGGGGACCCGGTCGCCGCGGTGCAGCGCCTCGGCCGCTTCGTCGCCCCAGAGCCCCCGCACGGCGTCCACGCCGTAGCGGGCGCGGATCAGATCGTCGCGCAGGAGGGCGATACGGGCTCGGTCGAACGGGTCTGCGGAGAACACCGCTCCATCCTCCTGCACACGGGTCGGCCACCGGGGCCGCCGCGGCCGTACGATCGGAGGCATGCCGCTGACCGGAGAGTACGAACCCAGCACGTCCGAGTGGGCCCGCGAGCAGGCGGAGCTCTACGAGCGGACCGGCGGAGCCGAGGGGAACCTCCTCCGCGGCCGCCCCATCATCGTCCTGACCACCGTCGGCTCGAAGAGCGGGAAGCTCCGCAAGACCGCGCTGATGCGCGTCGAGCACGAGGGCGAGTACGTGGTCGTCGCGTCCAAGGGCGGCGCGCCCGAGCACCCCGTCTGGTACGGCAACATGCTCAAGGAGCCGCACGTCGAGCTGCAGGACGGGCCAGTGAAGAAGGACTACGCCGCGAGCGTGCTCGAGGGCGATCTGCGCGCGGCCTGGTGGGAGCGCGCGGTCGCCGCGTGGCCGGACTACGCCGAGTACCAGACGAAGACCGAGCGTCAGATCCCGCTCGTGCTGCTCACTCCCTGGTCCTGAGCGCGGCGGGCGGCTCGGCCCGTCGCTGAGGCGGCCGTCCTCCGGTCGCGGTCGCGCCGCACGGCAGGCGCCTCACGTGGGCGGCGAGCCCAGCGGATCCCGTCCGGCCTCAGACCCGGGCCGCGATGAGGTCGAGCACCTTCGGGCTCGAGAGCAGCGCGAAGTGGCCGACCACCGAGACCGCGATGTTCTCGCGCGCCCCGGCGAGGCGGCTCCCTCCGGGGATGTACTGGTCGCGCATCCCGTAGATCGACGTGATGCGCGCGTCGGCCTCGCGCTCGGCCAGCAGGGTGCGGATCAGCGGGCGGTGGGGCGCGAACTCCCGGAGCGCCCGCGCCGGGGCGATCCGTGCGAGCGACGAGCCGTTGAACGGGGTCGAGACGGCGATCATCCGCTCGATCCGCCCGTCCTCGCGGTCGTCGACGACCATCATGTGCTTGCCGATCAGGCCGCCCTTGCTGTGCGCGACGACGACGACTCCGCGCAGATCGTGCTCGCGCAGGTAGTCCTGGCCGAGTCCGGCCGACGCGACGATCGGCCGCGTGTTGTAGCCGAGCGCGGGCAGCACGTGGATCGGATGGCCCGCCGCGTGCAGCCTCTCGGCGATGGGCCGGAGGAACTGCCACGTCTCGTAGATCCCGGGGATGAGCAGCACCGGAGCGCCGTCGCCGGACGCATACCGCGACACGTCCCAGCCCTCCCGCAGGTGCACGAAGCGCGAGCCGTAGGCGTAGCGGTAGTCGCGGAGGTACGCGCGCCGCAGCGAGGTCGAGCGGCGCGGGCGGGCGGAGTCACGCGCCGGCATGGGCCCGCTCCAGCTCCGCGATGTCGAGGCGGCTCATCGCGAGCATCGCCTGCAGAGCGCGCGCGGACGCCTCGGGGTCGGCGCCTCCGAGCAGACGCGGGAGGACCTCCGGCACGATCTGCCAGGACAGCCCCCAGCGGTCGCGGAGCCAGCCGCACCGGCTCTCCTCGCCGCCGTCCGCGATCAGGGCGTCCCACAGCCGGTCGAGCTCGGACTGGTCGCCGACGGTCACGACGATCGAGACGGCCTCGGTGAACGGGAACCGCGGCCCGGCGTTGATCGCCTGGAACCGCTGCCCGTCGAGCTCGAACGTCACCGACAGCACCTCGCCGGGCGACGGGGAGCCCTCCGGCAGCACCTGGCTTCCGGTGATTCGCGAGTTCGGCACCAGCTCCGTGTAGAAGCGCGCCGCCTCCCCCGCGCCGTCGTCGAACCAGAGGAAGGTGCTGACCGCGCCCATCGGAGTCTCCGTCCTGCGCGGGAGGGTCTCCGCGGCTCCCTCAGTGTGCCGCGGTGGCGCCCTCCCCGCGACGGATCACAGCGGGTTGACGCCGAACGCCGTGGCCAGCTTGTCGATCTTCTTTGCGCGGCCCAGCCGGGGCAGGTCGCTGCCGTCGCGGATGACGCGGCCGCGGGCCTCGAAGTCATCGAGGAAGTCGCGGGCCCAGGCGACGTCGGACGGCGTCGGGCTGATGACCTCGTTGATCACGGCGAGCTGCTCGGTGTCGAGGCAGAGCTTCCCGGTGAGGCCGAGCGAGACCGTGAGCGCGGACTGCTCGCGCAGCACGGGGTGGCTGTTCGAGACGGTCGGGCCGTCGATCGGGCCGGGCAGGTCGCCGATGCGCGAGGCGACGACCAGGCGCGAGCGCGGGTAGGCCATCGCGAGGTCGTCGGCGCTGGTGCCCGTGTCGCGGCGGTAGTCGCCACTGCCGAACGCGAGGCGGAAGGTGCCGCGGGCGCGGGCGATCGAGACCGCCTCCTCGATGCCGAGGGCGGACTCGACCAGGGCGAGCACCGGGGTGGAGCCGCCGAGGCGATCGAAGGTCTCGGTGACGTGCTCAGCGGCCTCGGTCTTGGCGAGCATGACGCCGGCGAGGCCGGGCAGGCCCTTCAGCGCGTCGACGTCGTCGGACCAGAACGGGGTGGAGTGGTCGTTGATGCGGACCCAGGCGCGCTTCTCGCCGGTCAGCCACTCCGCGACGTCGGTCCGCGCGTCGGGCTTCGCCTTGGGGTCGACCGCGTCCTCGATGTCGAGGACGATCTGGTCGGCGCGGGACGCGTGCGCGGCGTCGAACGTCTCGGTGCGGGTGGCGTTCACCAGCAGCCAGGAGCGCGCGATCTCGGGGGCGACGTCGCGCCCCTTCCGCTTCGCGATGGCGGTGGTGGTGGTCTCGGGCAACGTCACGTTCGGGTCCTCTCGGTGGCGCGGTCCTCGCTCCGCGGACGCCACCGCTCTGCGACGGCGCCGGGGACAAGGGTAGCGGCTCCCCGTCGGCGGGGCTCCGGGCACTCCGGCGTCTCTCCACTCCGGGGCTGCGACGCCCCGAGCGCTCCGGATCATCGGCCCTCCGGGCGCTCCCACAGCGTCAGCACCGTTGTCGGCACCCGGATCCGCTCGCGCGCGACGAACCCCGCCTCAGCGAGCACCGTGTCCGCCTCGCCCTCCGGCAGCGCCTGCCAGACCCGGTCCTCCCCGGCGAGCGCGGCGAGCAGGGCCTCGCCCTCCAGGAGCACGTCGGAGTACGTCCCCGTCGTCCCGTACGGAGCGGCGAGGGCGACGTCGTCCACGCCCGCGAACGCCTCCGGGTAGGCGGCGAGCGCCAGCCGGGGCCGGAGCGAGACCGTCCCGGAGGAGCCGAGGAGGACGGCGTCGCCCGGACGGGCCCGCTCCTCGACGGCGGCCGCCAGACCGCGGAGATCCTGCCCGGCCGGCTTCCCGGTGACCGTGCGCATCTGCACCAGGACCGGCAGGGCGGCCACCGCGATCAGGGCGAGGAGGGCGACGCCCGTCCGGGCCCTGAACGAGTCGAGCGCGAGGCCGAGGAGGACCGCGAGGGCGGGCGTGCTCGACGCGAGGTAGCGCGGAGTGAACATCGGCTCGACGAGGAGGGTCCCGAGCACCAGCACCGCCGTCGGCAGCACGATCCAGAGGACGAGGGCCGGCAGGAGCGGCCCGCGCAGGCCGCCCCGCACCGCGGCGACCGCGAGGAGCGCGACGGCGATCCCGGCCAGCCACCACGCGGATCCGAAGAACGGCTCGACCAGGACGGTGAACGCGGTCACGGGCTGCAAGCGGAGCCAGCCGACCTGGCCGCTCTGCCCTGCGGCGAGGAGCAGCACCGGCACGGCGCCCAGTGCCGAGAGGGCGCTCGCCGGGAGAGCCCGCACGGCACCCCGGGGCGCCGCGGCCGCGGCGAGAGCGACGAGAGCCGGCAGCACCAGCACGGAGTAGAGGAACACGGCGTTCGCCAGACCTGCGACGGCCGCGAACGCGGTCCAGCGCAGGGCGCCTCCGGAGCGGGCCGCCCGCACGACGAGGACCGCCGCTCCCACCACGAGCGCGGTGGCCAGAGCGGAGGATCGCGCCTCGGTCCCCGAGAACGAGGACCGCGGGAGCAGCACGAGCACCGCGGCGGCGAGGAGTGCTGCCCGGGGCCGGTCGAACGATCGCAGCAGGACGACGACGCCCGCCGCCGCCGCTCCCGTGGCGAGAGCGGACGGCGCGCGCACCGAGAGCTCCGACTCCCCGGCGATCGCGATCCAGCCGTGCATCAGCAGGCCGTAGACCAGGTGCACCGCGTCCTTCTCCTGCACGAAGGCGAGGAGCTCCCCCACCGGGAGCCGCGCCAGGCGGAGGGTCGCGGTCTCGTCGTTCCAGTAGGAGGGGATCCAGGAGCCGACGAGGGTCAGCGCGGTGGCGAGGGCGAGGACCGCGCTCGCGGGCAGGGTCCGGAGCGCGCGCATCCCGCCAGCGTAGAGGCCGGGCTCAGCGCGCCGAGCGCTCGGCGAGACCCTTCGCGTACGCGGCCTGGCCGACGTGCTGCGTGTCGTCGTCGATCACCGAGACCAGCCGCACCCCGAGGGTCACCGGCGGATCCCACTGCTCGTCGACGACGCGCGCGAGGTCCTCGTCGCCGAGCGTGTCGAGGAGGGCGAGCGTCTGCCGGTGCACGGCGTCGGCGTACTCCGCGAGCAGCGCGGCGGGCACCGCGGCGAGCGCCGCCACCTCGGCCGGCTCCTGCCCGTAGCCGGTCTCGTCGGGCCCGAAGGGCAGGCCGGACCGGCCGTGGAAGCCGTCGGCCGTCCACACCTGCTCGTGGCCGGCGAGCGGGGCGAGGTGGTCGTCCTGCACCCGGACGAGATGCCAGACGAGCCAGGCGGGCGAGTTCGAGCGGGCGTCCGCGCGGAACGCGAGCTGATCGGGGGTGCTGTCGTCGAGGACGGCGTGCACGTTCTCGTGCACCCGGCCGAAGGCGTCGCGGAGGAGGTCGATGGCTGCGCTCATGCCGCCAGCCTGCCGCTCCCGCGCCCGGCGCGGCACCCCCTCCGCGCGCCTCGGAGGAAGTGCGGAGGCGGGTGCCCGATACTCGGCCCGTGACCTCCGGATCCTCGAACCTGGCGACGAAGCCGTGGCTGACCTCCTACGCGGAGGGCGTGCCCGCCGAGATCGACCCTCCCACCCAGACCCTCGTCGACCTGCTCGAGGACTCGGTCGCGCGGTACCGCCGCGGCACCGCCCTCGAGTTCTTCGGCGCCGAGACCAGCTACGCCGAGCTCGGCGAGCAGGTCGCGCGCGCGGCGGAGGGCCTGCGGCGCCTCGGCGTGCGCGCCGGCGACCGCGTCGCGCTGGTGCTCCCGAACTGCCCGGAGCACGTGGTGGCGTTCTACGCCGCTCTCCGCCTCGGGGCGATCGTGGTCGAGCACAACCCGCTCTACACGCCGCGCGAGCTGCGGCGGCAGTTCGAGGACCACGGCGCCCGGTTCGCGGTCGTCTGGGACAAGATCGCCGACGTCGTCGCGACCATGCCCGCCGACCTGGGCATCGAGCGCGTCGTCTCCGTCGACCTCACCCGCTCCTTCCCGCTCGGCAAGCGCCTGGCGCTGCGGCTCCCCCTGCCGTCGGTGCGCCGGTCACGCGAGAAGCTCACCGCGACCCCCCGCAGCCGCTCCCTGGTGCCCTTCGCGTCGCTGCTGAAGAACCGCCGCATCGCGCGCTCGCACCCCCGCCCGGTCCTCGGCGACACGGCCCTGCTGCAGTACACGAGCGGCACCACCGGGACGCCCAAGGGCGCGATCCTCTCGCACGCGAACCTCCGTGCGAACGCCCTGCAGGGCCGCGCCTGGGTGCCGGGCCTGCGCGAGGGCGACGAGACGTTCTACGCGGTGCTCCCCCTGTTCCACGCCTACGGGCTGACGCTGTGCCTGACCTTCGCGATCAGCATCGGCGCGAAGGTCGTGCTGTTCCCGACCTTCGACGTCGGCCTCGTGAAGGCGGCCGCGAAGTCGTCGCCGCCCACCTTCCTCCCCGCGGTGCCGCCCGTGTACGACGCGCTGGCCCGCGCTTCCGAGCGCCACGAGCTCGACCTGCGCGGCATCCGCTTCGCGATCTCGGGAGCGATGAGCCTGCCGGTCGCGACGGTGGACCGGTGGGAGCGCGCGAGCCGGGGACTCCTGGTGGAGGGCTACGGCATGACCGAGAGCTCGCCGGTCGCCCTCGGGAACCCGGTCGGCCCGACCCGCCGGCCCGGCACCGTGGGCGTGCCGTTCCCCAGCACGACGATCCGCCTCGTCGACCCCGCCGATCCGTCGGTCGACCGCGGCCCGGGCGAGTCCGGCGAGCTCCTGCTCCGGGGGCCGCAGGTGTTCCAGGGGTACTGGAAGCGGCCGGAGGAGACGGCCGAGGCCCTCCTCCCCGGCGGCTGGCTGCGCACGGGCGACATCGCGACCGTCTCGGCCGACGGCTTCGTGACGATCGTCGACCGGGCCAAGGAGCTCATCATCACCGGCGGCTTCAACGTCTCCCCCTCCGAGGTCGAGGGAGTGCTGGAGTCGCACCCGGACGTGACGCGCGCGGCCGTCGTCGGGCTCCCCCGCGAGGACGGCGGCGAGAGCGTCGCGGCGGCCGTGGTCCTGCGGGCCGGGACGGCCGTGGATCCGGAGGCGCTGCGCGACTTCTGCCGGCTGCACCTGACGCCCTACAAGGTGCCCAGGCGGATCGTCCCGGTGGACGAGCTGCCGACCTCGCTGATCGGCAAGGTGCTGCGCCGCCAGGTGCGCGAGAGTCTGCTGGACTGAGGCGACCGGAGCGGGCGGTGGCCCGCGAGGAGGAGGACGACATGGCGAGGATCGTGCAGTACGAGCGGATCGGCGGGCCCGAGGTGCTCGAGACCGTCGAGGCGCCGGAGCCCGAGGCGGGGCCCGGCACCGTGGTGGTCGCCGTCCGCGCGGCCGGCGTGAACCCGATCGAGTGGAAGGTGCGCTCCGGCCTGCGCCCGAGCCCGCCGTTCGACGGTCCGCGGAGGCTCGGGTCGGACGGCTCCGGCGTGGTCTCCGCCGTCGGTCCGGGAGTGACCGGTTGGAGCGTCGGCGACCGGGTCATCGTCAGCGGCGCCACCGGCACCTACGCGACCGCCGTCGCGGTCTCCCCCGACTCCCTCGATCCGCTCCCCGACGGACTCGGCTTCGAGGAGGCGGCCGCGCTCGGCATCCCGGTCTCCACCGCCTACCAGGCGGTGGTCTCGCTCGGCGTCGCGGAGGGATCGACGTTCGTGGTCCACGCGGGCGCCGGCGCGGTAGGACGGGCGGCGATCCAGTTCGCCGTCGACCGCGGAGCCCGGGTGATCGCCACGGCGAGCCCGGCGAACCAGGAGGCGCTGCGCGCGCTCGGAGCGGTGCCGGTCGCCTACGGGCCCGGGCTGCTCGAGCGGCTGCGCGCCGTAGCGCCCAAGGGCGTCGACCGCGTGCTCGACGCGGCCGGGACGGACGAGGCGCTCGCCGCCTCGCTCGCGCTGGTGGCGGATCCGCAGCACGTCGGAACAGTGGTCGCCGGCCCTCGTGCGGCAGAGCTGGGCATCCGGGCCTGGAGCGGCGGCAGTCCCGTGCCGCTGACCGAGGAGGAGCAGCGCCTCCGCCGCGAGGGCGTGCCGCTCGCCGCCCGGCTGGCGAGCGAGGGGCGCTTCGCGGTCGCGACCGGTCCGCGCCTCCCGCTCGAGCAGGCCGCCGAGGCGCATCGGCTCAGCGAGGACGGCCACGTCCGCGGGAAGATCCTGCTCGTTCCCTGACCCGGGCCGGCATCCGGCATCCGTCTCCCCACCGCTTCCCCCGCTCTCACCGTCGAGAAGGAGTCCCCGTGTCCACTGACGACACCACCCCCGTGATCCTGGGGGGCGCCCGCACCCCGTTCGCCCGCTTCTCCGGAGCCTTCGCGCCGCTCTCGGGCGTCGAGCTCGGCGCCGCTGCCATCCGAGGGGCTCTCGAGCGCTCAGGCGCCTCCGCGGCCGACGTCGACGCGGCCGTGCTCGGCCAGGTGATCCAGGCCGGAGCCGGTCAGGGCCCCGCCCGGCAGGCCGCGGTCCTCGCGGGCCTGGGCTGGGACGTCCCGGCGGTCACGATCAACAAGCTCTGCCTGTCGGGTCTCACCGCGGTGATCGACGCGGCGCGGATGATCCGGCTCGGCGAGGCGCAGGTGGTCGTCGCCGGAGGGCAGGAGTCGATGACCAACGCGCCGCACCTCCTGCTCGGATCCCGCTCGGGCCTGGGTGTCGGTCCGCGTCCGCTCGAGGACGCACTCCTCCACGACGGCCTGCTCGATCCGTTCGACCGCCGCCTGATGGGGAGGGTGACCGACGACGGCAACGCCGCACGGGGCATCCGCCGCGAGCGCCAGGACGCCTTCGCCGCGCTCTCGCACCAGCGGGCCGCCGCGGCACGGTCCACCGGCGTGCTCGCCGAGGAGATCATGCCGGTCGCGGTGCCGCAGCGGCGCGGACCGGACCTCGTCGTGTCCGCCGACGACGGGATCCGGGAGGACAGCACGGTCGAGACGCTCGCCCGGCTGGCCCCCGCGTTCTCGCCCGAGGGCACGATCACCGCGGGCAGCTCGTCCCCGATCACGGACGGCGCCGCCGCGCTGGTCGTCGTGTCCCGCGGCTGGGCCCGCGAGCGCGGACTGCCCTGGCTCGCGACCGTCGCCGAGCACGGGCAGGTCGCCGGACCGGACAACTCCCTGCATTCACAGCCGTCGGCGGCGATCCTCCGGGCGCTCGGCCGCCGCGGTGCAGCGGTGTCCGACCTGGACCTGATCGAGATCAACGAGGCGTTCGCCTCCGTCGTCCTCCAGTCGGCGGACGATCTCGGCGTCGAGCCCGAGGAGGTCAACCTCGACGGCGGGGCGATCGCGCTCGGCCACCCGGTGGGCGCCTCCGGAGCACGGCTGGCCCTGCACCTGGCGCTGGCCCTCCGTCGCCGAGGCGGCGGGCTCGGCGTCGCCGCGCTCTGCGGCGGAGGCGGCCAGGGCGAGGCGCTGATCCTCGAGGGCTGACCGGCGGTCCGCCCCCAGGAGCGCGTCGGCGCCTCCGGCTACGCTCGCGGGATGAGCATCCTGAGCGCCGACGGCCTCGCCTTCGTCACCGAGCGCCACCTGGCCACCCTCTCCACCCCCGGCCGCCAGGGCCGCCTGCACGTGGTCGCCGTGGGTTTCACCTACGAGGACGGCGTCGTCCGCGTCATCACCTCCCGCGAGAGCCAGAAGGTGCTCAACGTCCGGCGGGGCGGCACCGCGACGGTCGGGCAGGTCGACGGCATCCGGTGGCTGAGCCTGGGCGGTCCGGCGACGATCGAGGAGGAGCCGGACGCCGTGCAGCACGCCGTCGAGCTCTACTCCCAGCGCTACCGCACCCCGCGCCCGAACCCCCTCCGCGTCGCTATCCGCATCGACGTCGACTTCGCCCTCGCCTCCTCCGGCCTGCGCGCGGAGTAGCCGGGTGGCCCGCGGCGACGCGCTGGGCGGGGGCGGTGCCGTCTCCTCCCTCCGCACCTACCGCTACGTCCGCCTCTCCCTGGTGGCGGCCGTGGTGCTCCTCACGGCCGGCCTCGTCCACCAGCTCGTCGTCGGAGGCCCGCTGCGCTCGATCAGCGCCTCGTACTACACCCCGGTCCGCTCCCTCTTCACCGGGGCGCTCTTCGCGGTCGGCGTCGCGCTGGTCGTCCTCGCCGGGAGGAGCGTGCGGCGCTTCCTCCTGCTGCTGGCGGGCATGACGGCGCCGGTCATCGCGATCGTGCCGGTGCCCCTCGCCTCGGAGGAGCTGCAGCGCCTCCAGGGAGCGGTGTGCCCGGCGGGAGGGGCGTCGTGCCTTCCCACGACGGCCGCGGGTGAGGTCGCCGCCTCCCTGCCCGCCTACCTGGTCACGGCCGCGGCCGTCCTCGTCGCCTCCGTGATCCTGCTCGCCCTCGACCGGGTCCTCGACCGCTGGGCGCTCGTCCGCACCGCGATCGCCGCCGCCCTCCTGATCGCTCTGGCGGCCTGGAGCACGCTTCCGTCGTTCCTGCGGCTCGGCCACTACGCCGCCGCCGGCGTCTTCTTCCTCCTCATCGCCGTCACCGCGGGTCTGCACGCCGTCGCGGTGCGCGAGGAGGGAGCGAGCGGGCCGGGGACGCCGCGCTTCTACTCCCGCTGCTACGCCGTTCTCGCGGTGCTGATCGCCGCGGTCGATGCGGCGCTGGTGCTCCTGCTTCTCACGGGGCGGGGAGCGGAACTTCTCGGCGAGCAGTGGCTCCTGCTCGGCGAGGCCGTCGCGCTCGCCCTCTTCGGGATCTTCTGGGTGCTGCAGACCGTCGAGAACTGGGATCGTCCCGACGTGCTGCTCGTCGCGCGGGGCTGAGGGGGCCGGTGGCGGCCCCCTCAGCCGCTCAGCGCTTGAGGGTGATCGAAGCGCTCCGCCCGAGGTTTCCCGCGGCGTCGGAGGCGTGCGCGACGATCGCGTACCGCCCGGCCGGGTAGGAGGAGGCCGAGACGGTCAGGCGCCACGTGCCGTCCGACGCCCTCGTCGCGTCGCCCAGCCGCGTGGCTCCGCTCCAGAAGCTCAGCTTTGTCGTGCCGACGTCGTCCTTGGCGGTGGCGACCAGGGTGACCGAGCCGCGCACCGTCGATCCGCTCGTCGGCGCGGTGATGACGGTCTTCGGAGCCGTCGTGTCGCGCGACGGCGCGGGCGAGCCCGTGGGTGCCGGAGCAGGAGCCGCGGTGGGCGCCGACGTGGGAGTCGGGGTCGGGGTCGGAGCCGGTTCGTCGCCGAGGCCCCAGGCCGTCCACAGCTCCTCCGCGATCATCGCCTGGCCGGCGACGTTCGGGTGGAAGTAGTCGACGTCCGTCGAGAGCTGGTCGAGCGAGATCGGAGCCGCCGTGAGGGCGCCGCCGTCCCAGACGCAGTCGTTCGCGGCGGACGCGCAGGCCGATTCCAGTGCCTCGTTGAAGGCGGCCTCCCGGTCCTCCGCCGCCGCGAGCGAGGCGGTGTAGGCCGAGCCGATCAGAGAGGCTCCGGTCGTGGCGTCGACTCCGCGCTGGGTCCGGCAGACCCCGCCCCAGGCCCAGATCGCGGCGCCCGGCGTCGGCTTCACGGCCTCCCACTCCGACTCGATGTCCGGGACCGAGCCGACGAGCACCGTCGCCTCCGGCCACTCCTCGCCGATCGAGCGCAGGATCCGGGTCGCCGACGCGGCGAAGGAGGCCGCGGGCGTCATCGCGTAGCCGTCGCGGGAGTCGGGCGAGAGGCTCAGCGAGCAGAGGTCGTTGCCGCCGATCAGCAGCGTGACCACGTCCGGCTCCTCCCCGGCCGCGACCGCGGCGTCGATCCGCGACTCGACTCCGCTGATGACCGCGCCCGACTTCGCGTAGTTCACCGCGCGGACCGCCGTCCGCGGATCCGCCGCCGCCATCCGGCTCGCGATCGAGTCGACCGCGGGCGCCGATCCCGTCGCCCAGGAGTTCTCGACGCAGTCGCGGTTCACCCCGCAGGTCGTCGCCGCGCGCGTGATCGAGTCGCCGAGCGCGAGCAGCGTCTGCGTCCCGGACGCCTGCGCCGGAGGTGCCGCCAGGAGCCCCGCCAGGAGCGCGATCGCCCCCGCGCCGACCCCTGCCGCTCTCCGCCGTGCCCTGTGTGCTGTGGTCCCCATGTCGTCCCGTCCCCTGGTCGTCCATCGTTCGAGTGCCTCGCGTGCTGCGAGAGCACGAGGGGCGAGCGTACGTCGCTGCGGATCCCCCGACGGACCGGAGGAGAACGGCTCCCGCCCGGCGCGGCCCGGATGGGGGACACGGAAGACGCACGGAGGCGAGCGGCCCACAGCTTGGGGCGCCCGATCGTCAGGACCTGCACGACCGGCCCGCGCGCTCTCCCGCCCGGAGAGCACGTGGACCGACGGCTCCTCCTCGATACTCTGAAGCGATGATCGGCCGTCGCCGTGGAGGGAAGAGGGATCAGCATGGACTACTCGAACGAGGACGATCTCAAGCAGAGGATCGGTATCGACTCTTGGAGGAATCTGTCGAAAGAGAAGTTCATAGCGTTCGCATCCGAGCTGCCGAACATGAGCGAGGAGCTCGCCCTGAAGGTCGTCGAGCAGTTCCCGGATTTCAAGAATCTCGTCCTCGACTCGTTCAGTGAAGTGCGAGATCAGGCGAGTTCAGCCGTTCGAGTCAACTGGAAGAGTCAGAAGAAGGTTCACAGGGCCTTCGCCGAGTACCGCGCCGTTCTGAACCGCGAACTGGATCGCGACACCCTGAGCGCGGCGGACCGCTACTCGGTCCTTCGGCTGTTCAAAGAAGCGATCGACGACGAAGCACTCAAGGATTCGGAGCACAAGGCGTTCGTGCTCCGGGCACTGGGCATCGTCGCGATGGTCGCAGTCGCCGGAGTCTCGACGGGAGTCGCCGTCCTCGGCGGTCGAGCCAGGATCGGCGGAGACGCCTAGTACCGAAGCCGATCCAACGGACCACTCCTCCGCCGACGAGCGCGTCGAGGCCGCGAGGCGGTCGACCCGCCGAACAGGCGAGGTTCCCGATCCGGCCGCCGGGAGAACACAGAAGGCCCGCTCTCTCGAGCGGGCCTTCCGTGGTGGTGGATCCGAGGGGATTCGAACCCCTGACCTCTTCATTGCGAACGAAGCGCGCTACCAACTGCGCCACGGACCCGTGCCTTCCGAGCCGTCACCGGCCCGAACAACTCGTCCACACTAGCACGGACGAGCAGGCGCCTCGCACTCGGGTCAGGCCCCGCGGCGGCGCTGCAGCGCCTGGTCGAGGTCGATCGCGTCGACGCCGTCCACGACGCCCATCGCGGCGAAGCGGGAGGAGGGACGCGGCGCCTCGGGAGCGGGAGCGGCGGCACGCGGGACGCGCAGCGGCGCCACCTCGGGAGCGGTCGCGGCGGCGCGCTGGGCGAGCTCCGCCTCCGCCGCGGCGGTGCGCAGGCGCTCCACGGCGTCGATCGACGCCATCGCGGAGGCGGCCACCGTGCCCCGGGAGAGGTAGAGCGGCTTGGGGAGCGGCTGCGGCGTCCAGCTCGCACGGTCCTCGGCGAGCTCCTCGGAGGCGTCGTCCGCCGCCTCCTCGGCGAGCTCGGCCTCGAAGACCTCGGCGCGCCGGCGCTCGGTCGCGGCGGCCGTCGTCGCTGTCGCGGCCGGAGCGGCGGCGCGGCGGCGACCCGGAGCCAGCAGGATCAGCGTGCCGAGCCCCGCGACGGCGAGGAGCAGGCCGACGAGCGGCACCGCACCCGTGCCGCCGAAGGGCAGCATCACGAGCCCGACCAGCGCGGCGACCGCCCCGACCAGCACGGCCAGCGCGGCGCCCTGGCGCCAGCGCAGGACCGAGGGCCCTGACCGCGTGCTCCGCCGTGCGCTCGCGGTCGCCCGTCGCAGCGCGTCGCGCGCCGCCTTCTCCGCCTGTGCCAGCTCCATCGCCTGTGCCTTCTCTTCGGCTCGTCGTCGTGTCTCGGTCACCCGGAGCCGGCGCTGCTGCAGCGCCACCTCGCGGGCTGTCGCCTCCGCACGCACGTGCTCGGGCACTTCCGCGGTCTCGGCGAGGATCCGCAGCGTCTGCTGCAGCCTCACCGCGTTGCGCTCGGTCGCGTTGTACGACCGCCTGCGCATCCACGTGGGGATCAAATAGGCGACCCACAGAACGGCGGCGAGCGCCCAGACGACGCCCCCGCCCAGCCAGTCGCTACTCATGCGGACAACGCTAGGAGCACCGGGCACTCCCGTCCGTCATTACGGGTAGGTGTGTCCGTGCGGATCGCGGATCAGCCGGGGCCCCGTCGGAGGGACACCGGCGCCGTCGGAGGGTCCGGAGAGACCCGAGCGGCGCGAGGCGCGGAGGTCCGCGTCGGTCGGCAGGCCGACCTCCGACGGGACCTGCCCGTCGCGGTAGCGGCGGAGCACGCCGCGGGGCACCTCCTCCGCCACGAGGGCGAAGCAGAAGTGGTCCCGCCAGTCGCCGTTGATGTGGATGAAGCGCCGCCGCAGGCCCTCGTAGCGGAAGCCGAGCTTCTCGACCACGCGCAGGCTCGGCCGGTTCTCCGGGCGGATGCAGATCTCGATCCGGTGCAGGCCCAGGTCGAGGAAGGCGTGGTCGGCAGCTAGTGCCACGGCGATCGGAGTGATCCCCCGCCCGGCGTAGCGCTCGGACACCCAGTAGCCGATCGACCCGGAGGAGAGCGAGCCGTACCCGATGTTCGAGATGTTGAGCTGCCCGGCGAGCTCGCCGTCCCAGTCGATGAGGAACGGCACTCCCCCGCCGGCCCGCGCGTTCTGCTGCAGCGAGCGGATGCTGGCGCGCACGTCGAATGCGGCGCCTCCCCGGGGGTCGGACGCCTCCCACTGGCGCAGCCACGACCGGTTCGCGATCAGCTCCCGCTCGAGAGGGCGGGCGTCGCGCACGCGGATGGGGCGGACGGTGACACGACCCTCGGTGAGCGTCGGGATCGGGAGCGGCATGATGCGACCCTACTGCTCCGCCGCACTGCGGGAGGGGGACTGGACTCCGCGGCGTTCCGTGCTCTCGGGGAACGGACGAACGGACGGGATCCCGTGCCGCAGCAGGGGGTCCCGTCCGTTCCGGAGGAGCGCTCGCCGGGGCTCAGAGGCCGGCGACGAAGTCCTTCAGCCAGGGCTTGAGGTCCTTGCCGAGGTCGTCGCGGTCGGAGGCGAGCTGCACGATGGCCTTGATGTAGTCGAGCTTGTCGCCGGTGTCGTAGCGGCGGCCGCGGAACACGACGCCGTAGACGCCGCCGAACTCGGCCGGGTCCTGCGCCATGCGCTCCAGCGCGTCGGTCAGCTGGATCTCGCCGCCCTTGCCCGGAGCGGTGTGCTCGAGCACGCCGAACACGTCGGGCTTCAGCACGTAGCGGCCGATGATCGCGAGGTTCGAGGGGGCGTCCTCCTTGGAGGGCTTCTCGACCAGCCCGGTGATCCGCACCACGTCGTCCTCGTCGGTCGCCTCGACCGCCGCGCAGCCGTAGAGGTGGATCTGGTCGGGGTCGACCTCGAGCAGCGCGACCACCGTGGTGTCGCGCTGCTCGGCGACGTCGATCATGCGGGAGAGCAGCGGGTCGCGGGCGTCGATCAGGTCGTCGCCGAGGAGCACGGCGAAGGGCTCGTCGCCGACGTGGCGTTGCGCGCGGGAGACCGCGTGGCCGAGGCCCTTCGGCTCGCCCTGACGGACGAAGTGCACGTCGGCGAGGTCGCTGGCGTACTTGACGTGCTCGAGCTTCTTGTCGTCCTTCTTCTGGGACAGGTTCTGCTCGAGCTCGGGCACCGAGTCGAAGTGGTTGGCGAGCGCGTTCTTGTTGCGCCCGATGATCACGAGCACGTCCTGGAGGCCGGCGTCCGCAGCCTCCTCGACCACGTACTGGATCGCCGGCTTGTCGACGACCGGCAGCATCTCCTTGGGGATGGCCTTCGTCGCCGGCAGGAAGCGGGTGCCGAGACCTGCGGCGGGGATGACTGCTTTGCGGATTCGAGTGCCCATGGGGCGCCATCCTAGCGGCGGGGGAAGTCGCGGGAGTTTCGCGCCAGGACCGGCGACGGAAGGCGCCGGACCCCGTTCCGGGGCGGTCCGGGACGAGCGTCCCTCAGGGTCGTCCGCGCGGAGGCCGGCGCGGGGCCCGGTTCTAGACTGAGCGCATGCCAGCCGACATCACGCACGAGAAGCGGGCGCTGCGCGCCGAGCTGCGCGAGCGCCGCCGCACTCAGACCTCGACCGCTCGCGACCAGGCCGCGGAGCAGATCACCGCCCACCTGATCGAGCTCGCCACCCGCGTGGGGGCCCGGTCCCTCGCGTGCTACCTCTCCGCTCCGGACGAGCCGAGCACCCGGCCGTTCCTGGGCTGGGCCGAGAGCCACGGCATCCGCGTCCTCTTCCCCGTCTCGCGCCAGGACGGCCTGCTCGACTGGGCGGTCGGCGACGGCCACACCGAGACCCAGGGCCTGTTCGGCATGCCCGAGCCCGTCGGGCAGCTGCTCGGCCCCATCGCGATCAACGACGTCGACCTCATCGTCGTCCCGGCCGCCACCGTCGACCGGCAGGGGATGCGGATGGGCTGGGGGCGCGGCTACTTCGACAAGACCCTCGGCTCGATGGAGAAGTGCCCGCCGGTCTACGCCGTCGTCTTCGACAGCGAGCTCGTCGACCGGGTGCCCAGCGAGGTCCACGACCAGGCCGTCGACGGAGTCGTCACTCCCTCCGGCATCGTCGACCTGCGCCACTGACCCCGTCCTCCTTCTCCCCCACCCGCCTCCGAGGAGCCCCCTGTGCCCACCTACTCCTACCGCTGCACGCAGTGCGGCAACGCCTTCGACATCCAGCAGAAGTTCACCGACGACACGCTCACCGAGTGCCCGAGCTGCCAGGGGGCGCTGCGCAAGGTGTTCAGCGCGGTCGGCGTGACCTTCAACGGCTCGGGCTTCTACCGCACCGACTCCCGCTCCGGCGGGAAGTCGAGCGAGGGCGGCTCCTCCTCCTCGGGTTCCGGCTCGTCCGGCTCGGGCGCATCCGGCTCCGGCTCATCCGACTCGTCGTCGGGCTCCTCGGGATCGGGCGGCTCCTCCTCCGGATCCTCGGGTTCATCGGGCTCGGGCGGCTCCTCGTCCGACTCGGGGTCCTCGGGCTCCGGATCGTCCTCCTCCTCGTCGTCCTCGGGCTCCTCCGGGTCCTCCTCCTCGGGTTCCTCCTCCGGGAGCTGACCCGCCACCCACCGCTCACGGCAGAAACGGAACAATCATGATCAACGGCTTCAAGGAGTTCATCCTCCGCGGCAACGTCATCGACCTGGCTGTCGCCGTGGTCATCGGCGCCGCCTTCACGACCATCGTCAACGCGATCGTGACGGGGATCTTCAACCCGCTCATCGGCGTGATCTTCGACGCCTCCTCCCTCGAGGCCCTGGTCTGGCCCATCCGACCGGGAGAGAACGGCGAGGACCCGACCGTCATCGCCTACGGCTCGGTCGTCTCGGCCCTGATCCAGTTCGTGATCGTCGCCTTCGTCCTCTACTTCGCGTTCGTCCTGCCGATCAACCACCTCAAGAACGCCGCGTTCGCCAAGAAGGCCGCCGACGCCCCCGCCGCGGAGGACAAGGCCCCCACCGAGCTCGAGCTCCTCGCCGACATCCGCGACCTGCTCGCCAACAACGGCAACGCCACCACCGCGAACTCCGGCAAGCACGTCGACTGAGTCGCTCTGTCGTCTTCCCGATGGGGAACGGCTTGCAGAGCGTTGTGCGAACGGTGCGTCCGAAACGCTGGCACGCGGCTCGGACGGCACCTGCACCTTCGGGAGGTCGCCGATCGGGACCATGAGCAACTCTGGCGGGGACCGATCGGTCCTGTCTCCACGCGTCCATCGGACACCGCCGGGCACCGGGTGGGAAGCGATCGGTCAGCGGGCACCGGACGGAAGCAGTCGGTCGACGGGCGCTGGGCGTACGCGGTCGCCAGCGGGTGCCGGGCCGAAGCAGTCGGTCAGCGGGTGCCGGGCCGAAGCAGTCGGTCAGCGAGCACCGGACGGAGGCGGTCGTCAGCGGACACAGGGCGGGAAGCGGTCGGCCACCGTCGACGGGACCGACGTGAGCGGTCGGCAGGCGTCGGCGTGACGTGGTCGCTCGTCGAGCGGGGGCGCGCCGGGGGGAGGTCCGAAGTCGCCGACGGGACATGTCTCGACTCGCGGATCACCGACCGGTCCGGCTGACGTCAGTAGTGCGGGGGGACGTCCTGGCGCAGGCGCGCGTCGTTCGGGCCGGTGTCGGGGCGCGCGGGCGGCGCGGAGGGGTCGGCGATCGGAGCGTCGTGCGGGGACGGATCGGTGCCCGGCTTCGCGGGGAGCGTCGCCCGCCGACCGCCGCGGGTGCGCCGCAACGGGCGGTCGGCACCCGCGGGGGCGTCGGGATCCGGCGCCACGATCAGTCGCGCGGCAGCGGCTCGACGGGCTGCGTCTCCCCCGACGCCGGAGCGGCGGCGGCAGCAGGAGCGGCGGGAGCAGCAGCGGTGGGAGCAGGAGCCTCGCCGGCGGCGGGAGCAGCGGTCTGCTCCTCCCCCGCGGTCGCACCGATCAGCCCGGCCACCCGCGCGGCCACGGCCTCGGGGTCGGCGAACAGCTCGAAGTTGTGCACCCGCAGGTAGTGCCAGCCCAGCCGGCGCAGCAGCTCCGGACGCAGGCGCAGCGACACGCGCAGGCTCTGCGTGCTCACGTCGCGGTCGGTCTCGACCACCACGGCACGGGTCCCGTGCGCGGCGACGAGGGCCAGCTTGCCCTTGTGCCCGATGTTGACCCGGAGTCCGCGGCGCTCGAGGCGCGCGGCGAGATCCACCAGCATCGGCTCCGAGTAGTCGTCGCGGTCGCTCGGCTGGACGCGGTCCTCCGCCTCCTGCAGCACCTGCGCGAGCGCGACCATGCCGTAGCGCATGCGCGACTCGTCGATGTCGCCCGGGCGGAAGCACGAGACGATGTCCATCGAGCGGCGGGCACGGGTCATCCCGACCGCCAGCAGGCGCTCTCCGCCCGGCTCCGCGAGAGCGCCGAAGTTCGACAGCAGGCGGCCGTGGGGCGTCCGGCCGTAGCCGATCGAGAAGATGACGCGGTCGCGGCTCTGCGCGACCGACTGCTCCAGCGTCACGACGGCGAAGGGCTCGGGACGGTCGCCGAGGATGAAGTCGCTCAGATCGGTGCGCTTGGCGAAGGCCGTCAGCACCGCCTGCTGCACCCGCACGGCGTGGCGAGGGCTCGCGGTGATGACCATCAGCGACTCGCGCGGACGGATCACGGCGTGCTCGAGCACCAGCTCGACCACTTTCGCGACCTCGGCGTCGACGGACTCGACGGCTCCGGAGTCGTTCTCGGGCATGCCGTGCCCGCTCGCGATGTAGTGGAAGCGGAGCGAGTCGTGTCCGAGGAAGGAGCCGGCCCAGGGCAGGGAGTCGATGCGGCCGCCGTAGAAGCGGCGGTTGACCAGCTCGGCCAGGTCCTCGCCGCCCGCGCGGTAGCTGCGGGTGAGCGTGACGGTGTTGAGCAGCTCGCCGAGTCGGGCGAGCGCCGACTGGGCGTGCAGCGCCTCCACGTCGGTCCGCGAGGCGGTGGAGCCGAACTCCGGCGTCTCGTCGACGCGCAGGCCGAAGGGAGTGGGGGTCTGCGTGACCGGGTCGCCGAACGCGACGACCTGCTTGGCCCGGCGGATCGCTCCGACGTTCTCGGCCAGCGTGGTCGCCCCGGCATCGACGAGGAACACCGCGTCGAAGGTCGTCTCGGTGCCGATGCGGTGCACCTCGTACGGCGAGGCGAGCCAGGCCGGAGCGAGCACGCGCGAGAGGTGCGGAGCGGCCTTCTGCAGCTCCTGAGGGGTCGTCGCCGCCTCGGTGCGCAGCAGCGCGCGCAGCGCGTCGCGCTCCTGCGGCCAGTCGACGAGCCCGATCTTCCAGGTCTCGGAGAGCTTCCAGGCCAGCAGCTCGGCGCTCGAGGCGGCGTGCGCCTCGTCGACGAGCTTGAAGTCGGCCTCGAGCCGGTCGAGCACGCTCGTGTTGCCGCCGAGCAGCGCACGCTCGTCGGTCAGCATGATCTCGAGCGCCGAGCGCCACCAGGCCAGGTCCAGCTCGCCCGCGACCAGCTCGGCCGGCACGTGGCGGCGCGAGAGGTCGGTGAGCAGCGGGTCCAGGCCCCAGTCGCGCAGGGTGGCGAGGAGGGTCGTCCGCTCCTGGAGGTTGGCCAGCACCTCGCTGTCCTCGGCGAGGCCGGACACCATCGAGGCCAGCTCGGCGAGAGGGAGCGAGGCGAGCTGCAGGTTCGTCCCGCGGCGGCCGAGCGGCTCGTCGAGACGGCTCAGCTGGTCGGTCACCTGCTGGTAGGCCACCTGCACGTCGGCGACGCCGACCGGGACCTCGGGGATCGTGCCGGCGACCGCGTAGCGCTGCCACAGCGTCCGCTGCTGCTGCACCCGGCGGAGCGCCGCGTTGAGGTCGGTGACGTGCGCGCCGGGACGCAGGTACTCGCGGGCGAGCTTCTTCAGGCGCCGGCGGTTGGTGGACGACATCTCGGCGGCCTCGCGGCGCGGCGAGGTGGCGACGATGAGGTCCTGGATCGAGCGGTCGAAGACGGCCGGCTGGAACTTGTCCAGCGTCTCGCGGACGTCCTGCAGCAGGCGCAGGTAGATGCCGAGCTCGGCGACCGACTCGAACGGGCGCATCCGCGTCTGGCCGATGACGTCCTGGGCGCGGTCGAGCAGGCGCGGCAGGTCGCGCAGGTGCAGGCGCTTGGCCAGCTCGTGGGCGATCTCGGCGTCGGCGGTGGAGTCGAACTGGGCCCCGTACCAGGGCGAGTCGCCCGGGCCGTAGCGGAACTCGCCCAGGCGCGCCGACTCGATCAGCATCCGGGTCGCCTCGGGGCGGCTGTGCGCGAGAGCGGTGACGGAGCGGCGGTCGAGGCGGGCGGCGGTCGACGGGGGCGTCCGCAGCTGCGAGAGGCGGGCGAGCTCCTCGAGGGCCTGCAGCGCCGAGACGCCGAAGCTCTCGTCGCGCCGGGAGAGCGCGCCGCGGTAGTCGAGCAGCACCTTCCGCAGCCGGAGCAGGGCGTCGTCGATCTCGCTGACGGAGGGGCGCGCGGCCTTCTCGTTGCGGCCGATCGACTGGATGAGGTCGCGGCGGAGCGTGCGGGGCCCGACCGCGATGCCGCCCAGGCCCGCCGAGAGCAGGCGCTGGTGGATGCTGTCGAGGCTCGACCGGCGGGCGCTGACGACCAGCACGCGCTTGTGCTGGGCGGCCAGGGCGCCGATCGCGTTGACGATGGTCTGGGTGCCGCCCGTGCCGGGGAGGGTCTTCACGACGAGCGAGTTGCCGGCCGCGATGTTCGCGATCACCTGCTCCTGCTCGGCGTCCGCGTCGAGGAGGAGGTTGTCGGTCGCCGGAGGACGCTCGTCCTGCGGGATGATCGACGCCACCTTCTGCGACTGCTGCAGCGCCCGCTTGGCGGCCGGGTTCCCGGCGACGGCGTCGAGGACGGGGTGCTCGAGCATCCGGGCGTCGCGGAGCATGTCGCCCGCCACGTCGGCGAAGCTCGAGACCACGAGGCGCGGGTGCACGGCGAACCACGGCAGGTGCGAGGTCAGGCCGCGCAGCTGGTCGATGACCGGCTGCGGCTTGAAGACGCCGTTCTGCACGGCCAGCTCGACGAACTGCTCGGGGTCGATCGTGATGCCGAACTGCTGCTTGAGGGCACGCGCGAGCTGCGGGTTGAAGTAGGGCTGGCCCTTGAGCTTGAGCTCGAAGTCGCGGCCGTAGCGGCGGATGGCGAGCGGGCGCAGGAGCACGGGTGCGGTGAACTCCGTGTCGCCGGCGCGCCACTGGGCGAGGCCGATGGCGAGGTGGACGCCCTCGATACCGCGGACCGAGCGCAGCTCGATCCCCTTGTCGGTGATCGCACCCGCGGCGTTCTTCGCTGTGCGCAGGGCGAGCTCGTCGCGGATGAGCGAGGAGAGGAGCGTCGTCTTGCCCGAGATGAACGGGGGCAGCCCGCCGGGGTGCGTGGTCGAGAGCTCGATGCGCGTCCGGGGCGAGTCCACGAAGTGGAGCAGGGGCGACGGACCGCCGACCTTGGCGAGCTCGTCGCGCCACGACTGCCACACCGGATCGGCCACGTTGCCGCCCTGGTAGCCGGCCTCGCCGCTCGTCACCTGCACGGGAGAGGTCGCCGTCGGGGAGAGCCGATGCGCGGACGCCTCCCCCTGGTCACCGGATTCGGGTGAGGTCGCCACCGGTCCGGCTCCTGGGAAATCGTCGACTCGTTGCACACGGACACCCTAAACCGGGCACCTCCGAAAGGCCGTAGCGACGCGGGTCGGCGGCACGGCACCTCCGAACGGCTCACCTGCCTGGAGCATCGGAGGCACGCGGAGCGCCGGGTCGGATCGGCGAGCGCGCCCGCCCGATCGGGGCGGGCGGGGGTCAGGAGGGCCAGACGGCCAGGGGCGGCGCCGTCTCGACCCGGCGCTCGTCGCCGACCACGCGGATCCGGCTGCTCACGCGGTCGTGCCCGGCGGAAGCGGCGACCGCGGTCATGACGAGCCGGGCGTGGTCGCGCGTGAGATGCCCGAAGGCGCTCCGCAGATCGACGGGGCGGCCGGTGGCGAGCGAGACGGCGATGCGCGCGACCGCCTCCTCCGAGAGGTCGAGGAGGCACGCCTGCTCGGCGAGGACGGCGAAGTCGATCCGCGGCGCGGCCTCCGTGGCGGCACCGGCCGCCCACGGGTGCTCGGGGCGGAGGCATCCGGCGCGGACGAGGAGCTGCTCCGCGGCCTCGAGGCCGGGCCCGGCGAGGACGGGGATCATGCCGCGGTCCGCTCGGCGCGGCGCCCGGAGGCGCGGACCCCGACGGACACGACGGCCGACAGCAGGCAGGCGACGCCGGCGATCAGCGGCGCGAGCCAGCCGAGGACGCTCACCTCGTCGACGTCCGTGCCGAAGTACTGCCAGTGCGCGATGGCGTAGACGAAGAGGGAGAAGAAGCAGAGCGCGACGCCCGTGAGCGCCGACACCAGGTCCGCCGGACGGACGAGGGGCTCGTGCTCCGCCGAGGCGGCCTGCTCGAACGCGGGCTCGGAGAGGGCGGCGGGCGGGACCTGCGGGAGGGTCGCGATGGCGGGGTGCTGCGTCATGTCTCCGAGGCAACCAGCCGCGCAGTGTCACGGTCGTCACTCGCTGGCATGACGTCCTGAGCCGAGCGGATGGTGGCGCGGTCGGCCGGTCAGGGAGCGACGGGGACGTCCGCTCGAGCCGGTCGGCGTCCGAGCGACGACTGGAACCGCAGAAGGTACCCGTCCGGATCGGCCACCACCAGCTGACGGACGCCCGCCTCCTCCGCTCCGACCCGGTACCAGCGGGTCTCGAGCGGCGAGAACAGCGGCGTCCCGGCCTCGGCGAGCGCCGCCGCCGTCCGGTCGGCGTCGTCGACGTGCAGCTGCAGGTTCATCCCCCGGCCGAGCGGGCGCTCCAGCGGTGCAGCGATCCAGTTGCGGCCCCGCCCCGCCTCTTCGAGCATCACGTGCGCGGAGCCGAGGACCAGGTACGCGAAGCCCTCCTCGGGCCGGGCGTAGTGGATCCGGAACCCGCAGGGACCGCACCAGAACCCGAGGCTCCGGTCGAGGTCGGCGACGAGCAGCTCGGGGACGAGATCGGGATCGGCCATCCGCGCGTTCTACGCCTCGGCGCTTTCGGGGCGCTTCGTGCGGCCCGGGAGCAGGAGCAGGCCCGAGACGCCCACGACGATCAGCAGGATGGCCGCGACCGTCACGAAGGAGGCCAGCGCCAGCACGGGCATGATGATCGTCAGGACGCCCGCGATGACCGAGGCGATCCCTGCCGCGATCGGCAGCCACGCGGGGCCGGCGACGGTGCGGCCGCTGGTGATGCTCGAGACGCCGTCGAGGATCCAGCCCGCGCCGATCACGAGGCCCAGGACACTCAGCGACTCGAACGGGTTCGACAGGCACAGGATGCCCGCGACCAGGATCAGGGCGCCGAGCAGGCCCGCGAGCCAGCGCACCCGGGCATCGAGCCGCGAGGCGGTGAAGGCCAGCAGCAGGCGGAAGACGCCCGCGGCGATCAGGTGGATGCCGAAGACGATGGCGACGGTCAGCAGCGTCGGACCGGGGATCAGGACGGCGATGACGCCGAGCACGATCGCGATCAGCGAGACGGCGATGATCCACCAGCGCTCGACGGAGGTGCGGGACATCGTGGGCGCGGCGGTCTCGGACATGGCGTTCCTTCGCGTCGGGGAGTGCGGACCCCTCGAACGTTAGGGCACCGGGGCGGGGTGGCGCGGGGCCTTGCGCCCGCCCGCCCGAGGACGCAGGTCAGTGGCGCGATCCGGTGCGCGCCGCGGCACGGTGCCGCCGCACGCGGCGCACCACGAGCGCGAGCAGCAGCACGCCGAACGCGCTGTAGATGATCGCGTCGAGCACGCCCGCGTACTGGTCGACGAGCTCGTACTGCGTGCCGAGGGCCGCGCCGAGGCCGATCAGCAGGCCGTTCCAGACGCCGGAGCCGAGGATCGTCAGTCCCGAGAACAGCAGCAGGTTCATCCGCTCGGCCCCCGCGGGGAGCGAGATGAGGCTGCGCACGCCCGGGATGAGGCGACCGAAGAGGACCGCCCAGGTGCCGTGCCGGCGGAACCAGCCGACCGCCTTCTCGAAGTCCTCGCGGTCGACCAGCGGGAGCTTGGAGAGCAGGCGGATCGAGCGCTCCGTGCCGATGCGGTGGCCGAGCGCGTAGAGGATCAGGCCGCCGAGGTAGGCGCCGAGGGTCGCCGTGATCACGACCAGCACCAGGTTCATCCGGCCCTGCTGGGCGAGGAAGCCGGCCAGCGGCAGCACGAGCTCGCTCGGGATCGGCGGGAACACCGTCTCGATCAGCGTCAGCAGGCCGACGCCCGCCTCTCCGAGCGCGGCGATCACCCGCGCGGCGACGCCGACGAGCCCGGAGAGCTCGTCGATGCTGTCGGAGGAGGAGGCGGTCGCCACGGAGGCGGGGGCGAGGGCGAGGGTCGCGATCGTCATGACTGAGAAGCTACTCAGTCCGCCGCGCGCGCACCTGGGAATCCGGCGGCCCGCTCAGGGGCGGCCGGTGAGCACGACGGTGTCCGATCCCTGCAGCCGCACCTCGACCGAGGCGATCTCGGAGAGCGGGAGCCCGGTGGCGAGGCTGGGCTCCATCGTCGTCCCCGGCGCGCTCGTCCACGATCCGACGGCCTCGGTGCCGCCCGAGGTGTCCGTGACGTAGAGGACGTAGCCGGCCGAGCCCGCGTACTGCTCGGCCGTGTCGGCCCAGCTGCAGTCCATGTCGATCCGCGTGCCCCACTGCTGCGGCACGAACCGCACGGAGGCCTCGACGGGGACGCCCGGAGCCGCGGCGAGCGAGACGGTCGAGCCGACGGTCTCGACAGGGGCGAGGGACGGACCGATCGCGAGCGGCAGGGCGACGGCGGCGGCGGCCGAGACGCCCGCGGCGGCGAGTACCAGGCCCGCGATGCGCAGCCGGGTGCGGCGGCGGACGGAGTCGGTGGCCGCGGCGAGGCGGGTCAGCAGTGCCGCCGGAGCCGGATCGCCGGCCGCCTCCGGCTCCTCGACCAGGCGCATCGCCTCGTCCTGGGGCAGGTGGGCCAGCAGGCCCGGCAGCGGGACGAACTCGGCGAGGGACTCGCGGCAGCCGGGGCAGGCGCGCAGGTGCAGCTCGTACTCGCGGCGGTCGGCAGCGGTCAGGGATCCGAGGAGGTACGCGGCGTCCCAGTCGCGGAAGGGGTCGTCGTGCCGGTCGTCGGAGGAGGGGTCGCGGCTCACAGCTCCGTCACCCCCCGCTCCTGCAGTGCGAGCTTGAGGGCCCGCATCCCGTAGTGCATCCGCGACTTGACGGTGCCCGGGGCGATCCCCAGCAGCGCGGCGATCTCGGTGACCGTGCGGCCGCCGTAGTAGGCGTGCACGATGACGGCGCGGTGGTCGTGGCTCAGTCCGCTGAGCGCGTCCGAGAGCAGCCAGGCGTCGAGCACCTGGTCGGTGCGGTCGGCGGTCGGGCGCTCGGGGACCTCGTCCGTGCCCAGCTCCCGGGCGTAGCGGGCGCTGCGGCGGTCGTCGATGACGAGGTTCCGGGCCACGGTGTAGAGCCAGGAGCGGGCGGCGGCCTCGCCCTGGGCGAGGATCTCGGGGTGCTTCCAGGCGCGCAGCAGCGCCTCCTGCACGACGTCCTCCGCCATCTGGCGGTCGCCGGTCAGGCGCAGCACGAACCGCCAGAGCGCGCTGGCGTGCTCGTCGTGCAGCGCACGCAGCATCTGGGCCTGATCCTCGGACATCTCCACCTCTTCCTGCACCAACGTAACGGGGGCCCGAACGGTTCAGCCGGTTCGCGCGAGCGGCCGCACTCTGGTACTCCGGAGTCGATGACCTTCCCCGATGCCGACGACGCCGCCCGCGTGCGCTCCTTCCTCCGCGACAACCGCTCGCGGATGCTCGACGACGTCCGGCACCTCGTGATGATCGAGAGCCCCAGCGACTCCCTCGAGGCGCTCGGCGAGCTGCACGCCTTCCTGGTGCACTGGGTGGGAGAGCGGCTCGGGCACGACGCCGACGTGCAGCACCGGCGTGCGCAGGACGCGCCGACCGCGACCAGCTGGACCGTCCCGGCGAGCGGCGGCGCGAGACCGCACCGGGGCACGCGTCCGTTCGTGGCGCTGCTCGGCCACTACGACACGGTGTGGCCCCTGGGCACGACCCGCTCCTGGCCCTTCGCCGTCGACGGCGACCGCCTGAGCGGCCCGGGCAGCTACGACATGAAGGCCGGGCTGGTGCAGATGGTGTGGCTGGTGGCCGCGCTCCGCCACGCCGGCGTCCCGCATCCGGCCGTCCGCCTGGTGATGAGCGGGGACGAGGAGATCGGCAGCGCCGCCTCCCGCCCGTTCCTGGAGCGGCAGTGCGCGGGCGCCGACGCGGTCCTGGTGTTCGAGGGCGCGATCGGCGACGCGGTCAAGACGGCGCGCAAGGGCATCGGGCGCTTCGTGATCGACGTGGTCGGGGTCGAGGCGCACGCCGGGGTCGAGCCGGAGAAGGGGGCGAGCGCGATCCACGAGCTCGGCTCGCTGATCCCGCGGGTGCTGGCGATCGCGCGGGAGGAGGAGGGCACCTCGGTCAACATCGGAGTGGTCTCCGGCGGCTCGCGGGTCAACGTGACGACGGCCCGCGTGCGCCTGGAGCTGGAGGCGCGGATCCGCGGATCCGCCGAGGCCGCCCGCGTCGAGGCCGAGCTCGACGCGCTCGCCGCCGCCGACCCGCGCATCCGGCTGGAGGTGCGCGGCTCCTGGGAGCGGCCCGTCTTCGAGCGGACCGCCTCCGTCGCCGCGCTCTACCGCAGGGCCGAGCGGGTCGCGAAGCGGATCGACGTCCCCCTCCGCGAGATCGCGGTCGGCGGGGCGAGCGACGGCAACCTCGTCGCCGCGCTGGGCCTGCCGGTCCTCGACGGGCTCGGCGCCCCGGGCGAGGGGGCGCACGCGCGCAGCGAGGCAATCGGCATCGAGGGCATGCTGGAGCGGACGGCGCTCGCCGCGCTGCTGGTCGCCAGCTTCGGCGACGAGCACTGACCGGCTGCAGAGGAAGGACGAGCGGATGACCCTGTACGAATCGCGCCCCGTGGGCGTCGTGATCGAGGCTCCGGCCGCGGAGGTGTACGCCTTCGTCTCCGACCCGGCGAACCTCCCGCGGTGGGCCGCGGGCCTCGCCTCCTCCGCGCTCGAGCAGGTCGACGGACGCTGGTTCGCCGACTCGCCGATGGGCCGGGTCGAGGTGCGCTTCGCCCCGCAGAACCCGTTCGGCGTCGCGGACCACGAGGTCACGCTCCCCGACGGGACGGTGGTGGACAATCCGCTCCGGGTGCTCGTGAACGGGGACGGCGCCGAGGTGGCCTTCACCGTGCGGCGGCGCCTCGGGATGAGTCTCGACGACTGGGACGAGGACTGCGCGCGGGTCGCGGACGACCTCGAATCGCTCCGGCTGCTGTTCGAGCGCGGGGCGCTGTAGGTTCGTCACAGCTCCGGCGCAGGGCCGGCACCCGTGAGAACGAGGACGCGATGACCTCCCCCGATCGTCCGAGCACCCGCCCCGCGAGCGGCATCGAGCTCAACGGCCTCGATACGATCCAGGAGTCGGAGCGGCACGGCCGCCCTCGCGACCTCTTCTGGCCGTGGTTCGCCGCGAACGTGTCCGTGCTCGGGCTGAGCTACGGCTCCTTCCTCCTCGGCTTCGGCCTCTCCTTCGGGCAGGCGACGCTCGTCAGCGTGATCGGGATCGTCGTCTCGTTCCTCTTCTGCGGTCTGGTCGCCGTCGCCGGCAAGCGCGGCTCCGCCCCCACGATGGTGCTCAGCCGGGCGGCCTTCGGGGTCGACGGCAACCGCCTCGTCTCGGTGATCTCCTGGCTGCTCACGGTGGGCTGGGAGACGGTGCTGGCCTCACTCGCGGTGCTCGCGACGGCGACGGTGTTCGAGGAGTTCGGCTGGGACGGGGGCGTGCTCACCAAGGTGGTCGCGCTGATCGTGGTCGCCGCGCTCATCGTGATCGCCGGGATCGCGGGTTTCCGCCTGATCATGCGGCTCCAGCTCGCGATCACCGTCGCGACCGCCGTGCTGACCGTGGTCTACGTCGTGCTCGTCCTCGACCGGATCGACCTCGCCGCCGTCGGCGCCCTGCCCGCGGGCTCGGCCGCCGCGGTCATCGGCGGGCTCGTGTTCACGATGACCGGCTTCGGGCTGGGCTGGGTGAACGCCGCGGCCGACTACTCCCGCTACCTCCCCCGCGGTGCCCGCACGAGCGGAGTGATCGCGTGGACGACGATCGGCGGAGCGGTCGCGCCCGTCGTGCTGGTGGTCGTCGGCCTGCTGCTGGCCGGCTCCTCGCAGGAGCTCTCGGACGCGATCGCCGCGGACCCGATCGGAGCCCTCGCCGGGATCCTGCCGACCTGGTTCCTGCTCCCCTTCATCGTCGTCGCGCTGCTCGGCCTGATCGGCGGGGCCGTGATGGACATCTACTCCTCGGGCCTGGCACTGCTCAGCACGGGGCTCAAGGTCTCGCGGCCGGTGGCCGCAGGGATCGACGGCGTGCTGATGGTCCTCGGAGCGGTCTACGTCGTGTTCGTCGCGGGCGACTTCCTCGGCCCGTTCCAGGGCTTCCTGATCACCCTCGGCGTGCCGATCGCGGCCTGGCTCGGCGTGTTCCTCGCCGACCTCCTCCTCCGCCGGCGCGACTACGACCAGGAGGCCCTGTACGACTCCCGCGGCCGCTACGGCAGCGTCTCGGCGGTCCCCGTGGCCCTCGTGCTGATCGGCGCGGTCGTCGGCTGGGGCCTGGTGGTCAACTACTCCCCCGGGTTCGAGTGGGAGGGCTACCTCCTCGGCCCGCTCGGCGGCCGCGACGGCGACTGGGCCGGCGCCAACCTCGGCGTCCTCGTGGCGCTCGTGATCGGCTTCGCGGGAACGCTCGCCCTCTCGCGCGGGGCCGTCCGCCGCCAGGAGGCCTCGGCGTGAGCCTGCTCGTCGCGATCGACCTGCAGCACGTCTTCGCCGACGCCGAGTCGCCGTGGGGATCCGGCGGATTCGAGCGCGCGGCCGAGGGGACCCGCCGGCTCCTCCCGGCGTTCGGCGAGCGGGTCGTGACCACCCGCTTCGTCGCCCCGGAGCGGCCCGCCGGCGCGTGGATCCCCTACTACCGCGAATGGCCGTTCGCGCTCGTCCCCGAGAGCGACCGGCTCTACGAGCTCGTGGCCGGGTTCGAGGGCCATCGCACGATCACCGCCACGACCTTCGGCAAGTGGGGGCCCGAGCTCGAGGCCGAGCTCGACGACTCCCGCGAGCTCGTGCTCACCGGCGTCTCGACCGACTGCTGCGTGCTCTCGACGGCGCTGGCGGCCGCGGACGCCGGAGTGCGGGTCAGGGTCGCCGCGGACGCCTGCGCGGGCGCCTCCGAGGCCGACCACCAGCGCGCGCTCGACGCCATGTCCCTGTACGCGCCGCTGATCGAGATCACGAGCGTGGACGCGGTGCTGGCGGACCTGCGCGACCGGGGCTGAGACCGCGGTCGGGACGCGAGCCGCTCGCGCCGGTCGGCCCCGCGCGTCGCGGGGCGACCCCGTCACCCGGCATGATGTCGGCATGTCCTCCACCGACGAGCGCGTCAGCCCGGCTTCCCGCACCCTGGTCATCGGCGAGGCGCTGATCGACATCGTCGAGCGCGACGGGAGCGCCACGGAGCACGTCGGCGGCTCCCCGGCCAACGTCGCCCTCACGCTCGCCCGACTCGGGCGGCCCGCGACCCTCGTCACCGACATCGCCGACGACGAGCGCGGCCGCCGCATCCGCGCCCACCTCGAGGCCTCCGGCGTGGAGGTCCGGCACGGCGACTCGGAGCGCACCAGCACCGCTCGGGCGGTCCTCGCCGCGGACGGGTCGGCCCGCTACGTCTTCGACCTCTCTTGGAACCCGCCGGCGGCGGACCCGGAGGGCGCCTCCCACGTCCACACCGGTTCCATCGCGATCTTCCTCGAGCCGGGCGGATCCGCCGTGCTCGAGCTCCTCGAGGCTCTGCCCGCCGGAGTGACGGCGAGCGTCGACGCGAACATCCGCCAGGCTCTGGTCGGCGCACACGCCGAGGCGCTCGCGCGCTTCGAGCGGATCGCCGCCGCGTGCGAGGTCGTGAAGCTCAGCGATGAGGACGCGGAGTGGCTCTACCCGACGATGCAGCTCGACGAGGTCCTCAGCCGGCTGCTCTCCCTCGGGTCGCAGCTCGCGGTCGTCACACGCGGCGCGGAGGGACTTCTGCTGGCCTCGGCCGTCACGCGGGTGACCGTGCCCGCCGCCCGGATCGTGGTGGCGGACACGATCGGCGCCGGCGACTCCGCGATGGGCGCGATCCTCGACGAGGCGTTCCGCCAGGGCCTCGGCGCCGCGAACGGGATGCTGCTCGACGGCCCCGCCCTGCACGCGATCGGCCACCACGCCGCGCACGTCGCCGGCATCACGACCTCCCGCTCCGGCGCGAACCCGCCCACCCGCGACGAGCTCTGAGGACCGGGGGCGGACCTTCTGCAGGACGCCCCTGGTGCTCGCATCGGGACGCGGAGATACTGGGCGCACCTCGAAGGGAAAGGCGTGCCGTGCCCACTTCACTGAGCCCCTACATCGGCTTCGACGGCTCCGCGCAGGAGGCGATGGAGTTCTACCGGGACGTCCTCGGCGGCGAGCTCAGCTCCAGCCGCTTCGGCGACTTCGGGATGAGCGCGGATCCGGCCGACCAGGACCGGATCATGCACGCCCAGCTCGTCACGCCGAGCGGGATGATCCTGATGGGCTTCGACTCCCCCTCCTCGAGCCCGGCCGAGAGCGGCGCCCGCATCACGATCGCGCTCTTCGGCGACGACGACGCCGAGCTGAGCGGCTACTGGGACGGCCTGGCCGAGGGCGGCACGGTCGTCGAGCCGCTGGTCGCCTCGCCCTGGGGCGACCGCTTCGGGATGCTGGTCGACCGCTACGGCGTCGGCTGGATGGTGAACATCGCCGCTCCGCCGGCCTGACGCTCCTCCCCAGCGCGGGATCGGGGCACGCCTCCCCCGGGTGCGTCCACCCGTCCCGCCGGGCGCCGCGGCAGGCGCAGAATGGAGGGGCCGCTCCCGCTCCGGGAGCCGTCCCACCTCTCACGAAGGCTGCAGATGACGATCACGCTCGGGTACAAGGCATCGGCGGAGCAGTTCGGCGCCCGGGAGCTCGTCGAGCTCGCGGTCGGCGCCGAGCGGCACGGCTTCGAGACCGCGGTCGTCTCGGACCACTTCCAGCCGTGGCGGCACACGGGCGGGCACGCGCCGTTCTCCCTCGCCTGGCTCGCCGCGGCCGGTGAGCGCACCTCCACCATCACCCTCGGCACCTCCGTCATGACCCCGCACTACCGCTACAACCCCGCCGTCATCGCCCAGGCGTTCGGCACGCTCGGCGTGCTCTACCCCGAGCGGATCATGCTCGGCGTCGGCACCGGCGAGGCGCTGAACGAGGTCGCCACCGGCTATCAGGGCGCGGGCGAGCAGACCTGGCCCGACTTCAAGGAGCGCTTCGCCCGCCTGCGCGAGGCCGTGCGGCTGATGCGCGCGCTGTGGGCGGGCGACCGCGTCACCTTCGACGGCGAGTACTACTCCACGCACGAGGCGTCGATCTACGACAAGCCCGAGAGCGGCGTGCCGGTCTACATCGCGGCGGGCGGCCCCGTCGTCGCCAAGTACGCCGGCCGGGCGGGCGACGGCTTCATTTGCACGTCGGGCAAGGGCATGGAGCTCTACACCGAGAAGCTGCTCCCCGCCGTCGAGGCGGGCGCCGCGGCGGCCGATCGCGACTCCTCGACCATCGACCGCATGATCGAGATCAAGCTCTCCTACGATCCCGATCCGGCGCTCGCGCTCGAGAACACGCGCTTCTGGGCGCCGCTCTCGCTGTCGCCCGAGCAGAAGCACTCGCTGACCGATCCGGTCGACATGGAGCGCGCCGCCGACGAGCTGCCGATCGAGCAGGTCGCGAAGCGCTGGATCGTCGGCTCCGACCCCGAGGAGACGGTCGCGCAGATCAAGCCCTACGTCGACGCGGGCTTCACCCACCTGGTCTTCCACGCCCCGGGCGACGACCAGCAGCGCTTCTTCGACGCCTTCGAGCGCGACCTCGCGCCGCGGCTGCGCGCGCTCTGACCTCCCGCCTCCGCCACGACCCCCTTCGGAAGGGCCGCTCCCGCATGACCACGGCCACCCTGCTCGCCCGGCTCGACCGCGGCGAGGCGTTGACGCGCGTGACCGCCGAGGAGCTCCTCGGCGCGCGCGGCGACGACCTCGACCTGCTGCTGGAGGCCGCCGGCCGCCTGCGCGACGACGGACTCGCCCGCCGCGGACGGCCCGGCGTCGTCACCTACTCGCGGAAGGTCTTCGTCCCGCTGACCAAGCTCTGCCGCGACCGGTGCCACTACTGCGTCTTCGTGGAGACACCGGGCGGGCTCGCGGCCAAGCGCGAGTCGACCTTCATGGAGCCGGAGGAGATCCTCGAGGTCGCCCGCGCCGGTGCCGCGCTGGGCTGCAAGGAGGCCCTGTTCACGCTCGGCGACCGCCCGGAGGACCGGTGGCCGGTCGCCCGCGCCTGGCTGGCCGAGCACGGCTACGCCTCGACGCTCGAGTACGTGCGCGCGATGGCCGTCCTGGTCATGAGCGAGACGGGCATGGTCACGCACCTGAACCCCGGCGTGATGTCGTGGGCCGAGCTGCAGCGGCTCCGCCCGGTCGCGCCCTCGATGGGCATGATGCTCGAGACGACCGCCGAGCGCCTCTGGTCCGAGAAGGGCGGCGTGCACTACGGCTCCCCGGACAAGGACCCGGCGTTGCGCCTGCGCGTGCTCGAGGACGCGGGACGCAGCCGCATCCCCTTCACCACCGGCGTGCTGCTGGGCATCGGCGAGAACGCGGCGGAGCGGGCGGACGCCCTCTTCGCGATCCGCGAGTCCCACGAGCGGTGGGGCCATGTGCAGGAGTGCATCGTCCAGAACTTCCGCGCGAAGCCGCGGACGGCCATGCAGAACGAGGTCGACCTCGAGCTGCAGGAGTACGTGGCCAACGTCGCGGTCGCGCGCCTCGTGCTGGGCGCCGAGGCGACGATCCAAGCGCCGCCGAACCTCACCGACGAGCAGGAGCTCGGGCTGCTGCTGCGCGCCGGGGTCGACGACTGGGGCGGTGTCAGCCCGCTCACGGCGGATCACGTGAATCCGGAGCGCCCCTGGCCGAACATCGACGACCTCGCGCGGCTCACCGCGGCGGCCGGCTACCGGCTGCACGAGCGGCTGACCGCCCACCCGCAGTACCTCCGCGACTCGGCCACCTGGATCGATCCGCGCGTCGCTCCCTACGTCGAGGCACTCGCCGACCGCGGGACCTGGCTCGCCGACGAGGCGGCGGCGGTCCTCCCCCGGCCCTACCGCGACTCGCTCGACCCCCTGCCCCGACCGGTCGCGCCCGCCCTCGGCGCCGTGCTCGCCCGGGCGGAGACGGACCCCGCCGGTCTCGAGGACGCCGACTACCTCGCCCTGCTCGCAGCCGACGGCGACGACCTCGACGCCCTCTCCGCTCTGGCGGACGACCTGCGGCACGACGCCGCCGGCGACGAGGTCTCGGTCGTCGTGAACCGCAACATCGACACCTCGCTCTGGGGAGTCGGCGATCTGACCGTCGAGCGGCTGGAGGAGCTCGCCGACGAGGCGGTCGCGCTCGGCGCCACCGAGCTCTGCCTCCAGGGCGCGATCGGACCGGAGCACCCGGGCGACGATCTGCTGCTGATCGTCCGCACGCTGAAGCAGCGGCAGCCCTCGCTGCACCTGCACGCCTACCGGCCCGGCGAGATCCTCGAGGTCGCCCGGCGTACGGGCCGAACCCTGCCCGAGATGCTCGACGCTCTGCGCGAGGCCGGCGTGGACTCCGTCCCGGGGACCGCCGCCCGCATCCTCGACGACGACGTCCGCGCCGTCCTGAGCGAGGGGACGGACCCGACCGTGGCCGAGTGGCGGGAGGCGATCACGGCCGCGCACCGCAGCGGCCTCCGCTCCACCTCGACCATGGTCTACGGACACGTCGAGACCCCCGAGCAGCAGCTCGCGCACCTGCGCACGCTCGCGGCGATACAGGACGAGACGGGCGGCTTCACCGAGTTCATCGCGATGCCCTTCGTCCCGGCGGAGGCGCCTCCTTCCGTGGTGCGCGCGAGCCGGGGCGGGCCGACCCTCCGCGAGACCCGCGCCGTGCACGCCGTCGCACGGCTCATCCTCCACGGCCGGATCGCCCACGTGCAGACCGCCTGGACCAAGCTCGGACTGCATGCGGCGCAGGTCCTCCTCCGCGGCGGGGCGGACGACCTCGGCGGCCTGCTGCTCGACGGGGCCCTGCGGCCCGAGGCCGGAGCGGAGGCCTACCGCTCGCTCGACATCGCGACCGTCGCCCGGCTGAGCGGCGAGATCGGCCGCGGCTGGCGCCAGCGCACCACGACGTACGGCGTGGTCGCGCCGGAGAGGGCGCTGCGGGCGGAGCCCGTCGCAGCGGCGGGTCCTCAGCGGATGCGCCTCCCGGTCCGCGGGACCCGCCGGGCGTCATGACCCGCTCCGAGTACCTGCGGCGCCAGGCCGAGCTGGTCCGGGAGGAGCGGATCGAGTCGGACAGCGCCACCGTGCGGCTGCTGACCGCGGGCGCCGGGAGCCCGCGCGCGGTCCTGCTGCTGACCGGCGTCGGCCGGGGCGCGCGGAGCGACACCGGGCTGCTGCTGCCGATGCTGGCGCGGCGCCACCGCGTCGCCGCGCTCGAGCTCGCCGATCTCGGCGACCCCTGGCTCGACGGACCCGCCGCGGTCCGCGCCTCCCTGGACGCGCTCGGCGCCGAGGAGGCCGTCCTGATCGGCCACTCGCTCGGAGCCGCCGTGGCCCTCGCCGCGGGCGATCGGCGGGTGCGCGCCCTCGCCCTCGTGGCCGGATGGCTGCGCCCGACGGAGCGCCTCCTCCGCACGGCGCGCCTCTGGCCGATGCTGCCGCCCGACGCGCAGGAGGAGGCCGCTCGGCTCCTCGCCGTCCGCTCGGCCACCACCTCCTCCCCGTGGGGCGCCGACGCCGCCAGGATGCTCGCCGCCTCCGCCCGGGCCGACGTCGCTGCGGCCGCTATGGACTGCCGGGTTCCCGCCCTCGTGGTCGGCTGCTCCGCCGATGCCGTCGCAGGAGTCGAGGGCGCCGAGGCCCTGCTCGGCGCGATCGACGACGCCCGCTACGCCGTCCTCGACGCCGGTCACGCGGTGCTCGCCGAGCGGCCCGCCGAGCTCCTCGCCGTCCTCGAGCACTTCCTCGCCGATCCGCACCGCGACCCGGCGGGCAGCGTCCTGGCGAGGACGACGGTCTGATGGACGTCGACGTCGTCGTGATCGGCGCCGGGTTCGCCGGCCTCGGAGCCGCGGTCCGCCTGGAGCGCAGCGGCGGGACCTCGTTCGTCGTGCTGGAGCGCGCCGAGCGGATCGGCGGGACCTGGCGGGACAACGTCTACCCCGGGGTCTCCTGCGACATCCCCTCGCACCTCTACTCCTACTCCTTCGCCCCCGAGGCCGACTGGTCGGCGTTCTACGCCCCCGGGGCCGAGATCCAGGCCTACCTCGAGCGCGTCGTCGAGAAGGAGGGCCTGGCGCCCCGGCTCCGGCTGGGGACCGAGGTGCTCGAGGCGGTCTTCGACGAGGAGGCGCACCGCTGGCGGGTGCGCACCTCCCGGGGCGACTACTCTGCCGCGGTCCTCCTCGTCTGCGCGGGGCGCCTCTCCGAGCCACGCCTCCCGGCCGTACCGGGCCTGGATTCGTTCGCGGGTCCTGCCTTCCACTCCGCCCGCTGGCGGGACGACGTCGATCTCGACGGGAAGCGCGTCGGCATCGTCGGCTCGGGAGCCTCCGCCGTGCAGATCGTGCCGCACCTCGCCGAGCGCGCCGCCGAGGTGGTGCTCTTCCAGCGCTCGGCCCCGTACGTCGTCCCCCGCCGGAACCGCCCGTACCCGCCGGAGGAGCGCCGAACCCTCTCCCGCGCGCCCGGGGCCCTGGCGAGGCTCCGCGAGGAGCTGTTCTGGCGCGCCGAGCTCGGCTTCGCCGGCCGCGTCGCCGTGCCCGAGGCCATCGACCGGCTGCGGGCGGAGGCGCTCGGCCACCTCGAGGCGCAGATCATCGATCCCGCGCTCCGCGCCGTGCTGACTCCGGACTACGAGATCGGCTGCAAGCGCGTGCTCCTCTCGGACGACTACTACCCCGCTCTCGCGCAGCCGCACGTCCGCGTCGTCCCCGGTCCGCTCCGGCGCGTCGAGGAGGGCGCCGCGCTCGGCGACGACGGCGTCCCGCACGGGGTCGACGTGCTCGTCGTCGCGACCGGCTTCCACTCCACGCGGCCGCCCTTCGCCCGGCGCATCCGCGGCCGCGGCGGCGTCCTCCTCGCTGACCGCTGGGCCGACGGCATGGTCGCGTACGAGTCGACCGCGGTCCACGGGTTCCCGAGCCTCTTCGTCGTCAACGGCCCCAACGCGAGCCTCGGCCACAACTCCGCGGTGCACATGATCGAGACGCAGATCGACTACGTGCTCGGCGCGCTCGACCACCTCGCGGTCTCCGGCGCCGACCGGCTCGAGGTCACCGCCGAGGCCGAGGCCGCCTCCGTCGCCCGCCTCGACGCCCTCAGCGCCGACACCGTCTGGACCAACGGCGGCTGCGAGAGCTGGTACCTGGACGACAACCGGCGACTCACCCTGCTCTGGCCCGACTTCGCCTTCGCCTTCCGCGAGGAGCTCGGCCGGTTCGACCCCTCGGCCTACACGACCTGACCGCGGCTCGCTATCGTGACCGCATGACCGACCGCGTGCTCTCTCCCGAACCGCCCGCCGACGGTGCGAAGCCGAAGGGACCGGCCTCGTACTTCCCGAGCATCGAGAAGACCTACGACCGTCCCGTCCAGGACTGGCTGGACCTCGCCGACGAGCGTCTGCGCTCCGAGCCGCACATGCAGGTCGTCACCTGGCTGAAGACCGAGCACGGCCTGGGCCACGGCCACGCCAACGCGATCGTCGCCTACGTCCGGGCCGCCCGCGCCTGACCGGTCCGCCCGTCGTCCGCACAGGCTAGGCCCGCCGGCCTCCCCGGACCACCCGTCGTCGGCGCCCGCGCCGTCCGGGGATAATCGGGGCATGCGCGAAGACGACGATGTCGATCTGGTGATCGACGCGTGGGCCGGGGCCCTGCCCGACCTCGATTTCGCGCCTCTGGACGTCGTCTCCCGCCTCCGCCGCCTCAGCCCGCGCGTGCAGGAGGTTCGGCGGCAGTCCTTCGCCGTCAGCGATCTCGCCCCGTGGGAGTTCGAGCTCCTCTCGCTGCTGCGGCAGCGCGGGGAGGGCGGGATGACGCCCTCGGCCCTGGCCACGCACCTCGCGCTGTCCAGCGGCAACCTCGCCAGCCGCGTCGACCGCCTCGGGGCCCGCGGGCTCGTGGTCCGCGAGCAGAACGCCGCCGACTCGCGCAGCAAGATCGTCTCGCTCACCCCGCGGGGCACGAAGCGGGTCGACGAGGCGATGCGCAATCTCGTCGCCGCCGAGGGCGAGGTGCTCGCCGACCTGGACGCCGCGCAGGTGTCGGTCCTCATCGAGTGCCTGCGGCGGATCAGCGACACCCTCGACCGACTGCAATGAGGCGCTACGCCCGACGAGCCTGAGAGGTCAAGCCCGTTCGGAGAGACGGGCACCGGACGTAGCGTGAAGCGTGCACGGTCGAGGCGTCAGCCACCCGTGCGGATGATCGCGAAAGCGGAGAGCACCATGACACAGATTTCTTCTATCCAACCCGCGCGATGGAGCCGGAACGGAGTCAGGATCGTCGTCGTCCCCGGGGCGGAGCTGCCCCGGTTCCGACTCGAGATCGACGCCCGACTGACCACCGCGCCCTCCCTCGTCCCCACCGGACCCTTCTCGACCGTCGAGGAGGCCGAGCGGGCCGCCGAGGTCGCCGCCGGCCTGCTGGGGGCGAAGATCCCGGCCTGAGTGCACACCCGCCGAGACGGCCGGATCAGCCCGCGAGCTCCGCGAGCGATCCGGTCGGGACCGCGATCCACCCCTCGGCCTCCGCCGCCTCCTGCAGTTCGGGAGGCACCGGCAGGGTCGCGCCCAGGGCGTGGGCGCGGGCGTTGAGAGCGGCGACGACGGCGTCGAACGCGTCGTCGGAGCGGCTCATCAGCGCGAGCGCGGGCGCCGGCGCATCGAGCCAGGGTGCGGCCCGTCGCAGCGACTCCGCGGCGAGCGCCACGGCCTCCGGTCGCGTCTTGTACCCCGTGGTGTCCACTCCCCAGAGCCGCAGCGCCGCCGCCGGGTACGCCTCGACGAGCCGTCCGCGCCCGGAGCGGTCGACGTCCTCCCCGCTCGCGGCGAAGGCGTCGAGCAGCTCCGCGCAGCGCATCGCGGTCATCCCGAGCCGGTCGGTCGAGACGCTGAGCGGCCAGCGGCCGGTGACCTCGCGCGCCACCCGGTCCGTCTCGCGGTACGCGAGGCGGCGGCGCCAGTCGCGTCCCGCGAGCGTCCGCGGCGAGACCTCCCGTCGCGTGTGCGCGGAGACGAACGCCGCGAACTCCACCGGCCAGCCGAACGCGCAGTCGATCCCGATGACCGCCGCGTCCCGTGACGCATCGACGATCGTCGCGTCCTCGGCGCCGAGTACGAGCGAGCGGACGACGGCCCGGCCGCCGGAGAACTCGAGGGCGGCGAGAGCGGTGCGCACCGGCTCCGCAGCGAGGTCGACACCGATCGTGAGCACGGGGACAGGGTAGGCGCTCTGGCGCTACGCTCGAGCGATGACGCCGCCCGCTCCCTCCTCCCGGGCGGAGTCGGCCCGCGTGCCGGTCGCGCTCCTCCGCCTCCTCGTGGCCGCCGCCGTTCTGGTGGCCGTGATCGCGACGGCCGTCGACACCGCCTCTCGGACGCCGCTGAACCCGTTCAACTTCTTCGGCTTCTTCACCATCCAGAGCAACATCGTGCTGGCCGTCGTGCTCGGAGCCACCGCCGTGCTCGCGCTCCGCCGCCGTCCCGCGCCCGGCGGGCTCCTACTGGTGCGGGGTGCCTTCACCGGGTACATCATCGTCGTCGGCCTCGTGTACAACACCCTCCTCACCGATGTGGCGGGCGGAGTGGCGCTGCCGTGGGCCAACACCGTCATGCACGTGCTGTTCCCCGTCTACGGACTGCTCGACTGGCTGCTGCTCGCGGATCGCCCTCCGCTGCCGTGGCGCAGGCTCTGGCTGGTCGTGGTCTACCCGATCGTCTGGCTCGTCGTGGTGCTGATCCGCGGAGCGACGGACGGCTGGGTGCCCTATCCGTTCCTGGATCCCGCGACCGGGTACGGGCAGGTGTCGGTGTTCGTCGTCGGGATCGCGGTCGCGTTCCTCGCGTCGGGGGCGCTGGTCTGGGCGATGAGCCGGCTGCGGATCGTGCCGGTGGCGGGCGGCTGAGAGGACGCTCGCCTTCCAGACGGTTCCGCCCGCCGGACGACCGGATCCGCTGCCGTCGCGCACATCCGGCCCGTTCTGGGGTCACCCGTTCGGGGTCATCCGGGGCGCCGCTCCCCTAGCGTCAGCACCGACGGCTCCCCCACCGTCCTCCCCCTCGAGAACGGTCCCCCATGAGCC
>NZ_PSUZ01000021.1:0-72718 GCF_002932095.1 Rathayibacter sp. AY1G1
CCCGACGTCGACCCGCCACCCCTCCGCTCTCCCCCCGAGCCGAACGATCGATCCGCGTGCCAGCGGATCGATCTAGGCGATCGCTCCCCGCTCTGCGAATCGCATCCACCCCGAAAAGCCGACTGCGCCGAGCCCGGCAGGGACGGGCTCGGGATTCAGCCGAGGCTCGCGACCCACTCCGAGCTGCCGTCGACGAAGGACTGCTCCTTCCAGATCGGCACCGACGCCTTGATGTCGTCGACCAGTGCCGCGCAGGCTTCGAAGGCCGCCGCGCGGTGGGCTGAGGCCACGGCGCAGGCGAGGGCGAGGTCGCCGACCACGAGGTCGCCGACCCGGTGCACGGCGGCGATCCGGACGTCGGGCCAGCGCTCGGCGATGCGGCGGGCGGAGGCGAGGAGTGCGGCGGGGGCGTCCGGGTGCGCCTCGTAGGACAGCCGGAGCACGCCGCGGCCCTCGTCGTGGTCGCGGACGACGCCCGCGAAGGTCACGACGGCGCCGTGCGTCGGGGAGTCGACCGCCTGCTCGCACTCGTCGACGGTGATGGCCTCGGCCGCGAGCCGGGCGAGGGCGACCGGCTCAGCGGGCATGGTCGCCGCCTCCGAGCTGATCGAGGAGGTGCCCGATCACCGGGTCGAGCACGTCGATCCCGTCGCGGACGCCGCCGGGGGAGCCGGGGAGGTTCACCACGACGGTGCGGCCGCTGACGCCGGCGAGCCCGCGGCTGAGCACGGCGGTCGGGACGTGGGCGGCGCCCTTGGCGCGCACCGCCTCGGCGAGGCCGGGCAGGGGCCGCTCCAGGAGGGGGGCGGTCTGCTCCGGGGTGACGTCGCTCGGGGCGACGCCCGTCCCGCCGGTGGTCACGACCACGTCGACTCCGCTGCCGATCGCGTCGGCGATCGCCTCGCCCACCGCGTCGCCGTCGGCCACGACGACCACCCGGGACTCCCAGCCGCGGGTGGTGAACCAGGCCTCGAGCGCCGGTCCCGTCCGGTCCTCGTACACGCCGGAGGCGGCACGGGTGGAGGCGACGACCGCCACCGCCCGCCGCGTCACGGGGTTCCTCCGCTCGTCCACGAGCCGCTCCTCCCGCCCGCCTTCGCGAGCACACGGATACCGGTGATCGCGGCATCGCGATCGACCGCCTTGATCATGTCGTAGACCGTCAGGGCGGCCACGCTGACCGCGGTCAGCGCCTCCATCTCGACGCCGGTGCGCCCGGTCGTGCGCACGCGCGCCTCGATCCGGACGCGGCCGTCCTGCGGCTCGAGGTCCACGTCGACGCCGTCCAGCGCCAGCGGGTGGCAGAGCGGGATGAGGGTAGAGGTCGCCTTCGCGCCGAGGATCCCGGCGATCCGCGCCACGCCGAGCGCTTCGCCCTTGGGCAGCTCGCCCTGCTCGAGGAGCCGCACCACCTCGGGTGAGGTCTCGACGTAGCCCTCGGCGACGGCGGTGCGCGCCGTGACCTCCTTCGCGCTCACATCGACCATGTGCACGGCTCCGTCGCCGCGCACATGGGTGAGCCGATCGCTCTCAGTCATCGATCCTCCAGATCTCGACCGTGTCGCCGGTCGCTGCGTGGTCCGTCCCGACGGGGACGTGGATGAGCACGGTGGAGCGGGCGTAGGACGCCAGCAGGTGCGAGCCGGGCCCGCCCACCGGGTGCACGAGGCCCTCGTCGTCGAGGACTCCGCGGCGGATCTGCTGCAGGTGCGCGGGCGAGTCGAGCGCCGTGCCGAGGCGCGCACGGAGCCGCGGCCGCTCGGCGGGCGTCCGTCCCGCGAGCGAGCGCAGCACGGGCCGGAGGAACACCTCGAACGAGACCAGGGCGCTCACCGGGTTCCCGGGAAGCGAGACGACCGGCAGGTGCAGACCCTCGGCCACGCGCACGAGACCGAGGCCCTGCGGGCCGCCCGGCTGCATCTCGACGTGGCCGAACTCCGAGCCCGCCGGGCCGAGCGCGTCGCGGACGACCTCGTAGGCGCCCGCGCTGACACCGCCGACCGTGATCACCAGGTCGGCCGCGCCCGCGTGCTCCTCGAGCAGCGCCAGGAGGTCCTCGGCCCGATCGCTCGTGCAGGCGGCGACGACGGGCAGCGCGCCCGCTTCGCGGACGGCCTCGGCCAGCAGGGCGCCGTTCGCGTCGTGGATCTGCGCCTCCTCGAGGACGGCGCCTGCGGGACGGATCTCGTTGCCGGTGGGGACGACGAGCACCCGGAGTCGCGGCAGCACCTCCGCTTCGGTCAACCCGAGGGAGGCGAGGAGTCCGTAGTGGGCCGCGCGGAGGACCGTGCCGGCCGGGAGGGCGAGCTCGCCGCGGCGGGCGTCGCTGCCCCGGGCGCGGACGAAGGTCGCCGGCACCACCGGATGCGCGAAGGCGACGCTGCCCGCCGCGGGGAAGCGCGGAGGATCGACGCGCTCGACCGGGACGACGGCGTCGGCTCCCTCCGGCAGCGGCGAGCCGGTCATGATCGGTGTCGCCGTGCCGGGCTCGTGCCGCGGCGCCCGGTCGCCCGCCGGGATCGGCGCCGAGACGGGCAGGGCGACGGGATGCTCCGGCGCCGCCGCGTCGAGGTCGGCCGCCCGCACCGCGAAGCCGTCCATCTGCGAGTTGTCGAAGCGCGGAAGGTCGAGCGGGGAGTCGACGGAGCGGGCGAGGACCCGCCGGTCGTACGCGCCCGGATCGGCGGCGACGGCGGCCGGCTCCAGGCTCAGCGTCTCGCGGGCGCCCCGCGTGGCCAGCGGCGCGAGCAGCGCCCGCACCCGGGCGGCGTGCAGGTCGATCGAGGTCATCGTGTCCTCTCGCGAGCGGCGGAGCCCGACCGGCGGCGGGACCGAGTCCATCTTGCCGGGTCGCGCCCGGTTCCGCGGCGTAGTGTGAGCGGATGAGCACAGCACTGGGGATCCCGGGCTTCCGGCCCCGACAGCGCAGCGCGGTCCTCCCGGCCGACCGCCCCGCCACCCCGCTCCTCCTGGACACCTACGGGCGCGTCGCGGACGATCTGCGGATCTCGCTGACGGACAAGTGCAATCTGCGCTGCACCTACTGCATGCCGGCGGAGGGCCTGCCGTTCCAGCCGCCCGCGTCCCTCCTCAGCCGCGAGGAGATCCTCCGCCTCGCGCGCATCGCCGTGGAGCAGTTCGGCGTCCGCCAGATCCGCTTCACCGGCGGCGAGCCGCTCCTGCGCAAGGACCTCGTCGACATCATCCGCGACGTCGCCTCCCTCGACCCGCGCCCCGAGATCTCGCTCACCACGAACGCGATCGGCCTGTCGGGTCGGGCGGCGGCGCTCGCCGACGCCGGCCTGAACCGCGTCAACGTCTCGCTCGACTCGATCTGCGCCGAGACCTTCGCGAAGGTCACCCGTCGCCCGTTCCTCGACCGCGTGCTCGCGGGCATCGACGCGCTCGGTCCCGCCGGCCTGGACCAGACCAAGATCAACGCGGTGCTCCTGCCCGGGATCAACGACCACGAGGCCCCGGAGCTGCTCGCCTGGGCCCTCGCGGGAGGCCACCAGCTCCGCTTCATCGAGCAGATGGCGCTCGACGCCGACCACGGCTGGGACCGCGCGACCATGATCACCGCCGCGGACATCCGGGCGCTGCTCTCGGAGCGCTTCTCGCTCAGCCCGCACGCGGCCCCCCGTGACGGCGCCCCCGCCGAGCTCTTCGACGTCCGCGAGGCCGGGGGGTCCGAGGTGCTCGGCCAGGTGGGGATCATCGCGTCCGTCACCGAGAACTTCTGCGACGACTGCCGCCGCACCCGGCTCACCGCCGAGGGCGGTGTCCGCAGCTGCCTCTTCTCGAACGAGGAGACGGACCTGCTCGGCCCGATGCGCGCGGGCGCGGACGACCACGAGGTCGCCCAGCTCTGGCGTGGGGCGATGTGGGCCAAGCCCGCGGGACACGAGATGAACAGGGCGGGCTTCGTGCAGCCCGAGCGCACGATGAGCGCGATCGGCGGATGAGCATGCGGGTTCGCTACTTCGCGGCGGCTAAAGCCGCCCTCGGCCGTGGTTCCGACGAGCTCGACGAGGTGCCCGACCTGGGCGCTCTCGAGGAGAGACTCGTCGCCTCCGCGCCCTCGGCCGCCGACGTGCTCGCACGGTGCACCTACCTGGTCGACGGCGTGTCGACCGCGGACAGGGCCACGCCGCTGCGTCGCGATGCCGCGGTCGACGTCCTGCCGCCGTTCGCCGGCGGCTGACCCCGAAGAGCCCTCCGTGACGAGCCGTCCTCGACCGGACCGGTGCGTCCGCTCCGGGCGGTCCGCAGCAGGTGCGTCCGCGCTTCTGGAGGACGCTGCATCCCGAGGACGGACTGGTCCTGTCCCGCCGCACAGGGACCCGCGGGACGCCTCCCTCGGACCCGCGTGCGGCGGGGCAGGACCGGATCAGCGGCCGATTCCGTGCGTCACGGGCACAGGACGTTGGTCATCGTGTCGAGCACGTTGCGGTTCTGCACGTCGAGGAATCCGAACGCCGAGGAGACTCCGGTGGCGACCAGCACGCCGCTGACGAAGGCCCGGCCGTCCCGGGTCACGTAGGCGTCCGGCGCGAAGATGGTGGCGTCGGAGGGCACACCGGAGGCGACGCGGATCTGCGGCTGCGTCCTGTCCGCGAACGCGCCGTACCGGACGAGAGCGCCGTTCTGGATCACGTCCACGACGTCACGGTTCTGTCGATCGCGGTAGGCGTCGGCACTGGTCACCCCGGTGGCGACCAGGATGCTGCTGTTGAAGAGGCGCCCGTCCGGCGTCAGGTGGTACGAGGGCGCCAAGGCCGTCGATCCTGCCGGAACGTTCCTGGCGTAGACCTGGTTCTTCGTGGAGGAGATGTAGCGGACGAGCTCCGAGCCGACGATCACGTCGATGACGTCGTTGTTGCTCTGGTCGCGGAAGGAGTCCGCGCTCGTCACTCCGGTGGTCACGAGGGCTCCGCCGGCGCGCCGCAGCTCGCCGTTCGGTGTGACGTAGAAGGCGGGCGCATGGACCGTCGATCCGGCCGGCACGCCGCTCCCGATGGCCTTCGGCGCGGCCTCTCCGGTGACGAAGCGGTAGAAGACGCCGTCGACGACGAAGTCGGCGACGTCGCGGTTCTGCTCGTCGCGGAAGCCCTCGACGCTGGTGACGCCGCGCGCGATCCGCCCCCCGCCGTGATAGAGCTCGCCCGACTCCGTCAGGTAGTACCGGGGTCCGACGGTCTTGGCTCCCGAGGGCACGTTGCCGTTCGACTCCGTCGTCGTCCGTCCGCCGTCGGTGACGTACCGGACGGCGGTCCCCGTGGTCGCGGTGGTGCTCGCGGTCGCCGTCGCGCCCGCGGCGCCGGAGACGGCGGAGAGGGTGATGCCGTTCTGCGCCACGTTCCCGGCCGTGACCGGGATGCTCACGCGTCCGTCCGCGCCGGTCGTCGCCCTGACGGTCTGCGCGCCGCCGCTGGTCAGGCCGGCGGGGAGAGTGATGGTGACCGTGTCGCCGGCAGCGGGAGCGCCGTTGGTCGTGGCGAGGACGGAGACCGTTCTCGTGGTGCAGGCGGGGAAGGAGTACATCGGGGCGTCGAAGGCGAGGGTGAGGCCGGTGGACGCGGCGGCCGCGGGGGTCGCGACCGCCGCGGCGACGACGGGGACGGACCAGGCCGCACCCGACATGATCGTCCGCCGGGCGGGCCCCCCGCCGGTCGAGTCGATCCGCGGTGGGAGGGAGCGCGAGTGCGCTGCCGTCGGGTCCAGGGCGTTGGTGTCCGTCATGGTGTTCCTTTTCTTTCTTTCGTGCGAGGGGTGGTGGACGCGCCGATCCTGCCGAACGTCCGGCCTCCGGTCGACGCGGAACGGGCCGCGACGAGGTTCCATGCCCGACCGTGGACGTTCCGTCGCGCCGCCGGACCGGGGGAGCCGCTCAGGGCGCCTCCTCGCCGGGAGCCCGTCCGGCGCGGGGGACGCGGCGGCGCACGTCAGCCCGCGTCGTCGATCCGGCGGAGGGTCCGCTGCATGTGGATCCGCGAGCTGAAGCCGGCCGACCGCGCCACGCGGTCCAGGTCCGTCGCCGCCCGCGGGCCGAGCTCGTCGAGGAGGCGCTGCGCCTCGAAGGCCCGCGCGCGCTCGATCCGCTGACGAGGGGTGGTGCCGGCGGCCGAGAACGCCCGGTGCAGGTGGCTGACCGACACGCCGAGACTCTCCGCGAGCGTCTCCACCGTGAAGGAGCGGTCGCGGTAGTGCCGCTCGATCAGGCGCGTGCCGTTCGCGTACACGGCGGCGGGGGACCGGTCCTCCCGGTCGGAGGAGGGCAGCAGCGCCGAGAAGGCCGAGGCCAGGAGGTGCTCGCTCGCGATCTCGAAGTGCTCGAAGGCCGCGTCCGAGGGCTCGACGCCGAAAGTGAGGACGGTGTTCGCCGCACCGGTGAGTGCGCGCCAGTAGGCCTCGGGGAGGGCGAGGACCCGGTCCGTGAGCGAGGCGAACTCGCTCGCGCGGAGCACCGAGGGGCGCAGCTGCCACTCGAAGCGCGCCCACGGACTGAGCGCCGCCGCGTACTGCACCGTCGAGGCGCGGGTCACGAGAGCGCTGCCGGCCGGGAGCCGGTGGTCGCGGCCCCGGGCGGAGAGGCGGCCGGTCCCGTCGAGGCTGAAGAGCACGCGGAGCCTTCCGGGATGGGGGAGGACCTCGAACTCCCCGGTCTGCAGCCAGGCGCGGCTGAGGCTGAGGCGCGGCGAGACGATCGCGTCGCAGACGGCACCTCGCGGCAGGGGGCGCCGCGGAATCCAGCCGAGCCGACGCAGCCGCCTCTCGGCGGGACTCCAGACCTCGGGCATCACGCCTCCGCGCCGCGGTCGAGCGGGTCGGGAGGATCGAGCAGCGCCGCCTGCCGCGCGGAGTGCGGTGAAGGCGTCGGCATGGGTGCTCTCCTCGGAACGGTGGCCGCGAGCACGCCACCGCCGCTCAGCTTCGGACACTGCTCCGCCCTGATCCGCGGAGAAGGACGGATCCTCTCCGCTGCGAGCACCGAACATCCCGGGTCGCCGATCGGCAGGGCGCTGGGTGCGCCTCACCCCACCCGTTCCGCGGCGCACGAGGCCGCGGCGCGGGTCACCGCTCCCGCCACGACGCCATCCCGCCGTCGAGCGAGTCGGACGCCACGCCCGCCGCCGCCGCGCGCTCCGCTGCGAGACGCGACCGGACCCCGGAGGCGCAGTGCAGCACGAGCGGACCGGCCGGCAGAGCGACGGGGTCGAAGCGCGACATCGGCATCCGCACGGCACCGGGCACCGCGACGGACCGGTCCTCGTCGTCCTCGCGGAGGTCGACGACGGTCGGGGGCGTCGGCCAGGCCAGCCGCTCCCGCAGCTCGGCCGCCGTGATCGAGCCCGCCGCGGCCCGCCGCTCCGGGACCGGCGGCACCCGCCGCTCGAGTGGGAGCTCGGCCCAGGAGGAGTCGAGGGCGTCGTGCACGAGGACGCGACCGAACAGCGGCTCGCCCGCCCCGGTCACGAGCTTGACGACCTCGGCCGCCATGGCCGAGCCGATCAGCGCGCAGAGCGCGCCCAGCACGCCCACCGTCGAGCAGCTGTCGCCCGCGTCCTCGGCCTCGGGGTGCAGCGCGCGCAGGGTCACCCCTCCGCCCGGAGCGCCGGCCCAGAAGGTCGAGAGCTGCCCGTCGAAGCCGAGCGCCGACCCCCACACGTGCGGGATCCCGGCGCGCGTCGTCGCGTCCGAGGCGAGGTAGCGCGCGCCGAAGGTGTCGAAGCCGTCGACCACGACGTCCCAGCCCGCCACCAGGGCGTCGACGTTGGCCGAGGTCAGCGACACCGGGAAGGCCCGGGCGTCGATGCCGGGGGAGAGCCGCCGCGCGGTCGCCGCCGCCGACTCCGCCTTCGACCGGCCCACCGAGGAGTCGTCGTGCGCCGTCTGCCGCGCCAGGTTCGAGAGCTCGACGACGTCGCCGTCCACGATGCCGAGCCGCCCGATCCCGGCCGCGGCGAGCGCCGTGATCACCGGCGAGCCGATGCCGCCCGCGCCGAGGATCAGCACGCGCGCGTTCCGGAGGCGCCGCTGTCCGAGCTCCCCGAGGGGCGCCAGGCGGATCTGCCGGGCGAACCGCTCGCGCTCGGCGGCGGTCAGCGGCGGTCCGGGCTCGACGAGCGGGGTCATGAGAGCTCCTTCCTCCACTGGCCCTCGTGGGTGACGGGGGTGAAGCCGACGGCCTCGTTCACGGCGAGCATCGGTCGGTTCTCCTCGGCGTTCCAGGTGTAGACGGCCCGGCAGTCCGGGGCGGTCCCCACCGCATCGCCGATCGCGGTCAGGGCGAGGAAGTCTCTCCAGCCGTCGGCGCCCACGGCCTCGGGGATCGCGAGCTCGCGGATCCGGAGCGCCGGGTCGGGGGTGCGGTTCACCACCCCAGTGTGCACGTCCCGGCGCCCGCGGCGGCCTCCTGCGCCTGTTCCGGTGCGGGATCGCGGCGGTCCGTCGGCCGGTCGGGGCTCCGCCTCCCGGCCCGGCCGCGGCCGTCGGCTACCGTGGAGGCGTTGTGGACGGGAGCGAGGCGGCCGGGTGTACCTGAAGAGCCTGACCCTCAAGGGGTTCAAGTCCTTCGCTCAGCCGACCACGTTCGCCTTCGAGCCGGGGGTCACCTGCGTCGTCGGCCCCAACGGCTCGGGCAAGAGCAACGTCGTCGACGCGCTCGCCTGGGTGATGGGGGAGCAGGGGGCGAAGACGCTCCGCGGCGGCAAGATGGAGGACGTCATCTTCGCGGGCACCTCCACCCGCGGACCCCTCGGCCGCGCCGAGGTCGCGCTCACCATCGACAACTCGGACGGCGCCCTGCCGATCGAGTACACCGAGGTGACGATCACCCGGACCCTCTTCCGCAACGGCGGCAGCGAGTACGCGATCAACGGACGCGGCTGCCGGCTGCTCGACGTGCAGGAGCTGCTGAGCGACTCCGGTCTCGGGCGCGAGATGCACGTCATCGTGGGGCAGGGACAGCTCGACGCCGTGCTGCACGCGACCCCCGAGGAGCGGCGCGGGTTCATCGAGGAGGCCGCCGGGATCCTCAAGCACCGACGCCGCAAGGAGAAGACGCTCCGCAAGCTCGAGGCGATGCAGGCGAACCTGACCCGCCTCTCCGACCTCGCGGGCGAGATCCGGCGCCAGCTCAAGCCCCTCGGGCGCCAGGCCGAGGTCGCACGGCAGGCTCAGACGATCGCCGCCGTGGTGCGCGACGCCCGGGCGCGCCTGCTCGCCGACGACGTGGTCGAGCTCCGGACCGCTCTGGACGGCTTCGCCCGCACCGAGAGCGAGCGGCACAGCGAGCGGGTGGTCCTGCAGCAGCGGCTCGAGCAGGCGACGCTCCGGCGAGCGCGGATCGAGGCGGAGGTGGTCGGCGACGCGGTCGACGACGCCCGGCGCACCTCGTTCGAGCTGGAGTCGGTGCAGGAGCGGCTGCGCAACCTCTCGGCCCTCGCCGGGCAGCGGCTCGCGATGCTCGAGCTCGAGTCCGAGCAGCCGCAGATCCAGCCGCGCGTGACGCCGGCGCAGGTGGAGGAGGCGCGGGTCGAGTTGGAGCGCCTGCGGCAGGCCGTCCTCGACGCGGAGACGGCGTGGGTCCAGGCGCAGCGCACGACCGTCGCCGCCCGCTCCGCCCTCGACGCGGTCGACGAGGAGATCGCCGCGCAGGCGGCCCTCGTCTCGCGCTACGACCTCGAGCTCTCCACCCTCTCGGGGCAGGCCGACACCGCCGCCTCCCGTCTCGCGTCCGTCCGGGGCGAGGTCCTGCGCGCGCAGAACACCCTCGACGCGGCCGACCGGCGGAAGGAGGCGGCGCGGCGGGCGCTCGACGCTCTGGAGGCCGAGCTGGACGACGCGGGCCGTGGCCCCGACGGCGGCCTCGACGAGGGCTACGAGCTCGCCCAGTCCGCGGTCTCGGCCGCCGAGGCCGGAATCGAGCGGCTGCGCGAGGAGCTGCACGCCCTGGAGCGCGAGCGCGAGGCGCTGGCCGCCCGCACGGGTGCCCTGTCGCTGGCCCTCGACGTCTCGGACGGCTCGGCCGAGCTGATCGCCGCCCGGATCGAGGGGGTGCGCGGCCGGGTCGCCGAGCGGATCCAGGTGCGGCCGGGCTCCGAGGCCGCGATCGCCGCCGCCCTCGGCGCGGTCGCCGACGCCGTGCTGGTCGAGTCGACCACCCGGGCCGACGCGGCTCTGGACGCCGCGCTGGAGCGCGACCTCGGACGCGTCGAGCTGCTGGTCGCCGACGCCGCCCGGCCGTACGTCGCTCTCACCGTTCCCGAGGGGGCGGAACGCGCGGGCGACCTCGTCTCGGCGCCGGCCGGGGTCCTCTCGCTCCTCGAGCGCGTGCTCGTGGTCGAGGACCTCGCCGCGGCGCGGCGCCTGAGGGAGCGCATCGATCCGGGCACCGTCCTGGTCACCCGCGACGGCGCGACCGTCTCCGACGCCGTGCAGAGCGCCGGCTCCGGCGGGCAGCGCAGCCGGATCGAGCTCGTCTCCGAGCGCGACTCCGCCGCCGCCCGGCTGGAGGAGGTCGAGGGCGGGATCGACCGGCTCCGCTTCGAACTCGCCGAGCAGACCGGAGCGCTCCGCGGCGCGAAGGAGCAGGCCGCGAGCGCGCTCTCGGCCCTCCGCGAGCACGACGCCGCCCGTGCCGCCCACACCGAGCGGCTCGGCGGCGTGCGCGCCCAGCTCGAGGCGGCCACCGCCGAGCACGGCCGGGGCTCGAGGGCGCTGGCCGTCGCCTCGGACCGGGTCGGCGACGCCGAGCGCGCGGCCCAGGAGGCGAGGTCGGCGCTCGACGCCGCGCGCGCCAGGCCCCGGCCGGTGCTCGACGCGAGCGCGCGCGACGGTCTGCAGCGCGACGTCGACACCGCACGCGAGCGCGAGATCGAGGCGCGGCTCGGCGTCGAGACCGCCAAGGAGCGGGTGCGGGCGGAGCAGTCCCGCGGGGAGGCGCTGGCCCGCCAGCTGGCCGCCGACCGCGCCGCCGCCGACGAGGCCGCGCGCCGCGCCGTGATCCGCCGTCGCCAGCGCGACGCGGCGGCCGAGGTGACCGCCGCGCTCCCCGCCGTCCTCGCCTCCGTCGACCGCTCCGTCCAGCAGGCCCGGGCCGAGCTCGTCGCGGCCGAGGCGGCGCGCTCGCAGCAGAACGCCGAGCTGCAGGGGCTCCGCCGCGAGGAGGGGAGCGTGCGCGACCGGCTCCAGTCCGTCACCGAGAGCGTCCACGGCCTCGAGCTGCAGATCTACGAGAAGAGGCTGCAGCTCACCGGTCTGCTCGAGCGCGCCGCGTCCGAGCTCGGGCTCACCGAGGACGTGCTGGTGGAGGAGTACGGTCCCGGAGTCGGCGTCCCCGAAGAGACGGACGTGGAGCAGGAGCCGCGGCCCTACGTCCGCGAGGAGCAGCGCCGCCGCCTCGAGAAGGCCGAGAAGCAGCTCGGGCAGCTGGGCCGCGTCAATCCGCTCGCGCTGGAGGAGTTCGCCGCGCTGGAGCAGCGGCACGCGTTCCTGACCGAGCAGCTGGCCGACCTCACCGGGACCCGGCGCGACCTGCTCACCATCATCGAGGAGCTCGACGAGACGATGCAGACCGTGTTCGCCTCCGCGTTCGACGACACGCAGGCGGCGTTCGCGGACGTGTTCCCCGTCCTCTTCCCCGGCGGCACCGGCAGCATCCGCCTGACCGACCCGGAGAACCTGCTCACCACCGGCATCGAGGTCGCGGTGCGGCCGGCCGGCAAGAAGATCGAGCGGCTGTCGCTCCTCTCCGGAGGGGAGCGCTCGCTCGCGGCCGTGGCGTTCATGGTCGCCATCTTCAAGTCGCGGCCGAGCCCCTTCTACATCATGGACGAGGTGGAGGCCGCCCTCGATGACGCGAATCTCGGCCGACTGCTCAGCATCTTCGAGGACCTGCGCACCTCGAGCCAGCTGATCGTCATCACCCACCAGAAGCGGACCATGGAGATCGCGGACGCCCTCTACGGCGTCTCGATGCGGCAGGACGGCGTCTCGGCCGTCGTCGGCCAGCGCGTCGCCGCGCCCCCGGCCTGAACCCGCCTCCCCGACCGCTCGGAGGCGCGCCCGCCGGTAGCCTGGACCCATGGCAGAACGCACCTCCTGGTCGCTCGGCCGCGCACTGCGCGGCCTGTTCGAGAAGCGCACGATCGACGACCAGACCTGGGACGACCTCGAGACGGCGCTGATCACCGCCGACTTCGGCCCCGACATCACCGAGGAGATCGTCGACGACCTCCGCGCCAAGGTCGCCCGCTACTCCACCACCGACCCGCGCGACCTGCAGCGGATGCTCCGCGAGTCCCTCGAGGAGCGTCTGTCGAAGTACGACACGACCCTCAAGCTCAGCGAGCGCCCCGCCGTGATCCTCGTGGTCGGCGTGAACGGCGTCGGCAAGACCACGACCATCGGCAAGTTCGCCAAGTTCCTCCGCAACTACGGCCGGAGCGTCGTGGTCGGCGCGGCCGACACTTTCCGCGCCGCGGCGGTCGACCAGCTCGCCACCTGGGCGCAGCGCGCCGACGCCCAGATCGTCCGCCCGCAGCAGGAGCGCCAGGATCCGGCGTCCGTCGCCTTCCAGACCGTGCAGTTCGCGAAGGACACCGGCGTCGAGATGGTCATCATCGACACGGCCGGCCGCCTGCACACCAAGGGCGGGCTGATGGACGAGCTCACGAAGATCAAGCGCGTCATCGAGAAGCAGGCCCCGATCTCCGAGATCCTGCTCGTGCTCGACGCGACGACCGGTCAGAACGGGCTGAGCCAGGCCGAGGCGTTCATCGAGCACGCGGGCGTCACCGGCCTGGTCATCACCAAGCTCGACGGCTCCGCGAAGGGCGGCTTCGTCCTCGCGGTCCAGGAGCGCACCGGCATCCCGATCAAGCTCGTCGGCCAGGGCGAGGGCATCGGCGACCTCACCGGCTTCACCCCCCACGTCTTCGCCCAGCAGCTCGTCAGCTGAGCGGCCCCGCCCGGGACGACGCGCCGGCGCCGTCCCGGTGGCGGGCTACACGGCCTGCGAGAAGCCCAGTGCCGCGTCGGCGAGGTGGCGCAGGTGCTCCGGGACCGGCAGCCCCTTCGACTCCATCGAGCGCGCCCAGAGCCGGCCGGCCCGGTAGGAGGAGCGGACCAGGGGCCCCGCGAGGACGCCGAGGAAGCCGATGTCCTCGGCCTCCTCCTTGATCGCCACGAACTCCTCCGGGTGCACCCAGCGGTCCACCGGCAGATGCCGCGGCGTCGGGCGGAGGTACTGCGTGATGGTCACGATGTCGGTGCCGGCGTCGTAGAGGTCCTGCAGCGCCTGCGAGATCTCCTCCCGCTCCTCGCCCATGCCGAGGATGAGGTTCGACTTCGTGATCAGCCCCGCCTCCCGGCCCTGGGTGAGCACGTCGAGCGAGCGCTCGTAGCGGAAGGCCGGCCGGATGCGCTTGAAGATCCGCGGCACCGTCTCGACGTTGTGGGCGAACACCTCCGGCTCCGCGTCGAACACCCGCTGCAGGTGCTCGGCGCGGCCGGTGAAGTCCGGGACCAGGATCTCGACCCCCGTGCCCGGAGCCTGGGCGTGGATCTGGCGGATGGTCTCGGCGTAGAGCCAGGAGCCCTCGTCCGGCAGGTCGTCGCGGGCGACTCCGGTGACGGTCGCGTAGCGGAGGTTCATCCGCGCCACGGACTCGCCGACGCGCCGGGGCTCGTCCGCGTCGTAGTCCGCGGGCTTCCCGGTGTCGATCTGGCAGAAGTCGCAGCGGCGGGTGCACTGGGCGCCGCCGATGAGGAAGGTCGCCTCTCGGTCCTCCCAGCACTCGAAGATGTTGGGGCAGCCCGCCTCCTGGCAGACGGTGTGCAGCTCCTCGCTCTTCACCAGCGACTGCAGCTGCCGGTACTCCGGGCCCATCGAGGCCTTCGTGCGGATCCACTCGGGCTTGCGCTCGATCGGCGTCTCGGCGTTGCGGATCTCCAGCCGCAGGAGCTTGCGGCCGCCGGCCTCGGCGCTCACGCGGCGACCTCCTCGATGCGGGCGGAGAAGGCGGGGGCCGCCTCCGAGAAGCGCGCCGCCACCCGCGCCCGCACCGCCTCCATGGGCGGAGCCTCGCCGCGCTCGCGCTCGAGCGTGGTCACCCCGGCGTCGGCGATGCCGCAGGCGACGATGCGGGCGTAGGGCTCGAGGCTGTTCGAGACGTTGAGGGCGAAGCCGTGCATCGTCACGCCCGAGGCGACGCGGATGCCGATCGCGGCGATCTTGTCGGCGCCGCCGTCCCACGGGATCCACACTCCCGAGCGCCCGTCGACGCGCCGCCCCTGCACGCCCAGGTCGTCGAGAGCGGCGATCAGCACGCCCTCCAGCGAGCGGACGTAGGCGACCACGTCGACGGGCTCGCCGAGCCGCACGATCGGGTAGCCGACGAGCTGGCCCGGACCGTGCCAGGTGATCCGCCCTCCGCGGTCGACGTCGACCACGGGCGAGCCGTCGTCCGGGCGCTCGTGCGCCTCGGTGCGCTTGCCGGCGGTGTAGACGGAGGAGTGCTCGCAGAGCACGAGGGTGTCCGGCCTCGAGCCCGCCACCACCTCGGCGTGCAGGCGGCGCTGCAGCTCCCAGCCGTCGGAGTAGTCCAGGGGGTCCGCGGAGTCGCCCGCCACCAGTGTCTCGATCACCGGGCCACCCTAGCCCTGTTCTTGGACCCGGACCAGTTAATCCGCTCCGTGGTGATCGCGCCTATCGTGAGCGGATCGGCGGCCCCGCCCGCCGACCCTCCGGGCCTCCGGTAGAATTCCGGGCATCATGGCTACTTTCGGCACCCTCTCCGATCGACTCGTCGAGACCTTCAAGAACCTCCGCACGAAGGGCAAGCTCTCCGCGTCGGACGTCGACGGCACCGTCCGCGAGATCCGGCGGGCCCTCCTCGACGCCGACGTGGCGCTGGAGGTCGTGAAGGAGTTCACCGGCAAGGTGCGCGAGCGCGCCCTCGGCGACGAGGTCAACAAGGCGCTCAATCCGGCCCAGCAGGTCGTCCAGATCGTCAACGAGGAGCTCGTCGCGATCCTCGGCGGGCAGTCGCGCCGGCTCGAGTTCGCCAAGCGCCCGCCGACCGTCATCATGCTCGCCGGCCTCCAGGGCGCGGGCAAGACGACCCTCGCGGGCAAGCTCGGCAAGTACCTCGGCAAGGACGGCCACACCCCGCTGCTCGTCGCGGCCGACCTCCAGCGCCCCAACGCCGTGCAGCAGCTGCAGGTCGTCGGCGAGCAGGCCGGAGTCGCGGTCTACGCGCCGGAGCCGGGCAACGGCGTCGGCAACCCGGTCAAGGTCGCCCAGAACGCGATCCGCTTCGCGACCGACAAGCAGTACGACACGGTCATCATCGACACGGCCGGACGCCTCGGCGTCGACGCCGACATGATGAAGCAGGCCGCCGACATCCGCCGCGTCACGAACCCCGACGAGGTCCTGTTCGTCATCGACGCGATGATCGGCCAGGACGCGGTCGCGACCGCCAAGGCCTTCCAGGAGGGAGTCGACTTCACCGGCGTCGTCCTCTCCAAGCTCGACGGCGACGCCCGCGGAGGCGCGGCGCTCTCGGTCGCCTCGCTCACCGGCCGCCCGATCCTCTTCGCCTCCACGGGCGAGTCGCTCGACGACTTCGAGCAGTTCCACCCCGACCGCATGGCGAGCCGCATCCTCGACCTCGGCGACGTGCTGACCCTCATCGAGCAGGCCCAGTCCGCGTTCGACGAGGACGAGGCGCGCAAGATCGCCGAGAAGATCATGGGGGACACGTTCACCCTCGACGACTTCCTCGGCCAGATGCAGCAGCTGCGCAACATGGGCTCGATCAAGAAGATGATCGGCATGCTGCCCGGCGCGAAGGGCATGCGAGAGCAGCTCGACCAGTTCGACGAGCGCGAGATCGTGCGCACCGAGGCGATCATCCAGTCGATGACGAAGGCGGAGCGGGTCAACCCGAAGCTGCTCAACGGCTCGCGGCGCCTGCGCATCGCCCGCGGCTCCGGCATGACGGTCACGGACGTCAACCAGCTCGTCCAGCGCTTCGAGCAGGCCGCCAAGATGATGAAGACGGTCGCCAAGGGCGGCATGCCCTCGGTCCCCGGCATGGGCCCCGTGCCCGGCGCCGGCTACCAGGGCCGCCCGAAGCCGCAGAAGAAGAAGAGCAGCAAGTCCGGCAACCCCGCCAAGCGCGCGGCCGAGAACGCGGCGATCACCTCCGGGCCCCGCCCGGGCGATGCGGGCGGCTCCGGCTTCGGCCTGGGCGGCGGCGCCGGCAAGGGCGCCCAGCCCACGCCGGAGGAGCTCGAGCAGCTGCAGAAGCTCCTCGGGCGATGAGGCGGGTCGCGGCCGGACGCGCGGGCGGGATCCTCGTCCTCGCGGCCGTGCTCGGGCTCACCGGCTGCGCCGAGGGCTCCGGGGTCGACGCGATGACGGCGCCCTCCCCGGAGGACCTGGTCGGCCGCTGGGTGACGGGCGTCTCCTACGACGCGCCCGACGTGCCGTTCCTCCTGATCGCGGAGGACGGGTCCTGGACGGGCTCCGACGGCTGCAACGGCGCGCAGGGCGAGTGGTCGATCGACCAGACGGGCGCGCTCACCGTCTCGGCCGGGCCGAGCACGCTGATCGCCTGCGACGGCGTCGCGCTGCCGATGATCTTCTCGGAGGCGGCGATGGCCTCGATCGACGGCGGACGGCTCCGCCTGTTCGACGAGGAGGGGGCCACCGTCGTCAAGCTCGCCCGCTCCACGAGCGACGAGGCGCCCTCGGCGTCGCCGGACCCGGCGGGGGAGTAGCGCGCCGTCCCTCCGGGGGCCGCAGCGGGGATCCCCGGGAGGCGCACCGCTCGCTAGCGTGAGGGCATGACAACCGCACACGCGCGCCCCGTCCGCATCGGCGTCCAGATCGCACCGCAGCACGTCCCCTACGAGGTCATCCGCGACACGCTCGCCGAGCTCGAGGACCTCGGCGTCGACATCGCCTTCAACTGGGACCACTTCTTCCCGCTCTCGGGAGAGCCGAACGGCCTGCACTTCGAGGGCTGGAGCATGCTCGCGGCCTGGGCCGAGCAGACCAGCCGCATCGAGTTCGGCCCGCTGGTCACCTGCAACAGCTACCGGAACCCCGACCTCCTCGCCGACATGGCGCGCACGGTCGACCACATCAGCGCCAAGGGCGCCGAGGGCCGTCTGATCTTCGGCATCGGCTCGGGCTGGTTCGAGCGCGACTACGAGGAGTACGGCTACGAGTTCGGCACTCCCGGCTCCCGCCTCGACGAGCTCTCCGAGGCGATGCCGCGCATCCGCAGCCGGTGGTCGATGCTCAACCCGGCGCCCACCCGCGACATCCCGGTGATGATCGGCGGCGGCGGCGAGAAGAAGACGCTGCGGATCGTCGCCGAGCACGCCGACATCTGGCACAGCTTCTCGGACGTCCCGACGCTCGAGCGCAAGCTCGGTGTGCTCTCGGAGTGGTGCGGCCGCGTCGACCGCGACCCGGCCGCGATCGAGATCTCGACCGGCGCGAGCGTGCGCGGCGGTGTCGGCGACGCCTCCTTCGACGTGCTCGACCAGCAGTACGACCTGGGCGCCCGCCTGTTCACGCTCGGCATCACCGGTCCGGACATCGACCTCGCGCCCGTGCGCGATCTGCTCGGCTGGCGCGACGGCCGGAACAGCACCGCGCGCTGACCCGGCGGGGCGCCGTCACGGCGGCGCCCCGCGTCGGAGTCAGGCCGCCGGCGCGTCCGTCGCCTTCTGGCCGGTCGGCACCGCCCGGGCGAGGCCGGACTTCTCGGCCGCCACCTCGAAGGCGTCGGCCAGGGCGCGCTGGCCCTCGACGGTGGGATGCACGCCGTCCTCGCCGAGCAGCCCGTCCTCGCGGAGGGGGTCCGGGTACTCCAGCGCACCGCCGCCGGCGGCCGTCACGGCCTCGACCAGCGCCGCGTCGTACTCGTCGAGATCGGAGGGGCGCGGGTCGGGGCCCCAGACCGAGTCGAGCGCGATGAGCCGGGCCGAGGGCGAGGCGGACACGATCGCGTCCACCGCCGGCCCGATCGCGGCGTCCACGTCCTCCGGATCCCAGCCCAGGTCGTTGCTGCTGGCGATCAGCACGATCGCGTCGGGCCGGGTGTCGGCGATCTCCTCCGCGCGGTCGCCGATCGCGACGCCGCAGTCGCCCGGTTCGATGAAGCCGCCGCCGTCGCAGCCCAGGTTCGTGACCTCCCAGCCGAGGTCGTCGCCGAGGAGAGCGGGCCAGGCCTGCTCCGGGTCGACCGTCAGACCGCGCACGATGCTGTCGCCGACGATCGTCACCCGGGAGCCGACGGGAAGAGAGCCGCCGATCGAGAGCGGCAGCGGATCGGCGGTGACGGTCGGGAGGGGAGTGGCGGTGCCGGCGGGGGACGCGGTCGCCGGGCCGGTCGTCGTCGAGGACGAGCAGCCGGCGAGGCCGAGGGCCAGCGCGCCGATCGCGGCTGCGGCGAGGAGGACGGGACGCGTCATGAGCGGGGATCCCGGAGCCCGTCGCGCAGCTCGCCCGCGAGCGCCCGGACCACCGCCTTCAGGTCGCCGTCGTTCGCCGCGGCCGTCCGCAGCTGGCGCTGATAGCTCGCTCCCGCGACCAGGATCAGCTCGACGTCGCCGAGCTCCTTCACGCAGTCGAGACGCTCGGCGACCGGTGCGAGGGTGACGAGCAGGTCGCGGATGTCGTCGGTGACCAGCCGCTCCGCTCCAGCGGCGTCGAGGATGATCTCGGCGTCGAGTCCGTAGCGGGCCGCGCGCCACTTGTTCTCGCGCACGTACCAGGGCTGCATCGTCGGAAGGTCCTCGCCCGCGTCCAGCCGCGACGAGAGGTGCTCGACGAGGCACTGGATCAGCGCGGCGACCGCTCCGATCTCCTCCGCGGAGGAGAGGCCGTCGCACGCGCGCATCTCGAGAGTGCCCCACTGCGGCGAGGGGCGGATGTCCCAGCGGACCTCCGTGTGGTCGTCGATGACGCCGGTGCGCATCATGTCGTCGACGTACTCCTCGTAGTTCGCCCAGGCACCGAACTGCGGAGGCAGGCCCGCCGTCGGCAGCTGCTGGAACATCAGCGCGCGGTTCGAGGCGTAGCCCGTGTCGACTCCGCCCCAGAACGGGCTCGACGCCGAGAGCGCCTGCAGGTGCGGGTAGTAGTCGAGCAGGGAGTTGAGGATCGGCAGCACCTTGTCGCGGTGCTCGATGCCGACGTGCACGTGGATGCCCCAGATCATCATGTTCCGGCCCCACCACTGGGTCCGGTCGATCAGGCGGTGGTACCGCTCCTTGTCCGTGATGGCCTGGTCGAACCACTGCGCGAACGGGTGCGTGCCCGAGCACACGAGGTCGAGTCCCATGGGGTCGGTGATCTCGCGCACCTGCCGCAGCTGATCCTGCAGGTCGGCGACCGCGTCGCGGACGGAGGAGTGCACGCCGGAGACCAGCTCGACCGTGTTGCGCAGGAGCTCGCCGGTGATGTGCGCGTGCGGGGCGCCGTCGTCGCTGCGGAGCGCCTCCAGCACCACATCGGCGACGTTGGCGAGATCGCCCGTCTGCCGGTCGACGATCGCGACCTCCCACTCGATCCCGAGCGTGGAGCGGTCTGATGCGGCGAAGCTGATCTCCATGGCGTGGTCCTCATCGGATCCGGGCGTCCGCCGATCGGGACGCGCCTCGCCATCCTGCCACCTGCGGCCGGGGCGGACGCAGAGCCCCGGCGGCGGCCTTCGGGGTCCCGCGCGGCCCGCTCCCGCGAGGGTGCCGCTGGTCGGCGGCGTGCCGGGCCCGCACCGGGGCGGTTTTTCTGGCAGAATGATCCGTCGGGTCCGAGGCGGTCGACCCTCTACTCACCGCCGACGAAACCCCCTCGAGCTTCCGCCGGGTGTGCCCCCACGCTCACGGCTCAGTTCATCCATCATCGACCGGACACCGGTCAACGACCACACAGGAGAATTGTGGCTGTCAAGATTCGTCTGAAGCGCCTCGGCAAGATCCGGGCGCCCTACTACCGCATCGTCGTCGCCGACTCGCGCACCAAGCGCGACGGCCGCGTGATCGAGGAGATCGGCAAGTACCACCCGACCGAGCAGCCCTCGTTCATCCAGGTCGACTCGGAGCGCGCGCAGTACTGGCTCGGAGTCGGCGCGCAGCCGACCGAGCAGGTCGCCGCGATCCTCAAGCTGACCGGCGACTGGGGCCGCTTCAAGGGCGACGCCGACGCCGTCAGCACGGTCCAGGTGAAGGAGCCCAAGGCTCCGTTCGTCGTCGACGCGAAGAAGAAGCCCGTCCTCAAGCCGAAGTCCGAGGCTCCGGCCAAGGCCGCCCCGGTCGAGGACACCGCCGACGAGACCTCCACCGAGGCGTAGTCAGTGCTCGCTCCCGCCGTCGAACACCTCGTCAAGGGGATCGTCGAGAACCCCGATGAGGTCAGTGTCGTGGCCACGAGCTCCCCGCGCGGAGAGGTCCTCGAGGTGCGCGTGCACCCCGAGGACCTCGGCCGCGTGATCGGACGCTCCGGTCGCACCGCCAAGGCCGTCCGCACTCTCGTCGCCGCGCTCGCCGACGGGCGCCGAGTGCGCGTCGACGTCGTCGACACCGACAAGTAGAGGTGTCGGTCACCGGACCGGGCACGACGCAGCTCCGCGTCGCCCGACTCACCAAGGCCCACGGACTCAAGGGCGCCATCAAGCTCGAGCTCTACACGGACGAGCCCGACAAGCGCTTCACCCCCGGATCCACGTTCACGCTGCAGGTCCCGCGCACCTCCGAGTGGCACGGCAAGAAGCTCGAGCTCGTCGAGCTGCGCTGGTACAACAGCCACCCCGTCGCGTTCTTCCGAGGCGTCGACGACCGCAACGCCGCTGAGACCCTCCTGAAGGCGATCCTCTGGATCGACGAGGAGGTGCAGACCCAGCCGGGCGAGGACGACTCCTGGTACGACTACCAGCTGGTCGGCATGAAGGTCGTCCGCGACGGCGTCGAGGTCGGCACCGTCCGCCGCGTCGACCACTTCCCCGCGCAGGACCTGCTCATCGTCGGCACCCCCTCCGGCGAGGTGATGGTGCCGTTCGTGAACGCGATCGTCCCCTCCGTCGACGCCGCGGCCGGGATCGTCACGGTCACGCCTCCGATCGGCCTGTTCGAGGAGGCCCCCGAGGAGGAGCCCGCCGCGGTCGACCTCAGCGGTGTCGACCTCGCGGACCCGGCGCTGAGCGCGCCTGCGGACGCCGACGCGACGGACGCCTCCGATGACGCGGACTCCGCTGACGCGGACGCCGCTCTCGAGGAGCCCGCCGACGACGAGCCCCCGGCCGCCTCCGAGGAGGAGCCCCGGTCGTGAGGATCGACATCGTCACGATCTTCCCGGAGTTCTTCGGCGTGCTCGACATCAGCCTGCTCGGCCGTGCTCGGCAGAGCGGGCTGATCGAGCTCGGCGTGCACGACCTGCGGGACTTCACCCACGACCGCCACCGCACCGTCGACGACACGCCCTACGGCGGCGGCGCCGGCATGGTGATGCGACCGGAGCCGTGGGGCGAGGCGCTCGACACGATCCTCGACGGCGCGGACGACCCCGTCGTGATCTTCCCGTCGCCCGCGGGCGAGCTGTTCACCCAGGCGACCGCCCGCGAGCTCGCGGAGGAGTCCACCCTCGTCTTCGGCTGCGGCCGCTACGAGGGCATCGACCAGCGCGTCGTGGACCACACCGCCGAGCGCGCGCGGGTCCGGCTGATCAGCCTCGGCGACTACGTCCTCAACGGAGGAGAGGTCGCCGTGATGGCGATGATCGAGGCCGTCGGACGCCTGGTCCCGGGCGTGGTCGGCAATCCGGCGAGCCTGGTCGAGGAGAGCCACTCCGACGGGCTGCTCGAGTACCCGAGCTACACCAAGCCGGCCTCCTGGCGCGGCCTCGACGTCCCTCCGGTGCTCCTCAGCGGCAACCACGGGGCGATCGCCGCCTGGCGCCACGAGCAGAGCGTCGAGCGCACGCGCCGCGTCCGCCCCGAACTGCTTCCCTAGCCCCGAGCCGCACGGTCACCGGGCCGCGAGGGCCAGGTGCCGGTCGCGGAGGGCGAGGAAGAGGGGGAACGCGAACGCGAGGGCGACCAGCGGCGCGAGCAGCACCAGGATCCACACGCGGCGCATCCCGATCCGGCGGCCCTCCACCACCATGAAGGCGACGGCCGCGATCGCGACGACCAGCAGGTCGGTCGAGAACGACGACACCCACGGCCCGCCTGCGGCGAGGCCGGCGAGCAGGTCCGCGCCCTCCTGCATAGCCCTCATGTTCCAGGTCCAGGTCCCGATCAGCCCGGCGAGGGCGAGGACGAGGTAGACGATCCCGAGCGGCGTCCAGCCGCGGTGCAGCCGGCTCATGCGCGGGCCTCCGTTCGTGCGAGGGTGAGGATCGTCCCTCCGGCGAGGGCGACCACGGCCACAGTAGCGACGGCGAGGGTCAGCGCGTCCGGTGCGGTCAGCGCCTGACCGCGCAGCGCCTGCCAGCAGGTGAGGGCGACCGCGGCCGCCCAGCCCGCCGAGGCCAGTGCGACGAGCCGCAGCCGGGTGGATCCGGGGCGCAGGACGGGGATCCGGGCTGCCAGCCGTCCGAGCAGCAGCGCGAGCAGCGGGAGCCCCTGCAGAGCGTGCATCCCGACGAAGTGCGGGATGCGCAGATCGCCCCCCGTGGTGCTCCAGCCCAGGAGGGGGAGGCCGGGTCCGCCGTCCGCGACTCCGACGGCGTGCGCACCGACGACGCCCTGGTAGTCGCTGATCTGGCCGGGCGAGGGCCCCGTCATCAGGAACGCGAGGGCCATCCCGACGAGCCCGATCACGAGTCCGGCGCGGACGGCGAGCGTCAGCGCAGGGTCGCCGAGCGGCACCCGCGCCAGGGGGCGGCGAGGACCAGCGTCGCCAGCCAGACCACCATGATCGAGACGGCCATCGAGGCCCAGAGCGCGGCGTGCAGGGGAGTGGAGACGTCGAAGTGGCTGCGCTCGCCGACCAGGGCGGCGCCTCCGATCACGACCATCTCGACCGCCAGACCGACCGCCGCGACCGTGCCCAGCGCTCGGGCGAGGCGGCGCCGGCGGGGCACGAGCCCGATCAGCCAGGCGAGCGTCACGGCGTACAGCGCGATCGAGAGGCAGAACTTCAGCGGCTTGCCCCAGAGCGGCTGTCCGCCGAGCTCGCGGGGATCGACGACCAGCGCGATCGCGCAGAGGAGGGCGCCGAGCGCCATCGCGGCAGCGAGCACCAGGAGCGGCCGGTGCGGAGCAGCGGAGGCTGTGGGCGCGGGCGTCTCGGTCGCGGCGCTCATCGGGGCACCTCCGTCGAGCCGAAGCGGCTCTGCGTCTCGCGCGCCTGGGCGACGCGCCGGAGCGACTGCAGCACCACGTCTCCGAGCGCGGTGCCGACGGCGGCGACGGCAGCCTGCTCGCTCACGCTCTCGCGGGCCTGCAGTTCGTCGAGGTCGGCGGAGGCGACGAGGGCGGCGGCGCGGGCGTAGATCTCGAGCCAGCCGGCGCTCATCGGTCCGGTGGAGAGCTCGAGCGCATCGAGCGCCCGTGCCGCCGTCGCGACGGCAGGGTGGCCGCAGTGGTCGGAGCCCGCGGCCTCGGCGATCCGCCGCGTCGACGCCTCGGTGGCGGACGCGGTCGAGTCGGCGCTCACGGAGACCACGTCCTGCGCCACCTCGAACGCTGCTGTCGGACCGACGCCCGCGTCGAGCGCGGCCGTGATCCGCTTCGCGCCGGCGATACCGACGCCGCCGCTCTCGATGAGCGCCCGGAGCAGCGTCAGGCGGGCGACATGGGCGTCCCCGTACTCCGCCCGCTGGGGGCCGGCGGCGTCGCCCGGCGGCAGCAGCCCCTCCCGGATGTAGTACTTGATCGTAGGCAGGCTGACGCCGCTGCTGCGGCTGAGCTCCGAGATTCGCACGTGGACAGTATCGCTATCCGATAGCGGTACTGTCCATCTGCAGTCAGTCCCGCGCGGAGAGGACGATGTTCCCCGTCTCGGTGATGGCGATCGTGTGCTCCATGTGGGCGCCGCGCGAGCCGTCGCGGCTGCGGAGGGTCCAGCCGTCCTTGTCCGTGTAGATCTCGTCGGTCGTCTGCAGGAACCACGGCTCGATCGCGACGACGAGGCCCGGGCGGAGCGGGTAGCCGCGGCCGGCGCGTCCGTCGTTGGGGATGTGCGGATCGCCGTGCATCGTGCGGCCGACGCCGTGGCCGCCGAAGTCGGTGTTGATGGACAGGCCCTCGGCGTGTGCGACGGCCGCGATGGCCGCGGAGATGTCGCCGATCTTCTTCCCGGGCTGCGCGGCGGCGATGCCGGCCTCGAGCGCGCGTGTGGTGGTGTCGATGAGGGCGAGGTCCTCCTCGCGCGGCGTCCCGACCACGACGCTGATGGCCGAGTCGGCGACCCAGCCGTTCACGGAGGCGGCGAAGTCGAGGGTGAGCAGGTCGCCGTCCTTCAGCCGGTAGTCGAAGGGCAGGCCGTGCAGCACCGCGTCGTTGACGGAGGTGCAGATGACCTTGCCGAAGGGGCTCGCGCCGAAGGAGGGGTGGTAGTCGATGTAGCAGGACTCGGCGCCGGCCGTGCGGATCATGTCGTGGGCGAGCCGGTCGAGCTCCAGCAGGTTCACGCCGACCGCGGCGGCAGCGGAGGTGGCCTTCAGTACCTCGCCGACGAAGCGGCCGGCGGGACGCATCTCCTCGATCTCGGCGGGGGTGCGTAGCTCGATCATCCTGATCCTCTCGGGGTCCGCTGAGCCGTCGCTCAGCGGTGGTGGGTACGGTCGGTGCATGCGCACGCGACGGGCATTCGGTTCCTGGCAGTTCCCGGCGGCGATCGTGCTGCCCTTGTGGATCCTCCTCGGCTACGGGGTCTTCGGAGGATCGAGCGGCTGGACCGTGCTCGGCCTGGTGATCGCCCTCCCCATTCTGGCGGTCGCGCTGGCGGCTGTGGCCGCGATCGTCGCATTCCGGGTGACCGTCCGGCCCACCCGCACTCCCGCGTGGGGCGACGTGGCCGTGGTCGGCGCCTGGCACCTCTCCCTGATCGCCTTCGGCTTCTTCCCGCCCGGCGCCTGGGCGCTGGGCCTGCTCTCGGTGGTCCTCGGAGTGGCGGCCTTCTGGCACTCGGCGTGGCGGTTCCTCGCCGACGCGAGGGCCACTCTCCTCGCCTTCTCGGAGGCGGCGTCCGTGCAGGCCGAGGGCGCTCACCGCCCCGTCGCCGGGGAGGGCTTCGACCCGGAGCGCCCGCAGGACGGGCAGACCATCGTCCTCTGAGGGGTCGGGCGTCCCGAGAGGCGCTGTCCCCTGCGGGGCCCCGCCCTGCTCCACGGCTCGGCCCTCTCGACGGATCCGCCCTCTGCGCGGCTCTGGCCTCAGGGTGACCCTGCCCTCCAGACGAGCCTGCTTTGACTCGGATCGACGCGGCATGGCAGAATGAGCGCTTGTGCCTCGCGCAGGCTCTGCCACAGGGGAGCCGCGACGACGTGGGCACGACCGACTTCCATCAACGAAACGGTGTTCGACCTGTGGCGGGCACGGAGAGCGATACAGCATGCACATCCTCGATTCCGTCGATGCGGCGTCCCTCCGCAGCGATGTCCCGGACTTCCGCGCCGGCGACACCGTCAAGGTCCACGTCAACATCGTCGAGGGCTCCCGCTCGCGCATCCAGGTCTTCCAGGGCGTCGTCATCGGCCGCTCCAACGAGGGCGTCCGCGAGACCTTCACCGTCCGCAAGGTGAGCTTCCAGGTCGGCGTCGAGCGCACGTTCCCCGTGCACTCGCCGGTCATCGACCACATCGAGGTCGTCACCCGCGGTGACGTCCGTCGCGCGAAGCTCTACTACCTGCGCAACCTGCGCGGCAAGAAGGCCAAGATCAAGGAGAAGCGCGACGCCTGAGCGGCATCCGCACGACTTCTCGGGAACCCCGGTCCACCTATGATGGACCGGGGTTCCTCCCTTTCTCGGGGGCGATCCGTCCGGGGAGTCCACCCGGTGATGCACAGTAGGGGCGACGGCGAGCGATGACAGACAGCACGGCCCCGGTCCGCCTCCCCGGAGGCGAGGACCACGCCCGCCACTCGGCGGATCCGTCCGAGAAGCGCCCGCGCAAGCGCCGGGGAGTCCTGCTCTTCCTCCGCGACGTGCTGATCATCTTCGTGGTCGCGGTGCTCGTCTCCTTCCTCGTGAAGACCTTCCTGATCCGCTCGTTCTACATCCCCTCCTCCTCCATGGAGCAGACGCTCGTCGAGAACGATCGCATCCTCGTGAACGAGCTCGTGCCCGGAGTCGTGCCGATCTCGCGGGGCGACGTCGTCGTCTTCCGCGATCCCGGCGGATGGCTCTCGCCGAGCTCCGAGCCCTCCGTGCCGCCGTTCCAGGCCGCGGTCGACTCCGCCCTCGCACTCGTCGGCCTCACCGCTCCCGACAGCAACGACCACCTCATCAAGCGCGTCATCGGCCTGCCCGGCGATCACGTGACCTGCTGCACGCCGCTCGGCCAGGTCGAGATCAACGGCAACCCGATCGACGAGCCCTACGTGAAGCTGCCCGACGGGGTGCAGGCCGTCTCGGCCACCCCCTTCGACGTCGTCGTGCCCGAGGGCTCGCTCTGGGTGATGGGCGACAACCGCTACAACTCCGCCGACTCCCGCTACAACACCGACAAGCCGGGCGGCGGCTTCGTGCCGATCGACAACGTCGTGGGCCGCGCGATCCTCGTGACCTGGCCCGTGCAGCAGTGGGCGTGGCTCGACGACTACCCGTCGGTGTTCCGCGGAGTCGACACCGAGGCCTCCGAGGAGGGCTCGGACGACGCGCAGAGCGGGCAGGGCTAGGTGGTCGTCGCCGAGCCGACGCTGACGCAGGAGCGGCGCCTCTTCCGGCAGGGCTACGAGACGGTCATCGGCTGCGACGAGGTCGGCCGCGGCGCGATCGCCGGCCCGGTGTCGGTCGGTGTCGTGTCGATCGGCAGCCGTTGCGGGCGCTTCCCCGAGGGGCTCCGCGACTCCAAGATGCTCGCTCCCGCCCGCCGCGAGGCGCTCCTGCCGGGAGTCGCGAAGTGGGTCTCGGCCTGGGCGATCGGCGAGTCCTCGGCGGACGAGATCGACGAGACCGGGATCATCGCCGGCCTCGGCCGCGCCGCGTCGAGGGGCATCGAGCGCCTCGCCGACCAGGGCGTCGACCTCGCCACCGCCGTCGTCCTCCTCGACGGCGCCCACGACTGGCTGACGCCCGCGCTGGGCGAGAGGGCGGCAGAGCTGACGATCGTCACCCGCGTGAAGGCCGACCGCGACTGCGCCGCCGTCTCCGCCGCCTCCGTGCTCGCGAAGGTGGGCCGCGATGGTCAGATGGTGCGCCACCACGACGACTTCGCCGACTACGCCTGGGACAGCAACAAGGGCTACGGCAGCGCCGCGCACTGGGCGGGCATCGAGCGGGTCGGCCCGTCCCCGCTGCACCGGGTGACCTGGCTGTCGAAGTCGCGGGAGAGCGTCGAGGAGCCGCTCCCGGCGCTCGGGCCCGTCGGCTCGGCGTAGGATTGTCCAACGATGGATGAGGACGAATTCGAGGACTACGACCGCGAGGTCGAGCTAGCACTGTACCGGGAGTACCGCGACGTCGTCTCGCAGTTCTCGTACGTCGTCGAGACCGAGCGCCGGTTCTACCTGGCGAACGAGGTCGACCTGGTCCGCCGCGACACCGAGCACGACTTCTACTTCGAGCTCACCATGCGCGACGTGTGGGTCTGGGACGTCTACCGCTCCGACCGCTTCGTGAAGTCGGTGCGCGTGCTGACCTTCAAGGACGTCAACGTCGAGGAGCTCTCCCGCAAGGAGTTCGAGCTCCCCAAGGAGCTCGCGCTCGACGAGTAGGGCGCTGTCGCGGCAGCCTCCGGCCCCCTTGCCGGTCGAGCAGCCGCCCGTCTTCGCCGGTCGAGCAGCCCCCCGTCTTTGCTGGTCGAGAAGCCGCCTCTGAACTCCTTGCTGGTCGAGTAGCCGCCTCCGGCGGCGTATCGAGACCCCCGTCCCCGGACGTCCCGGTCGACCAGCCCCCGTCTTCGCTGGTCGAGTAGCCGCCTCCGGCGGCGTATCGAGACCCCCGGCCCGTCACGTCCCGGTCGAGCAGCCCCCCGTCTTTGCTGGTCGAGTAGCCGCCTCCGGCGGCGTATCGAGACCCCCGTCCCCGTCACGTGCTGGTCGAGCAGCCGCCGTCCGCCGTCCTGCCGGTGCCCGGCCTCCCTCCACAGCCGTCGATCCGGCCCGTTCTCCACGGAACCGTCACCCTCCACCCCGGCGCGCCCGCCTGCTCCGTCACGCTTCCGGCAGGAGGACGCATGGACAAGGACGAACTGGGGCGGCGCGGCGAGGAGATCGCGGCGGCGCACCTGAGAGACAACGGATTCGAGATCCTCGACCGCAACTGGCGGGTGCGCGAGGGCGAGCTCGACATCATCGCCCGCGACGGCTCGGCGCTGGTCGTGGTGGAGGTGAAGACGCGCTCGTCGACGCGTTTCGGCCTCCCCGTCGAGGCGATCACGCGCGCCAAGGCTCAGCGCCTGCGCCGGCTCGCCTACGCCTGGGCAGACGAGCACCACGAGCGCTCCCGGCATCTGCGGATCGACGCGGTCGGCATCGTCGCGCCCGGGGGAGTCCCGTCGCAGATCCGTCACCTGCGGGCGGTGGCGTGATGGGGCTGGGGAGGACGTCCGCCGTCGGTCTCGTCGGCTTCGCCGGAGCCGTGGTCGGGGTGGAGGCGCACTCGGCCGACGGCACGCCCGGCATGGTGCTCATCGGCCTGCCTGACGCGGCTCTCGCGCAGGCGAAGGAGCGGGTCCGCTCGGCCGCGATCAACTCCGGCAGCACGATCGCCGAGTACAAGATCACGGTGAACCTCTCGCCGGCCGCGATGCCCAAGCACGGCTCGGCCTTCGATCTCGCCATCGGGCTGGCCGCGCTCGCGTCGCTCCGGGAGGTCGACGCGGAGTCGGTCGCCGCGGTCGTCCACATCGGCGAGCTCGGGCTGGACGGCAGGCTGCGCTCGGTCCCGGGCGTGCTGCCCGCGGTGCTCGCGGCCGCTAGCGAGGGCAGGCGCCGCGTGATGGTCCCTGTCGAGGACCGGCTCGAGGCGGAGCTGGTCGACGGCGTCGAGGTGATCGCCGTCTCGTCGCTCGCGGCGGCCGCGATCTGGCACGGCGCCGAGTGGGAGGTGCCGGTGCTCCCCGAGACCGCGCCGGCACCTGCGGTCGTGTCCGAGCCGGAGGCCCGTCTCGATCTCTCCGACGTCGTGGGGAACGAGGAGGCGGCCGAGGCGATGGTGGTCGCGGCGGCGGGCGGGCACCACGTGTTCCTGCTCGGGCCTCCCGGCGCCGGGAAGACGATGCTCGCCTCGCGCCTTCCAGGCATCCTCCCCGACCTCGATGACGACGCAGCGCTGGAGGCCACCTGCATGCGCTCGCTGGTCGGAGCGCCGACCGGTGGCGTGCTGGTGCGCAGACCGCCGTTCGAGAGTCCGCACCACTCCGCCTCGTCCGCAGCGATCGTCGGCGGGGGCAGCGGCCGCATCCGGCCCGGCGCGGTCGCCCGCGCCACCCGGGGAGTGCTGTTCCTCGACGAGGCCCCCGAGTTCTCGTCCGTCGCCCTCGACGCGCTGCGCCAGCCGCTCGAATCCGGAGTGATCCGCATCCACCGCGCGAACGCCGTCGCCGAGTTCCCCGCGCGGGTGCAGCTCGTCCTCGCGGCGAACCCGTGCCCGTGCGGCCGCTTCGGCATCCCCGGAGAGACCTGCACCTGTGCTCCCTCGGTCCGCCGCCGCTACCTCGCGCGGCTCAGCGGACCGCTGCTCGACCGCGTCGACATCCGCCTGACGGTCCGCCGGATCAGCGCGGCTCAGCTGGCCGCACGTCGAAACACGTCCGGAATGTCGACGGCGCAGGCTCGCGCCCGTGTCGCCGCGGCGCGGTCCCTCGCAGCGGCTCGCCTCGCCTCCACGCCGTGGACGCTCAACTCGGAGGTCTCCGGCGCCTGGCTGCGCTCGGACGCGGTGCGCCCGACCAGTGCCGAGTCCCGCACGCTCGACCGGGCTCTGGAGCGAGGTCTGGTGACCATGCGCGGCTACGACAGGGTCCTGCGCCTGGCCTGGACGCTCGCGGACCTCGACGCAGCCGACCGGCCGTCAGCAGCCCACCTCGCGCGCGCGCTCGTCCTTCGAGGAGGTGCCGCGTGATCCGGCCCGACGCGCTCTTCGACGGAGCGGAGCTCGACGCTGTTCGCCGACTGCTGCCGAGCGGTGCAGCCGAGCCCCGGTCAGCTGCCGACGGCGAGGCGACCGATGAGTCTGACGGTGGTCGGGGGTCACTCGTCGACGCTGCTGCCCGGTGCGGCTGGAACTCTCTGACCGAGCCCGGCGACTCCGTCGCCGCCCTCCTCATCGAGAGGGTCGGCGCGGCCGAGGCCTTCGCCCACGTCGTGTCCTCGTCGTCCGCGGAGGAGATCCTCGCGCCCCCGCATCGCGCTCCCTCCGACGAAGAAGGCCCGGCACCCGCGCCCCTCGACTCCGAGGTCGCCGCCCTGCAGTCGGGGCTGGCGCGCTGGCGACCGCGCCTGGACCGCAGGCTCCTGTTCCGACGTCTCGAGATCGCCGAGCGACTCGGCGCCCGGCTGCTCCTGCCCGGGGCTCCCGTGTGGCCCGAGTCGCTCGACGACCTCGGGCCGCACGCGCCACTCCTGCTCTGGCTGCGCGGTGATCCCGCCGCCTTCGATCCGACGCACCGCCTCGCCCTCGTCGGCGCCCGCGCTGCCACCGGCTACGGCGAGCACGTCGCCGCCGAGCTCGCCGCGGGCGTCGCGGTGCGAGGCGTCTCCGTCGTCTCGGGCGGTGCCTTCGGGATCGACGCGGTCGCCCACCGTGCCGCCCTCGGCTCCGGAGGCCGGACGGTCGCCTTCCTCGCCGGGGGAGCGGACCGCCTCTACCCGACGGCCCACGCCGACCTCCTCCACCGCATCATCGCCACCCCCGGCTGCGCCGTCGCAACGGAGGTCCCGCCGGGCACCACGCCCACTCGCTGGCGATTCCTGCAGCGCAACCGCCTCATCGCCGCCTCCACCGCGGGCACCGTCGTCGTCGAGGCCGGCGCCCGCTCCGGATCCCTCAACACCGCCGGCCACGCGGCTGCCCTGGGCCGCCCCCTCGGTGCGGTCCCGGGCCCGGTCACCAGTGCCTCCTCCGCCGGCTGCCACCGGCTCCTCCGCGAGTACGCGGCGACCTGCGTCACCTCGCCGGCGGATGTGCTCGAACTGCTCGCCGTCGGCGACGCCGACGGATCGTGCCGAGCGCTGACCGCGGCTGAGGCGCGAGTCCTGGCCGTCGTCGAATCCGAAGGAGGCTGTGACGCCGCAACCGTCGCCCGGCTCTCCGGGGAATCGCTCGATTCGGCACTGTCGGCGCTGGGTGCGCTCCTCGCAGACGGACGCGTCCACCGTTCCGAGGACGGGGACTGGGAGCGGGCGCCCGGGTGAGCGGCCCCGCCGCCGCGGCGCTGTCGGCGGTCCGCCCTACGCTGAAGGGGCATCGGCGAGGGGAGCGGCATGGACGCCACGGCAGCAGGACACGGCGGAGAGCGCCCGCAGCTCGGGCACTTCCGCGCCGCCGACAGGGTCATCGCGCATCTGAGCGACACGCACCTGCTGGCCGACGGCGCTCCGCTCTACGGGAAGGTCGACACGGCCGCCCGCCTCGCGCAGGCGGTCGGCCGGCTGGCCGAGCGCGGCGGACGCCTGGACGCGATCGTCGTCACCGGGGACGTCGCGGACCGTGGCGAGGAGGACGCCTACCTGCTCGTGCGCGAGCAGCTCGACCCGGTCGGCGAGCGGTTCGGCTGCCCGATCGTCTGGGTGATGGGCAACCACGACGAGCGCGGAGCGTTCCGGCGGGTGCTCCTCGGGCAGGACCCGGCGGGCGCGGGACCCGTGGACCAGGTCGTCGACCTCGGCGGGCTCCGGCTCATCGCGCTCGACAGCGCGGTGCCCGGCTTCCACCACGGCGACCTCACCGACGCCCAGCTGGCCTGGCTGAAGGACGAGCTCGCCGCACCGGCCCCGCTGGGGACGATCCTCGCCCTGCACCACCCTCCGCTGCCCACGCCGCTCGGCGCGATGACCGTGCTCGAGCTGCGGGGGATCGACCGCCTCGATGAGGTGGTGCGCGGAACCGACGTCCGCGCGATCCTCGGCGGCCACCTGCACTACCCCACGGCTGCGACCTTCGCGGGCGTGCCCGTGCTCGTCGCCGGCGCCACCAGCTACACGATGGACCTCGGAGCGCCCGAGCGGGAGCTCGCCGGCGTCGACGGAGCGCAGAGCCTCTCGCTCGTCCACGTCCACCCGGAGACGGTGGCCGCCTCGTTCGTGCCGACGGCACCGGCCCCGATCGCGACGCGGTTCGGCACCGACCTGATCGAGCGGCTCGAGGGGCTCGACGAGCAGGGGCGCATCGACCTCTGGTCGCGGATTCCGGACGGATCATGACCGGCGAGACGCTCGCCGACTCGGTCGAGCACTTCCTCCGGTACGTCCTCGATGAGCGATCCCTCTCGCCCGCCACCGCGAAGGGCTACCGCTCCGACCTGGCGCGCCTGATCGCCCACACGGAGGAGAAGGGGCGGCTCCTCACCGCCGAGCTCGACCTCGAGCTGCTGCGCGACTGGCTCTGGCGAGAGTCGGAGTCGGGGATCGCCCGCGCGACCCTCGCCCGGCGCACCGCGGCCGTCCGCTCCTTCTCCTCCTGGGCGCATCGGACCGAGCGGCTCCCCGTCGACGTCGCCGCACGCCTCAAGACGCCCAAGTCGGGACGGACACTGCCGCGGGTCCTCACGCTCCCGCAGGCGGAACAGGTGCTCGACACGGTCGCGGCGCGAGGCGCGACCGATGACCCGGTGGCGCTGCGGGACCTCGCGATCGTCGAGCTGCTCTACGCCTCCGGCATCCGCGTCTCCGAGCTGGTCGCCGTCGACCTGGGCGACGTCGATCTCGGCCGGCTCACCGTGCTCGTCACCGGCAAGGGCGCCAAGCAGCGGGTCGTCCCGTTCGGCGTCCCCGCGAAGGAGGCGCTCGTCGACTACCTGGAGCGCGCCCGACCCTCTCTCGCCACCGGCGACGGGAGCGGGGCCCTGCTGCTGGGACGGCGGGGCGCGCGCCTCACCCCGCGCACGGTCTACGGCGTGGTGGCGAGGCTCCTCGACGGCGGGCAGGGCTCCGGACCGTCCGGTCCGCACACCCTCCGCCACACCGCGGCGACCCATCTGCTCGACGGCGGAGCCGACCTCCGCGCCGTCCAGGAGCTGCTCGGCCACGCGAGCCTGGGCACCACGCAGATCTACACCCACGTCTCGACCGAGCGGATCCGCGACGCCTACCGCCTCGCCCACCCCCGCGCCTGACCGGACGCGCGAGTCGCTGGACGCACCCTTCCGCGCCACTCGCTGAACACCCTGCGCCACGTCGTCCATCGGCAGAAGCACCGCCCGGGGGATCCCGCCGAAGAACCGCATCGGCGAAACGTAGTCGCCACCCTCGCGGACGCCGAGGTGCACGCACCTCCCGTCGCAGTGGCCGCCCGCACCCACTGCTCCGACGGGCTGGCCCGCGGTGAGGACCTGCCCCGCCGTCACCGATCCGTCGACCGGCTCGACCGTCGAGACCAGACCGTCCGCGTGCACGATGCTCACCACGGACCGGTCGACCACCCTGCCCGAGAACGACACGGTACCCGCAGCGACGGCGACCACGGGCTGCCCGGCCGCTGCGGCGAGGTCGATCCCGCGGTGCCCGGGGGCGTAGCGGTGCGCTGGCGCGCCCCACGGCTCCACGACGGAGAAGCCCGCGACGGGGGAGGTCCACCGCGGGTCGGACCGGCCGGGGGACGAGGTGCCGGAGGGCGAGGCGCCGAGAGGCGCCCCGACGAGCAGAGCGGCGAGGGCGAACACGCCCGGGCGCAGGAGTCGGGATCGGAGCATGCGGCCACCCTCCTGGAGCCGGTCCGAGACCGGTGGTCGGCCGAGCGGATCAGGGGAGGAGAGCGCGACGGGCCCGGCTGTGGAGGGAGGACATCGGCCGGGGGAGAGCGCAACCCGTCCCGGCGGTGCCGCGGCGAGGAGTAACGTGCCGGTGATCCGGCTCGGGAGCGGCACCCCGCCCCCACCGGCGGCGAGAATCGGAGACGACCATGACCAGCGGACGATCTGACACGACCAGCGGGAGAGCGGACATCCCGAACCCCTCGGCGGCGAAGCTGAAGAGGAAGGTGATCGGCCTCGCGATCGCGGCGGCGGTCGGCGGCTTCCTCTTCGGCTTCGACTCGTCGGTGGTGAACGGTGCCGTGGAGGCGGTGCAGGGCGAGTTCCAGCTCTCGGCCGCCCTGATCGGCTTCGCCGTCGCCTCCGCGCTGCTCGGCTGTGCGCTCGGCGCGTACCTCGCTGGGCGCCTGGCCGACCGCTGGGGCCGCATCAAGGTCATGCTGCTCGGCGCCGGGCTCTTCTTCATCTCCTCCATCGGCGCCGGCGCGGCGTTCGCGGTCTGGGACCTCGTGCTCTGGCGCGTGGTCGGAGGCCTCGGCATCGGCATCGCCTCCGTGATCGCTCCGACCTACATCTCGGAGATCGCGCCCAAGGCCATCCGCGGAGCCCTCGCGTCGCTGCAGCAGCTGGCGATCACGCTCGGCATCTTCGCCGCACTGCTCTCGGACACCCTCATCGCGAACGGCGCGGACGGCGCCTCCGAGCCCTTCTGGTTCGGCGTCGCCGCCTGGCGCTGGATGTTCATCGCCTGCGCCGTGCCGGCCGTCATCTACGGCCTCCTGGCCCTGACCCTGCCGGAGTCGCCCCGCTACCTCGCGACCCGCGGCCGCTCCGAGGACGCCCGCGCGGTGCTCGCGACGGTCACGCCGCGCGACGAGGTCGACGAGGCGCTCGCGGACATCCAGAAGAAGATCGACGAGGACTCCGAGAACGCGAAGCGCTCCAGCCTCCGCGGCCCCGCCCTCGGCCTGCTCCCCGTGGTCTGGGTCGGCATCCTGCTGTCGGTGTTCCAGCAGTTCGTGGGCATCAACGTGATCTTCTACTACTCCACCTCGCTCTGGAGCGCGGTCGGATTCGACGAGTCCAACTCCTTCGCGATCTCGGTCTTCACCTCGGTCGTGAACGTCGTCGTCACCTTCGTGGCGATCTTTCTGGTCGACAAGGTCGGCCGGAAGCCGCTGCTGCTGGTCGGCTCGGCCGGCATGGCCGTCTCGCTCGCGCTGATGGCCATCGCCTTCAGCCAGTCGACGATCAGCGGAGAGGACGTCTCGCTGCCCGGCGCGTGGGGGCCGATCGCCCTCGTCTCGGCGAACGCGTTCGTCGTCTTCTTCGGTGCGACCTGGGGCCCGCTGGTGTGGGTCCTCCTCGGCGAGATCTTCCCGAACCGGATCCGGGCGGCCGCCCTCGGCCTGGCGGCCTCGGCCCAGTGGATCGCGAACTTCGCCATCACGGTGACCTTCCCGATCCTCTCGCAGGACGTGTCGCTCACCCTGGCCTACGGCCTCTACGCCGCCTTCGCGGCGATCTCGTTCGTCTTCGTCTTCATGTTCGTGCCCGAGACCAAGGGCCGCTCGCTGGAGGAGATGGACACCCTGCACATCCGCACCGTGATGAAGTCGGCGCGCAAGTAGCACCGGCCTCCCGCGCCCCGACGGCCGCCCTCCCGCAGCAGCGGGGGAGGCGGCCGTCCTGGTGCTAGACTCCACGGAGCACCTCGCTCGTCGGGGTGACTACGCGCGCCCATTCGGCCTCCGCTCCCCACGGTCCCTCTCCGCTCACGCGGCCGGGGCGGGAGTGCGCCGGGCGCCAGGGCGACGTGCCGACCGGCCGTCGCAGACAACCGAACGGGAGTTCGGCGCCGTCGTGCGCCCAGGCCCCGAGACAAGGAGAACGACTCATGGCAGTCGTCACCATGCGCCAGCTGCTCGACAGCGGCGTCCACTTCGGGCACCAGACCCGTCGCTGGAACCCGAAGATGAAGCGCTTCATCCTGACCGAGCGCTCGGGCAGCTACATCATCGACCTCCAGCAGTCGCTGGCCTACATCGACAAGACCTACGACTTCGTCAAGGAGACGGTCGCCCACGGCGGCACCATCCTCTTCGTCGGCACCAAGAAGCAGGCGCAGAACGCGATCTCGGAGCAGGCGACCCGCGTCGGCCAGCCCTACGTGAACCAGCGCTGGCTCGGCGGCCTCCTGACCAACTTCCAGACGGTCTCGAAGCGCCTCGCCCGCATGAAGGAGCTGGAGGAGCTCGACTTCGACGACACGTCGAAGAGCGGCTTCACCAAGAAGGAGCTCCTCATCAAGAAGCGCGAGCTCGACAAGCTGCACAAGTCGCTCGGCGGCATCCGCAACCTCTCGAAGACGCCGTCGGCCCTCTGGGTCGTCGACACCAAGAAGGAGCACCTCGCGATCGACGAGGCCAAGAAGCTGGGCATCCCGGTCATCGGCATCCTCGACACGAACTGCGACCCGGACGAGGTCCAGTACCCGATCCCGGGCAACGACGACGCGATCCGCTCGGTGAGCCTGCTCACCCGCATCGTCGCCGACGCCGCGGCCGAGGGCCTCATCCAGCGCCACCAGAAGCCCGAGGCCGAGGGCAACGTCTCCGCCGTCGAGCCGCTGGCCGAGTGGGAGCAGGAGCTGCTCTCCACCGGTGCGCCCGCCGCCGACGTGCAGGAGCCGAACGAGCAGGCCGGCGCGGAGACCGAGAAGGTCGCCGACGCCGAGGCCGAGACCGCCGACGAGGCCGTCGTCGAGGCCGAGACCCCCGCCGCGGAGGAGGCCCCCGAGGCCGACGCCGCCGCGACCTCGACCGACGAGACCGCCACCGCCTGACACCCCGTTCCGTGACGGGGGTCGGACGCCGCACCCGCGGTCGTCCGGCCCCCGCTCGGTCGGTGCACGTTCACCACGAGTAAGAACCGCCGTCACCTCGGCGTGCTGGGCTCCTCCCGTGAGCCCGCCGCGAGTGACGGCGCCACAGGGTTTCCGAACCAAGAGGAGTTCCGAGAACATGGCAAATTTCAGCCTCGCTGACGTCAAGACGCTGCGCGAGCAGCTCGGTACCGGCATGGTCGACACGAAGAACGCGCTGGTCGAGGCCGACGGCGACCTGGACAAGGCGGTCGAGATCCTCCGCCTCAAGGGCGCCAAGGGCAACGCGAAGCGCGCCGACCGCTCGACGAGCGAGGGCCTCGTCGCCGCCGCCGAGAAGGACGGCGTCGCCACGATGATCGAGCTCGCCTGCGAGACCGACTTCGTCGCCAAGGGCACGAAGTTCATCGCCCTCGCCGACGCCGTGCTCACCGCGGTGGTCGCCGCCGGCTCCACCACGGTCGAGGCGGCCCTCGCGGCCCCCGCCGACGGCAAGACCGTCGCCGACCTCATCAACGACGAGGCCGCGATCCTCGGCGAGAAGGTGGAGCTGCGCCGCGTGGCCTCCGTCTCGGGCGAGCACTTCGCGATCTACCTCCACAAGACGAACAAGGACCTGCCCCCGCAGGTCGGCGTGGTCGTCGGCTACGCGGGTGAGGACGCCGAGACCGCGCGCTCCGTCGCCCAGCACATCTCGTTCGCGAACCCGTCCTACCTCTCGCGCGAGGACGTGCCGCAGTCCGAGGTCGACAACGAGCGCCGCATCGTCGAGGAGATCTCGCGCGGCGAGGGCAAGCCCGAGGCCGCCCTGCCGAAGATCATCGAGGGACGCGTGAACGCGTACTTCAAGCAGGTCGCCCTGCTCGACCAGGACTACGCGAAGGACAACAAGCTGTCCGTCAGCAAGGTCCTGAGCGACGCGGGCCTGACCGTGTCGGGCTTCGCCCGTTTCAAGGTCGGCGCCTAACAGCACTGCAGGAGGGAGTCCGGGTCGTTCAGTCGACCCGGGCTCCCTTCGCTCTGCCCGGGGCGGTCCCGGGCGTGGTCGCGGGGCCCGCTCCGCGCGGGATAGGTTTGTACGGGTCTACGGGAGGAAACGTCCATGACGGAGACGGATGCGATGACGACGGGCAAGCGCCGCAGGGTGCTTCTGAAGCTGTCGGGGGAGGCGTTCGGAGCCGGCACGCTCGGCGTGAACCCTGACGTGATCAGCGCCCTGGCGCGCGAGATCGCCGATGCCGCGACCGAGGTGGAGATCTCGGTGGTCGTCGGCGGCGGCAACTTCTTCCGCGGAGCCGAGCTCTCGCAGCGCGGCATGGACCGCGGCCGGGCCGACTACATGGGCATGCTGGGCACGGTGATGAACGCCCTCGCCCTCCAGGACTTCCTCGAGCAGGCGGGCGCCGAGACGCGCGTGCAGTCAGCGATCGCGATGACGCAGGTCGCGGAGCCCTACATCCCCCGCCGGGCGATCCGGCACATGGAGAAGGGCCGCGTCGTCATCTTCGGCGCCGGCGCCGGACTCCCGTACTTCTCGACCGACACGGTCGCCGCGCAGCGCGCGCTCGAGACGCACGCCGACGTGGTCCTCGTCGCCAAGAACGGCGTGGACGGCGTGTACGACGCCGACCCGCGGACGAACCCCGACGCGAAGAAGCTCGACGCGCTGACCTACCAGGAGGCGCTCCAGCGGGGCCTCAAGGTGGTCGACTCCACCGCGTTCAGCCTCTGCATGGACAACGGCATGCCGATGCAGGTCTTCGGCATGGAGCCCTCGGGCAACGTCGCGAAGGCCATCCGCGGCGCCGAGCTCGGCACGCTCGTCTCGAACTAGACTGACCACTTCCCTCTCTTAAGGAGCTCCCTGTGATCTCGGATGTACTGGCCGACGCGAAGACCAAGATGGGCAAGGCCGTCGAGGTCGCCAAGGAGGACTTCTCCACGGTCCGCACCGGACGCGCGAACCCCGGCATGTTCCAGAAGGTGCTGGTGAGCTACTACGGCACCCCGACGCCGCTGTCGCAGCTCGCCTCGATGCAGAACCAGGAGGCCCGCACGCTCGTCCTGACGCCCTACGACAAGGGCTCGCTGCGCGACATCGAGCAGGCCATCCGGGACATGCCGAACCTCGGCGCGAACCCGACCAACGACGGCACGATCATCCGCGTGACCCTGCCGGAGCTCACCGCCGAGCGCCGCAAGGAGTTCGTCAAGATCGTCCGCACCAAGGCCGAGGACGCCAAGATCGCGGTGCGCAACATCCGCCGCAAGGGCAAGGACGACCTCGACGCGCTGAAGGGCGACATCGGCGACGACGAGCTCGCCCGCGGCGAGAAGGAGCTCGAGGCGCTCACGAAGCAGCACGTCGACGCGATCGACGAGGCGCTCAAGCGCAAGGAATCCGAACTGCTCGAGGTGTAGCGGTGCCCGAGATCCCCGAAGGACCCGAGGGCGGCGAGAAGAGACCGTCTCCGCACGTCCCGGGTGCCCGGGGATCCCGGATGGTCACCCGCGACGCGCTGCGTGCGCGCGCCCAGCAGGGCCGGGCCGACGTCGAGCGCCAGCTCGAGGCGACCCGTGCCCAGCTCGAGGCGACGAACGACCGTCTCACCGCGCGCTCGGGCCGGAACCTCGTGTCGGCGACCGCGATCGGACTCCTCGGCGGCGGCGCGATGGTCGTCAGCCTCCTCCTGGTCAAGGAGCTCTTCATGGTGCTCGCGGGGGTGGTGGTGCTGCTCGCGGCGCTGGAGCTCTCGAACGCCCTGCGCCACGCCGGTCGCGACATCCCGCGCATCCCGACCGGGATCGTGGCGGTCGTCGCCGTGCCGGCCGCCTACTACGGCGGCCTCGGCGCCGCGTGGGCCACGGTCCTCGGCGGATCCGTCCTCGTCGGCCTCTGGCGGCTGGGGGAGCAGCTCTTCCGGCGCACCGCCTCCAGCCGGAGGGACCTCGCCCTCGACATCGGCCTCGGCGCGTTCGTCCAGGGCTACACGACCTTCCTCGGCGCCTTCGCGATCCGTCTCGTCGCCGAGCCCGGCGGCCAGCTCTGGGCGTTCGCGTTCCTGGTGCTCGTGATCGTCGTCGACACCGGCGCCTACGTGAGCGGACTCACCTGGGGCAAGCACCCGATGGCACCGCGGATCAGCCCGAAGAAGACCTGGGAGGGGTTCGCCGGTGCGGCCGTCGCGGGGATCGTCGTCGGCGTCCTGCTCGCCCTGCTGATGCTCGGCCAGCCCTGGTGGGTCGGTGCGGTGTTCGGGGCCGTGGTGCTGCTCACCGCGACGCTCGGCGACCTCGCCGAGTCGCTGATCAAGCGCGACATCGGCATCAAGGACATGAGCTCCTGGCTGCCCGGCCACGGAGGAGTCCTCGACCGGCTGGACTCGATCCTGCCGTCGGCCGCAGCAGCCTACGTGCTGTACTTCCTCTTCGCCCACTGAGCGCACGCCTCACCGGGGCGTGCCGATTCCGCTCCCGGCGCGCGGCTTGGCATGATGTCGGGATGACCGCTCCCTTCCCCCGAGCCCGCGAGTCCCGTCCCGGCTACGACACGGCCGAGGTCGACTCCTTCCTCGCGTCGGCGCGCGAGGCCTACTCGCAGCTCTCCGGGGGACCGGCGGACCTCCGCGCCGCCGACCTGCGCCACACCGCGTTCACCCTGCGCAAGGGCGGCTACTCCGCGCCCCACGTCGATGCGGCGCTCGAGCGCCTCGAGGACGCCTTCGCCCTGCGGGAGCGCCAGTACGCGATCGCGGCCCGGGGCGAGGAGGCGTGGCTCGCGGACGCGCGGTCGACCGCCCAGGAGATCGTGAACCGGCTGGCCCGCGCTCCCCGCGAGCGGTTCACCCGGGCCGGCGCTCTCACGACGGGCTACAACATCCGCCAGGTCGACGCCTTCGCCGACCGGATCTCCGGGTACTTCCGCGACGGATCGGTGCTGACCGTGGACGACGTGCGGACCGTCTCCTTCGCCCCGCAGCGCGGCGGGTACGCCGAGGCGCAGGTCGACCTGCTGCTCGACACGGTCGTCGATGTGATGCTGGCGGTCCGCTGACCGGAGCCGGATCTGCTGGCCGATCAGGTCATCGTCCGTTATGCTTTCGTAATCGTGGCTCAGCATCCTCAGACCTCCGTCGCCCACACGCCCGCGAACCGCACCAGCGGTCGCCCGGCGGTCCCGCACCAGACCCCGGTGCGGCGCTCCTGGGCTCGGATCCCGGTGACGGTGCTGGCCTTCACGGCGTCGATCGCGTTCGCCATGGTGAACGTCGTCGATCCGTCCAGCGGCGCGGTCGCCTCCCCCTACTACCAGGCCCCGGCGCGCTTCAACGGCGACTCCGCGCAGCGGCTCGTCGTCGCGGACGCCGTCGAGCGGACCGTCCAGCGCGACTCGTTCGGCGCCGAGGCGAAGCCGACGCCCACTCCGACCCCGACGCCCACTCCGACCGAGACTCAGACCGCTTCCGCGACCGTCGACGAGGAGGAGTCGGGCTCCGCCGAGGCCGAGACCGCCGCTCCCGTCCAGCGCGCCGCCGCTCCGGATCCCGGATCCGCGAAGGCGATCGCGTACGACATGATCGTGCAGCGCGGCTGGGCCGACAGCGAGTACGACTGCCTCGTCCTCCTCTGGAACCGCGAGTCCGGCTGGAACGTCTACGCCGAGAACAAGTCCAGCGGTGCCTACGGCATCCCGCAGGCACTCCCCGGCAGCAAGATGGCGTCGGCCGGCTCCGACTGGGCGACCAACGCGAGCACCCAGATCACCTGGGGCCTCGGCTACATCTCCGGCCGCTACGGCTCGCCCTGCGGTGCCTGGGCCCACTCCGAATCGGTCGGCTGGTACTGATCGTTCCCCTCCGCTCGGCACCGCGTCCGGCGGGCTGAGGCTCTCGCTACCCTGGTGCCGTGGATTACGCGCTGCTCGGGGTCGTCGGGATCATCACGGTCGTCACCGTCGCGCGGTTCTCGAGCCGCCTCGGGATCGCCGCACCGCTGCTCCTGGTCGTCATCGGTATCGGCGCGTCCTACCTCCCCGGGGTCCCGGACATCGAGGTCGAGCCTGAGCTGATCCTCGCGGGCGTGCTGCCGCCGCTGCTGTACTCGGCCGCGATCCAGGTGCCCCTCACCGACTTCCGGCGGAACCTGCGCTCGATCTTCGGGCTCTCGGTGCTGCTGGTCGTCGTGACCGCCCTCGTGGTGGGCGGCTTCCTCTACCTCGTGTTCCCCGATCTGAGCCTGCCCGCAGCGATCGCTCTGGGCGCCGTCGTGAGCCCGACCGACGCGGTGGCCGCGACCTCGATCGGCAAGAAGCTCGGACTCCCGCCCCGCCTGGTGACGGTGCTCGAGGGCGAGAGCCTCGTGAACGACGCGTCGGCGCTGGTGCTGCTGCGCGCCGCGACGGCTGCGGCGGCCGTGGTCGGCGCCTCCGTCACGACCGACGCGATCGACGTGGGCGAGGTGGGGGTCCTCTTCGTCTACTCCGTCCTGATGGCGATCGTCCTCGGACTGGTGATGGGCGTGCTCACCGTCTTCGTGCGCTCGAAGCTGCGGGACCCGGTGCTCGACACCGCCGTGTCCTTCGCCGTGCCGTTCCTGGCCTACATCCCGGCCGAGGAGCTGGGCGCGTCCGGGGTGCTCGCCGTCGTGGTCACCGGGATCTACACGGGGCACAACAGCGCGCGCTTCCTCTCGCCGCAGTCGCGGATCAGCGAGCGGGTGAACTGGCGGACGGCGCAGTTCCTGCTCGAGAACGGCGTCTTCCTGCTCATGGGCGCCGAGATCAAGGCGATCGTCTCCGGGGTCGTGGACCCGGGCGAGTTCGGAGTGGGCACCGCGGTGCTGCTGGGTCTGGCCACCGTGGTCATCCTGATCGTGCTGCGGGCCCTCTTCGTGTGGCCGCTGCTCCTGTGGCTGCGCAGCTCCGGTCGGCGGGCGGAGCGGATCAACCGGCGGCTGGCGGTGGGCCTCATGCGACTGCGCAACAGCGCCACCAGCGATGAGCGCTTCCGGCGGCGGCAGGTGAGAGCGGAGCGGCTCTACCTCCGGCGCGAGACCGACCTGGCCGCGACCGCGAGCGAGGCGTTCGGCTGGCGCGGCGGAGTCGTCCTGTCCTGGTCCGGGATGCGCGGCGTGGTCACGCTCGCCGCGGCCCAGTCGCTGCCGGACGAGACTCCCTACCGCTCCCAGCTGATCCTGATCGCCTTCACCGTCGCCGTCGTGACGCTGCTCCTGCAGGGTGCGACGCTCCCCGCGCTGATCCGGCTCACCGGCATCCAGGGCACCGACGGAGAGGCCGACCGCCGCGAGCTCGCGACGCTGCTCGACGAGGTCGCGGCCACGGGCATCCAGGCCCTCCCCGAGGCGGTGGCGGAGCTGCCCGACGGCGAGGCGGGCGAGCGCGTCCTCGAGCGCGTGCGCCGCGACACTCTGACCCGCTCGCAGGTGGCGTGGGAACAGGTCGGCCGCGCGGAGGATGCGCCCCTCGGCCCGCACGCGCAGTACCTGCGGCTGCGCCGAGCGGTCCTGCTCGCCGAGCGGGAGGCACTGCTGGACGCCCGGGGGCGCGGGGTCTACTCCTCGCGGACGCTGCGGCGGGCGCAGCTGATGCTCGACGCCGAGGAGACCCGGCTCGAGATGGACGACAGCTCCCACTGACGGGAGGGGCCCGGCGGCGGCCTCCTAGACTGGGGAGATGCCGCGCAGCAACAGACCCCGGGGCGGCCGCCGTGACGACGACGACGAGCAGCGCGATCTCTCGCAGATGCTCGCCGGCTTCCGGCGCACCGAGTCGCACGCCGGCCGGGAGTGGAACGTCCAGCCCGTCTCCGCAGCGCGGGCCGTGAAGAACTACCTCTGCCCGGGCTGCGGGCTCACCATCGACATCGGCCAGCCGCACCTGGTCACCTGGCGGGCCGACGGCGCGCTCGGCGACGCGGCCGACCTGGCCGGCCGCCGCCACTGGCACACGCACTGCTGGAGAATCCGAGGAGCACGATGACCCACGAGATCCGCGGAGGCGTCGTCCTCCCCGCCCGCCGCGAGGACGTCGAGCTGCACACCTCCGACGGCCTGACCCTGGTGGGGGAGCTCGCGCTGCCCCTGGAGCACGAGCCGGTCGCGACCCTGGTCACCCTGCATCCGCTGCCCACCCACGGCGGCTTCATGGACTCGCACATCCTGCGGAAGGCCGCCGCCCGGCTGCCCGCGCTCGCCGACCTGGCGGTCCTCCGCTTCAACACCCGCGGCACCGCGTCGCCGCGCGGCACGAGCGAGGGCGCGTTCGGACACGGCATCGAGGAGCGCGCCGACGTCGCCGCAGCCCTGGCCCTCGTCGCGGACCGCGGACTGCCGCACCCCTGGCTGGTCGGCTGGTCCTTCGGCACCGAGCTCGCGCTGAAGTGGGGGAGGGAGCACCCCGTCGAGGGAGCGATCCTGCTCTCGCCGCCGCTGCACCGCACGAGCGCGGAGGAGGTCGCCGCCTGGGGCGAGGACGGCCGCCCGCTCGTGGCGCTCGTCCCGGAGTTCGACGACTACCTGCGGCCGGAGGCGGCCGCCGAGCGCTTCGCGAGCGTGCCGCAGCTGGACCTCGTCGCTGTGGAGGGCGGGAAGCACCTCTGGGTCGGCGAGGCGCAGACCCGGCGCGTCCTCGACGAGATCGTGCGCGTGGTCGCGCCCGCCTCGTCCCCGCTGCCGACGGAGTGGGCGGGCGAGCTCGGCTGAGCCGACCCGCGCGGCGGCCGCCTAGCGGCCGGACGAGCCGCCGTCGGAGCCGTCGCCGTCAGAGCCGCTGCCGTCGGAGCCGTCGCCGTCGCTGTCGTCCGCGAGTCCGTCGATGTGGCCGATGAGCCCGCGCAGTCCGGACACGTAGCCGGCGATCGCGTCGCGCTCGGTGCGGATCTCGTCGAGGCGCCGCTCGGCGGTGTCCATCAGCTCGCGGCTGCGGCGCTCCGCGTCCGCGACGAGCTTCTGCGCCTGGTCGCGCGCGTCGTCGAGCAGGGCGTCGGAGTCGTCCTGGGCCTTCCGGCGCAGTCGCGTCGTGTCGTCGAGGGCGTCGCTGCGGAGGGCGTCCGCCTCGAGGCGCTTGTCGTTCGCGCGTCGGATGGCGTCGGCGAGCTGCAGGTTCGACTCGTCGAGGTAGCGCTGGGTCTGCGCGACGGCCTCCTGGTGGCGGAGCAGGTCGTCGCGGTCGGCCTCCTCGCGGCGCGCGGCGAGCTCGACCACCAGGTCGATCCGGGCCTGCTCGACCTCGCGCGAGAGCGCAGCGGCCTCGTCGGCGGACGCGGCACGCAGGCCCGCCAGCTCGGCGTCGAGCACGGCGACGGCCTCGGCGCGCTCCTGGGTGAGCCGGGTGCGCTGGTCGGAGATCTCGCGGGCGCCCTCGGCGCGGGCGGCGGCGACCTCGGCGTCGAGCGCGGCGCGGGTCGAGAGCACCTCGGCCTCGACCGCCGCGCGAGCCTGGGCGACCTCGGCCTCGACGGCCGCCCGGAGCCGGTCCACCTCGGAGGCGACCTCGGCCCGCAGGAGCTCGTTGGCCTGGGCGAGGCGAGCGGCCTCGGCGCGGGCGACCTCGATCTCGCGGGCGGCGACGGCGCGCATCTCCGCAGCCTCGCGCTCGGCCTCGGAGCGGATCGCGGCGGCCTCGCGCTTCGCGGTGGCGCGGGTCTCGGCGGCCTCGGTCGCCACGGTGCCGCGGATCGCAGCGGCCTCGCGGACGGCGTCCTGGGTCATCACGTCGCGGTCGTCGGCGGCCTTGCCGAGCGTCGCCGCGGCCTGCGCCTCGGACTCGTCGCGGGTCCGGTCCGCACGGCGGCGCGCCTCGGTCACCAGGCGCTCGGCCTCGTCGCGCGCCTCCTGGAGGATGCGGTCGCCGTCGTCGCGGGTGGATCGGCGGAGGGCGGAGGCGTCGTTCTCGGCCTGGGCGATGATCCGCTCGGACTGCTCCTCGGCCACGCGCAGGGTGTGCTCGAGCTTGGCGCCCAGGCCGGCGTAGGTGGGAGTGCCGACCTGCTGCAGCTCCTTCTCGAGGCCCTCGATCCGGGAGGACAGGCGCTTCACCTCGCGGCCGCTCTCGGCCGCCTGGGTGTTCGAGTGGATGAGCTCGCGGCGCAGGCCCTGGACGGCCTTGTCGACCTCGTCCCGGTCGTAGCCACGGAACACCTGGGTGAATTCGGCCTCGTCGTTCGCCACGTCGTCTCCTTCAGAGCAGGACCGCGGTGGGGCTCGCGGCACTGGGAAAGTGTATTCAGCAGGGAGGCCGCGGCCGGGGCGACACCCGCACCGCGCGCCGCTCGGGCCGCACTCTCGGCTTCTCCCGGGCATCAAAGGGAGGGCATCGGCTATCGTGGACTGTCTTTGTCTGTTGCCGTCGCGCCCCGGTCCGGCTGCGTACCCCGAGCCGGCCCCGGCCGTCACCCCGATCCGGCAACGCAGGAGGAGTTCTTTCGTGCGGTTCGTCTTCGCCATCATCGCCACCGTCATCGCTGCCGCGATGATCGTGCTCGGCATCGGTCAGCGGACGGTCTGGGCTCCTCCGGAGTCCCTCACCGCCGAGACCGCGCTCGACTCCTCTGCTCCCTACGCGGTGATCGACGGCAGCACCCTGGGCGCCAACCCGGGACGCCAGACGATCACGGTCGAGGGCAGCGGCGACCTCGTCGTCGCCTACGCCCGGACCTCCGACGTGCTGGGCTGGGTGGGCGGCTCGAGCTACGACGCCATCGGCTACGAGCGCGCCGACGACACCCTCACCTCCGCGGAGGAGACGGGCGAGCGCGTCCAGCTCTCCTCCGACGTCGAGACCGCCGACGCGGCGGTCGTCGATCCGCGCGGCTCCGACCTCTGGCTCGAGGAGTTCGAGGGGAGCGGCAGCGTGACCCTGGCGCTCGACGTGCCGGAGGACGTCTCCATCCTCATCGCGAGCGACGGCACCGCGCCGGCAGCCGACTCCGTGCGCGTCAGCTGGCCCGTGGACACCGCGACGCCCCTCGCCGGCCCGCTGCTGCTCGGAGGAGCCGTGTTCCTCCTCCTCGGCCTCGTCCTCTACATCTGGGCCTTCGTCCACCTGCGCCGCCAGCACGGCCCGCGCCGGAAGGGACCGCAGGGTCGGATCCCCCGCGGAACCCGCCGCCCCCGGCCGCGTGCCGGGATCCAGGCCTCCACGGCGTCGCCGGCGCCCTCGCGCCGCCGGGCCGCCCTGGTGCTGCCCGTCGTCCTCGGGACGACGGTCCTCCTCTCCGGCTGCAGCTCCGACTACTGGCCGGATCTCGCCGCGGGCGCGAGCGAGGCGCCGACCGCGTCCGCCACGGCGACCGCGGGGGCAGAGCCGGTCTCGGCCGAGCCGACCCCCGTGGTCACCACGCAGCAGGCGGAGGCCGTCGTCGCCGAGGTCGCCGATGTCGCGTCGCGCGCCGACGCCGCCCGGGACGCCGGGATCCTCGCCGAGCGCTTCCAGGGCGAGGCGCTCACCGAGCGCACCACCAACTACGACGTCGTCGCCAAGGGCGGGACGATCGACCCGCCGCAGACGATCCCGGCCTCCCCGGTGAGCCTGGTGCTCCCGCAGGACACGGAGTCGTGGCCGCGCCTGGTGACCGCCGTCGTGCAGAACTCGACGGACTCCACCCAGGCCCCGATCGCGCTGATGATGAGCCAGGCGAGCCCGCGCGTCGACTACAAGGTCGACTACGCCATCTCGCTCGAGGCCAACGCGCGCATCCCCGACGTCGCGCCCGTCACCGTCGGCACGTCGATCGTGGCGCCCGACTCGCGCCTGATGAAGCTCGCCCCGCAGACCGTCGGCTCCGCGTACGCGGACGTGCTCGCCAACGGCGACTCGAGCCAGTACGCCGAGCTCTTCGCGGCCGACGGCGACACCCTCCGGGGGCAGGTCGGCGTCGACAAGAAGAACGCCGACCGCGAGGCGCTGCCGGACACCGCCTCGATCGAGTTCTCGAACGCCGCCGGCACGTCGCCGACGATCGCGCTCGCGACGAACGACTCGGGGGCCCTCGTCGCGGCGAGCATCGCCGAGACGTCGACCGTCCGCCCCACTGCCGAGGGCTCGACCGTCTCGACCTCCGGCGCCTCGCAGACCCTGCTGGGCACGGACAAGTCGACGACCGGCATCGAGACCACCTACGGATACCAACTGCTGTTCTACGTACCGCCCGTCGGATCGGAGGAGAAGATCGTGATGCTCGGATGGAGCCAGGGACTCGTCTCGGTGGTGCAGCTGCCGTGAGCACCGTCCCGCCCCTGCCCGGAAACCTCCGCGGCGCCGTCGACCTCTCGTCGCTGGTGAACCGCCGCACCCCGCCCGCCGCCTCCGCCGGCGCCCCGGCCGCGCCCGCCGCTCCCGGAGGCGCGCCCGGCGCGAATCCGCTGCTGCTGACCGCCGGCGACGCCGAGTTCGACCAGGTGGTCCAGCTCTCGTCGCGCGTGCCGGTGATCGTCGACCTGCGCGGCTCCTGGTCGGACCAGAGCCAGAGCATGACCGCGCTGCTCGAGAAGGTCGTCGTTTCGTACGCCGGCGCGTTCGTGCTCGTCGGGGTCGACGTGGAGTCGAGCCCGCAGCTGGCGCAGGCGTTCCAGGTGCAGTCCGTGCCGACGGTCGCCGCGATCATCGGCGGCCGCCCGGTGCCCCTGTTCAGCGGCCTCGTCGCCGAGGAGCAGCTGCGCGACCTGCTCGAGCAGGTCCTCCAGCTCGCCGCTCAGAACGGTGTGACGGGCACGGTGCCGGTGGAGGGAGCCGCTCCCGCCGAGGGCGCGGAGCCCGAGACGGAGCCGCTGCCGCCGCACCACCAGGAGGCCTACGACGCGATCGACCGGGGCGACTACGCCGCGGCGATCACCGAGTACGAGACCGCCATCGCGCAGAACCCGCGCGACGACCTCGCGGTCGCCGGTCTCGCTCAGGTGCGGCTACTGGCCCGCCTCCAGGGCCGCACGCTCGACGACATCCGCTCGACCGCCGCGGCGGAGCCGTCGAACCTCGACGCGCAGCTCGCCGTCGCCGACCTCGACGTCTCGGGTGGCCACGTCGAGGACGCCTTCGACCGGCTGCTCTCGATGTTCCCGCGCCTCGACGCCGACGGGAAGGCCGCCGTCCGCGCGCGCCTCCTGGAGCTCTTCGAGATCGTCGGTCAGACCGACCCGCGCGTCAACAAGGCTCGGGCCCGGCTCACCGGCCTGCTCTACTGACGCCGGCCGGAACGCCGAGAGGCCGCCCGCTCGCGACGATCGTCGCGGCGGGCGGCCTCTTCCGTGCGGGGACCGATCAGTCGGCGGGTCGCAGGTAGAGCACGGCCAGCGGGGGCAGGACCAGCTCGGCGGAAGCCGGGCGGCCGGCCCACGGCTCCTCGCGAGCCTCGACCGCTCCGAAGTTCCCGACTCCGCTGCCGCCGTAGATCTCGGCGTCCGTGTTGACGAGCTCCTCCCAGCGGCCGGCCGTGGGCAGGCTCACGCGGTAGCCGTGCACGGGCGAGCCCGAGAAGTTGGCGATGACGGCGATCGGGCGACCCTCGCTGTCCTTGCGCAGGAACGAGACGACGTTGGCCGCCGCCGCGCCGCCGTCGATCCACTCGAAGCCCGACTGCTCGTGGTCGAGCTCCCAGAGCGACGGCGAGTCGCGGTACACGCGGTTCAGCTGACCGACGAGGCTCCAGAGACCGCGGTGGCTCGGCTGATCGAGGATCCACCAGTCCAGGCCCCGCTCCTCGCTCCACTCGGAGTACTGGCCGAACTCCTGGCCCATGAAGAGCAGCTGCTTACCGGGGTGGGCCCACATGAAGGCGAGGTAGGCGCGCACGTTCGCGAGCTGCTGCCAGTGGTCGCCCGGCATCTTCTGGATCAGCGAGCCCTTGCCGTGCACGACCTCGTCGTGGCTGATCGGCAGGACGAACTTCTCGCTGAAGGCGTAGACGAACGAGAAGGTGATCTCGCCCAGGTGGTACTGGCGCCAGAGCGGGTCGTTCGCCATGTAGTCGAGCGAGTCGTGCATCCAGCCCATGTTCCACTTGAGCCCGAAGCCGAGGCCGCCGGAGCTGGTGGGCTGGGTGACGCCGGGCCAGCTCGTCGACTCCTCGGCGATCATCATGATGCCGGGGTGCAGCTTGTAGGCCGTGGCGTTGACCTCCTGGAGGAAGCTGATCGCCTCGAGGTGCTCGCGTCCGCCGTACTGGTTCGGCAGCCACTCGCCCTCCTTGCGGGAGTAGTCGAGGTAGAGCATCGAGGCGACGGCGTCCACTCGCAGGGCGTCGACGTGGAACTCCTCGAGCCAGAACAGGGCGTTCGCGACGAGGAAGTTGCGCACCTGGGTGTGCCCGAAGTCGAAGACGTAGGTGCCCCAGTCCATCTGCTCACCGCGGCGCCAGTCCGGGTGCTCGTAGAGCGGCTCGCCGTCGAAGCGGGCGAGGGCGAAGTCGTCCTTGGGGAAGTGCCCGGGCACCCAGTCGACGATGACGCCGATGCCGGCCTGGTGCAGACGGTCGATCAGGTACTTGAGGTCGTCGGCCGTGCCGAAGCGGCTCGAGGCGGCGTAGTAGCCGGTGACCTGGTAGCCCCAGGAGCCGCCGAACGGGTGCTCGGCGAGCGGCATGAACTCCACGTGCGTGAAGCCGAGCTCGGTGACGTACTCGATCAGCGGGTCCGCGAGGTCGCGGTAGCCCAGTCCCGGACGCCAGGAGCCGAGGTGCATCTCGTAGACGCTGAGCGGCTGCGTGTGCGGATCGACCGAGGCTCGCTTCTCCATCCAGCCGGAGTCGCCCCACTGGTGGTGCGAGACGGGGACCTTCGAGGCGGTCGCAGGCGGCACCTCCGTGGCGCGGGCCATCGGGTCGGCCTTGCGGACCCAGTGGCCGTCGCGCGAGAGCAGGTCGAACTTGTAGGAGGCTCCGGGCTCGACGCCCGGGACGAAGATCTCCCAGACCCCGGTCGTCCCGAGGTTGCGGAGGGAGTGGCCCTCGCCGTTCCAGTCGTTGAAGTCGCCGACGACCCGAGCGGCCTGGGCGTGCGGGGCCCAGACGGCGAAGCTCGTGCCCCAGACCCCCTCGTGCTCGCGGTGGCGGGCACCGAGCGCCTCCCAGAGACGCTCGTGGCGGCCCTCGCCGATGAGGTAGAGGTCGAAGTCGCCGACCGTCTTCGAGAACCGGTAGGGGTCCTCCGCGGTCCACTCGCCGCCGCCGCCGTAGCGGGCCTCGACCGTGTACGCCTGCGGACCGAGGACGTGGAAGCCCTGCCAGATCCCGTCGCTGAGGTGGCTCAGCTCGACGCGGGCGCCGGTGGCGAGCACCACGGCGACCTTCTCGGCGAGCGGGCGGCGCACGCGGACGACCGTCACCGGGTCGGAGACGCCGGGGGCCGCGACGAGGTGCTGGCCCAGGACGTCGTGGGGGAGCGCGTTGCTGCCGGTGGCGAGCTGCTGCAGCACCCACTCCGGGATGTCGGGCAGCGCGATCGCCGCGGTGCCGTCGACGGGGCCCGAAGCGGTCGCGGGGTCCGCGGTCGTCTCGGCGGGGTCCGCGGTCGTCTCGGCGGGGCCGGCGGTCGTCTCGACGGGAGCGGCGCTGTCGGCTGCGACGGAATCGGCGGCGTCCGTGTCGTCGGGCAGGTCGCCCTCGGCCCCGCTGCCGACCGGAGCGGACTCCGCGTCGTCGGCGTCGCGCTCGACGGTCACGGCGTCGTCGCCCGCGACCGGCTGAGGCGCCTCCGGGACCGTCTCGACCGCGTAGCTGCGCGCGTTCTCGCCGTCCGCTCCGGGGTGCTGTCGTGCGTCGGACGCCGCGTCGGCGACGTGCGCGCCGTGGCCGGAGGTGGACGCCGAGCTGGTGCCCGTCGTGGGGACCGTCTCGGCGTGCGCGCCGAGGCCCGCCTCCGCGGCCGGGCTCGTGCCCTCGGGGGTGGTTCCGCTCATCGCTCGTCCGCCTTCACGCTCAGGATGTGCACGGGCTCGACGAACGAGTCGAGCCGCACGTAGTCGTCGCTGCCCCAGGTCCAGACGGCGCCGGTGATCAGGTCCTCGACCTCGAAGGTCGCGCTCCAGTCGAGCCCGATCTCGGGCAGGTCGAGGTGGACCGTGGTCTCGCGGGCCGAGTGCGGGTCGGTGTTGACGACGACGATGATCGTGTCGTCGGTCCCGGTGCCCGTGAACGCGGCCTGCAGGTGCTTGGAGTAGACGAGGATCGCGTCGTCGTCGCTGCCGTGCACGTGCAGGTTCCGTAGCTGCCCGAGCGCGGGGTGCGAGCGCCGGATCTCGTTGAGACGCGTGATGTACGGCGCCAGCGAGCGGCCCGACTCCTCGGCGCCGGCCCAGTCGCGCGTCTTGTACTCGTACTTCTCGTTGTCGATGTTCTCCTCGGCGCCGGGGCGAGCGACGTTCTCGACCAGTTCGTAGCCGGCGTAGACCCCCCACAGCGGCGACGCGGTCGCGGCCAGGGCCGCCCGCACCTTGTACGCCGAGCGGCCGCCGTACTGGAGGTACTCGGTGAGGATGTCCGGAGTGTTCACGAAGAGGTTCGGCCGCATGTAGTCGGCCGTCTCGTGGGAGATGCTCGTGAAGAACTCGCCGAGCTCCTCCTTGGTGTTGCGCCAGGTGAAGTACGAGTACGACTGCTGGAAGCCGACCTTGCCGAGCGCGCGCATGATCGCGGGGCGGGTGAACGCCTCCGCGAGGAAGACGACCTCGGGGTGCTCGGCGTTGACCTCGTGGATGATCCACTCCCAGAAGTCGAGCGGCTTCGTGTGGGGGTTGTCGACGCGGAAGATCCGCACGCCCAGGTCGATCCAGTGCCGCAGGACCCGCAGCGACTCCTGACGGATGCCCTCGGGGTCGTTGTCGAAGTTGATCGGGTAGATGTCCTGGTACTTCTTCGGCGGGTTCTCGGCGTAGGCGATCGAGCCGTCGGGGAGCGTCGTGAACCACTCGGGGTGGCTGGTGACCCAGGGATGGTCGGGCGAGGCCTGCAGGGCGAAGTCGAGGGCGAGCTCGAGGCCCGCGGCCTCGACCGCGGCGTGGAAGGCGCGGAAGTCGTCCTCGGTGCCGAGGTCCGGGTGGATCGCGTCGTGGCCGCCCTCGGCCGAGCCGATCGCCCACGGCGAGCCGGGGTCGTTCTCGCCGGCGTCGAGCGTGTTGTTCGGGCCCTTGCGGAAGGAGCGGCCGATGGGGTGGATCGGCGGCAGGTAGAGCACGTCGAAGCCCATCGCGGCCACCGCGGGGAGGCGGTCGATCGCGGTGCGGAAGGATCCGCTGGTCACGGTCCCGTCCTCGTGGCGCACGGCGCCCTCGGAGCGGGGGAAGAACTCGTACCAGGCGCCGACGCCGGCGCGGGTGCGCTCGACGTGGACGGTGCGCGGCTCCGAGACGCTGGTGAGGCTCATCACCGGGCGGGCGTCGAGCGCGCCGTGGACGGCGGGATCGGTCGCCGCGGCGAGGCGCTCCTCGGCGCTCAGCGTGGTGTCGCCGACTCGGGCGGCGGTGTCGAAGAGCAGGCTGCGCTCGCCCTCGGGCCGCGAGGAGTCGTCGGCGCCGCTGCGCAGCAGGCCCTCGCCGATGGCGAAGGTGACGTCGATGTCCAGGCCGGCCGGGATCTTGACCTCGGCCGTGTGGAGCCAGGTCGCCCAGTCGTCGGCGTAGGCGCGGATGCGGTAGCTCCAGTCGCCCTCCTCGTCGAGGGCCACGAGGCGCCCGTAGCGGTCGGTGCCGGTCGCGAGGAGCGACATGCGGTGCTCCGACTCGGCCCCGGACGGCGAGCTCAGCAGGAGGTCGACGCCGATGAGGTCGTGCCCCTCGCGGAAGGCCGTGGCGGCGAAGGGGACGACCTCGCCGACGAACGCCTTCGCGGGCCAGCGGTCGTCCTCGAGCCGCGGCTGCGGGTCGATGATCGGCAGGCGCTCGGCGCGGACGCGGTAGCCGCTCCCGGTCGTCGCGGGCGCCGGCGACGCGTCGGGTGCGTCCGCGGTCACCGGGGCGGCCGGAGCACTGTCGGCCGCGGGGGGAGCAGGAGTCGCCTCGGGGGCGGCGGCGGGCGCCGGAGCGGCCGTCTCGGGAGGCGCCGACGCCTCCTGGGGTGCGCGTCCGCGACCCGCTCGCCGTGCGTCCTTGCCGTTCTGAGCCTTGCCGAAAGGTATCTGAGCCACGTCACGACAGTAGCGACCGGCGGCGGCTCGCACACGACGGTTGCGCCCGCGCTCGGGCCTGTGCAAACGGACCCGGGGAGCGCGTGCCGGAGGGTCGCGGCGGGTCCGCGTCCCGCCGATCCGCGGTGGTCGGGGTCCGCTAGGGTGACCGAGCGCGACCGCCCCGGTGCTCCGCGACCGGGCGCTCCGGGGTCCGCAGAGAGTCGAGGGGTGCCGTGAAGGCGATCCGCCGCTTCATCGTCCGCTCCGTCCTCCCGCCCGAGCTCTCGGCTCTGGGCGATCTGGCGGGCAATCTCCGCTGGGCCTGGCACGAGCCCGCCCGGCGCTTGTTCGAGCGGGTCGATCCGGAGCTGTGGCGGCGCGGGGGAGCGGACCCCACCGCTCTGCTCGGAGCAGTGAGCCCCGAGCGCCTCGCCGAGCTGGCGGGGGACCAGGGCTTCGTCGACGAGGCGTGGCGCCTCCGCGACGAGCTGGAGCGCTACCGCACCGAGCCGCGGTGGTACCAGTCGCTGCCGGAGTCCGCCCCGCGCTCGATCGCCTACTTCTCGCCGGAGTTCGGCATCGCGGCGGCGCTGCCCCAGTACTCCGGCGGACTCGGCATCCTCGCGGGCGACCACCTGAAGGCCTCCTCGGACCTGGGCGTGCCGCTCACCGGCGTGGGCCTCTTCTACCGGTCGGGCTACTTCTCGCAGAAGCTCTCCGCCGACGGCTGGCAGCTCGAGTCCTACCCCTCGCTCGATCCCGACGGGCTGCCGCTGCGCGTCGTCCGTCTCGCCGACGGCTCGCCCGCCCGCATCGTGATGGCGCTCCCCGAGGGACGCGCGCTCTACGCCCGGGTCTGGCGCGCGGAGGTCGGCCGGGTGACCCTCCTCCTGCTCGACACCGACATCCCCGAGAACGAGGACTCGCTCCGCTCCGTCACCGACCGCCTCTACGGCGGCGGCGGCGAGCACCGCCTGCTGCAGGAGCTGCTGCTGGGCATCGGCGGGGTCCGCGCGCTCGAGCTCTGGGCCGAGGTCTCGGGCGGCGTCCTCCCGGAGGTGTTCCACACCAACGAGGGGCACGCCGGCTTCCAGGGGCTCGAGCGCATCTCCGGCCTGATCGGCGCGGGTCTGGACTTCGACCAGGCTCTTCAGGTGGTGCGGGCGAGCACGGTCTTCACCACGCACACTCCGGTGCCGGCGGGCATCGACCGCTTCGACCGCGGGATGATCGAGGAGTACTTCTCCACGGAGCTGCTCCCGGGCGTGCAGGTCGAGGACGTGCTCGCGCTGGGCGCCGAGCCGGGGGACTCCGGGACGGCGTTCAACATGGCGTACATGGGCCTGCGGCTCGCGCAGCGCTCCAACGGCGTCTCGACGCTGCACGGCGAGGTCAGCCGCTCGATGTTCTCGAGCCTCTGGCCCGGCTTCGAGACGGCGGAGGTGCCGATCGGCTCGGTGACGAACGGCGTCCACGCGGCCACCTGGACCGATCCGATCCTCCGGCGGCTCGCGGAGGAGCGGCTCGGCACCGACGACACGACGCGGGCCGACTGGGCCTCGGGCGCGCTCGGCGACACCGAGCTGTGGGCCGCGCGCCGGGCGATGCGGGAGCAGCTGGTGCAGGACGCCCGCCGCCGCGCCGCCCGCTCCTGGCGCGAGCAGAACCCGGGCGGCCTCCCGCCGGCCTGGCTCGACGAGCTGCTGGACCCGGACGTGCTCACCATCGGCTTCGCGCGGCGGGTGCCGACCTACAAGCGGCTGACCCTGATGCTCCACGACCCCGAGCGTCTGCGCGCGCTGCTCACCCACCCGCAGCACCCGATCCAGATCGTCATCGCGGGCAAGTCCCACCCGGCCGACGAGGAGGGGAAGCGCCTGATCCAGCGGCTCGTCCGCTTCGCGCAGGAGCCGGACGTGCGCCGCAGGATCGTCTTCCTGCCGGACTACGACATCGCGATGGCGCAGCTGCTCTACCCGGGCACCGACGTCTGGCTCAACAACCCGCTGCGCCCGCTCGAGGCGTGCGGCACCTCGGGGATGAAGGCGGCGCTCAACGGCTCGCTCAACCTCTCGATCCTCGACGGCTGGTGGAACGAGTACTTCGACGGCGAGAACGGCTGGGCGATCCCCTCCTCCGACCGCGCGCTCGACCCGGAGGCCCGCGACACGCTCGAGGCCGAGGCGCTCTACGAGCTGCTCGAGACCGAGGTCGTGCCGCGCTACTACGAGCGTGACCACGACGGCGTGCCCCGGCGGTGGGTGCGGTCGATCCGGCACACCCTCGCGACCCTCTCGCCCGAGCTCTCCGCCGAGCGGATGGTGCGCCAGTACGTCGAGGCGCTCTACTCGCCGGCCGCCGAGGCCGGGCGCGCCGTCGCCGCCGATCACTTCGAGCCGGCCAAGGAGCTGGCGAGCTGGAAGCGGCGGGTCCGCGCCGGCTGGGCCGGAGTCGCGGTCGCGTCCGTCGAATCCGGCGGGATCGACGCGGTGCCCCAGCGCGGGGACCGGCTCGCCGTGCGGGCGGGCGTGCGCCTGGGCGAGCTCTCGCCGGCGGACGTCTCGGTCGAGGTCGTGTACGGGACGACGTCCGCTGACGGCTCGCTCACCGAGGTCCGCCACCACGAGCTCGAGGTGGTCGAGGAGTCGGGTGCCGTGGTGCCGGCCGACGCGGTCGGGCGCGTGCCCTACGCCGGAGTGGTCACCCTCGACCGCAGCGGATCCTTCGGCTACACCGTCCGCGTCGTGCCGCGGCATCCCCTCCTGGCCCGCTCCGCCGAGCTGGGCCTGGCCGCCGCCGCCGGCTGACCCCGCCCGGTCCCTCTCCGCGGGATGCCGCTCCGGTGCGCCTTCCTCGACGCCTCGCGGACCGGGACGGGGTCTCGCGGGAGGAGGACGGCGCCCGGAGGAGGACGGCGGGGGAGCAGGGGTCAGCGCGCGATGTCGGCGAGGAGGGCGGCCGTCGCGGCGACGAGGTCGGCGGGGGCGAGCTCGATGTCGAAGCCCCGGCGCCCGCCCGACACGAGCACCGTGTCGTGGAGCTCGACGGTCTCGTCGATCACGGTGCGGTGCCGCGTCCTCTGCCCGAGCGGCGAGATGCCGCCGAGCACGTAGCCGGTCCGGCGCTGGGCCAGCACGGGGTCGGCCATCGCCGCCCGCCTGCCTCCGACCGCGGCCGCGAGCTCCTTCAGCCCGAGCGAGCCGGTGACGGGCACGACGCCCACCACGAGCTCGCCGTCCACATCGACCATCAGGGTCTTGAACACGCGCTCCGGCTCGACGCCGAGCGCCTCGGCCGCCTCGAGCCCGTAGCGCGTCGTGGCCGGGTCGTGCCGGTACTGGCGGGGAGTGAAGGGGACGCCCGCCGCCGTCAGCGCGACGGTCGCCGGGGTCCCCGGCCCGCTCCGCGCCATCAGGCGTCCTGCTCGGCCGCCGGCCCGTGCGCGGCGAAGAGCTGCATCGAGGTGCCGGCCACGCGGATGACCTGCCCCGGCTCGAACGACTCGCCGTGCTCCAGCGGCTCCGGCTCCTCGCTGTTCCACAGGCGCGTGTAGCCGGTGACCCCCTCGCCCTCGGCGAGCACGACCGTGGTGTCCTGCTCGACGCCGTGCACCACCAGCAGGACGCGGTCCGGCTCGCCCTCGACCGGCGTCGAGGCGGCGAGGTACTGCAGCGTCCGGTTGGCGGCGGAGGTCCAGTCGTGCTCGCTCATCCCGCGCCCGTGGGCGTCGAACCACGTCATGGTCGTGGCGCCCGGCTCGCTCGCGTCGCCGCTGCCGTAGCGGGAGGGACGCAGCGCCGGGTGCTCACGCCGCAGGCGCAGCAGGGTGCGCGTGTGCGCGCGGAGCGCGAGCTGCCAGTCGGCCAGGCCCTCCCAGCGCACCCAGGTCAGGTCCGAGTCCTGGCAGTAGGCGTTGTTGTTGCCGCGCTGGCTGCGCCCGGTCTCGTCGCCCGCCGTGATCATCGGCACGCCGGCCGACAGCAGCAGGGTGCCGAGGAGGTTCCGCATCGCCTTGCGCCGCGCCAGCGTGATCCGCTCGTCGGTGGTGGGGCCCTCGAAGCCGTGGTTGAAGGAGCGGTTGGTGTCGGCTCCGTCGCGGTTCGACTCGCCGTTGCCGATGTTGTGCTTGACGTTGTACGAGACGAGGTCCGCCAGCGTGAAGCCGTCGTGCGCGGTGACGAAGTTGACCGAAGCGAGGGGTCCCCGCTCCGCCGAGAACGTGTTGGACGAGCCCGAGAGCCGGGTCGCGAAGCCGCCGATGCCGACGGGGGCCGTGCCGGCGCGGCGGGCGTAGTCGATGTCCGAGAGCCAGAAGTTGCGGGCGCGGTCGCGGTAGCGGTCGTTCCACTCCGACCACCCGGCCGGGAAGTTCCCGGTCTGCCAGCCGCCCATTCCCACGTCCCAGGGCTCGGCGATCATCTTCACGCCGGCCAGCGCCGGATCCTCGACCGCGGCCCGCAGCAGCGGGTGGTCGCTCCGGAAGTGCGCGATCTCGTCCCGGCCGAGGGTCGCGGCCAGGTCGAGCCGGAAGCCGTCGATCCCGACCTCGCCCGACCAGTAGCGCATCGAGTCCAGCGCGAGGCGCTGCGCCGCGGGCCGGCCGAAGTCGATCGTGTTCCCGCAGCCGGTGACATCCACGTAGTGGCCCTCGGGCGTCTGGCGGTACCAGCCTGCGTCGTCGATCCCGCGCAGGCTCGACATCGGCCCGCCCGGCCCCTCCTCGGCGGTGTGGTTGTAGACCACGTCCAGGATCACCTCGAGGCCGGCCTCGTGCAGGAGCTTCACCATCCCCTTGAACTCGCGGAGCACCGCGGTCGGTCCGCCGCGCTGCGCGGTGGAGGAGGCGTACGCGGCGTGCGGGGCGAAGAAGTTCAGAGTGTTGTAGCCCCAGTAGTTGGTCAGCCCCTGCCGCAGCAGGCGCTGCTCCGACACGAACGCGTGCACGGGCAGCAGCTCGACCGCCGTCACGCCCAGCTCGAGCAGCGCCGAGACCGTCGACTCGTGCGCCAGGCCGGCGTAGGTGCCGCGCAGCTCCACGGGGAGCGCCGGGTTCAGCCGGGTCAGCCCCTTCACGTGCGCCTCGTAGATCACGGTGCGGTCCATCGGGGTGCCGGGCCGGGAGGAGGAGCCCCAGTCGAACGCGTCGTCCACGACGACGGAGCGCCACTCGTTCTCCGCCACCCGGTGCAGGCCGCGGGAGTACGGCTCCAGCAGGGCCCGGCGGGGGTCGAACCGGTGTCGGAGGCCCGTCGGCCCGTCGACGCGCAGGGCGTAGCGGCGGCCGGGGGCCAGCAGATCGGAGCGCGCGGACCAGACCGCGGCGTCGTCGCGCGCCAGCGGGACCGTGCGGGTCACCCAGGTCGGATCCTTCTCGTCGTACAGCAGCAGATCGACGGCGCTCGCGCTCTCGGACCAGACCCGCAGCTCACCGCCCTGATCGTCCACGGTCACGCCGAGCCGGGCCAGGGGATCGTGAGAGGTCATGCGACTTACAGTAGTGACGGGCACCGGCTCCCTCCGTGCCCCCGACGCGGGACGAAGGGCTGCTGTGATCTACCTCGACCACGCCGCGACCACCCCGCTGCGCGCCTCGGCGCTCGCCGCGTTCGCGGAGGCGTCCGCCCACGGCGGCAATCCCTCCTCCGTCCACGGCTCCGGCCAGGAGGCGCGCCGCCGGCTGGAGGACGCCCGGTCGGCGCTCGCCGGGGTGCTCGGCTGCGAGCCGATCGAGGTGATCCTCACCGCCGGCGGCACCGAGGCGGTCAACCTCGGGATCAAGGGCCTCTACTGGCAGCGCCGGAGCGAGGACCCGGCTCGCGTCCGGGTCCTGGTCGCCGAGGGGGAGCACCACGCGACGCTCGACTCGGCCGCCTGGCTCGCCGAGCACGAGGGCGCCGTCCTCGAGTGGCTGCCTCTCGACGACGAGGGCACCCTGCGGCCGGAGGCGCTCGCCGCGGCGCTGGAGGAGGACCCCGGCTCGGTCGCCCTGGTCACGGTGCTCTGGGTCAACAACGAGATCGGGACGATCAACCCGATCGCCGAGCTGGCGGCCGCGTGCGCCCGCGCCGGCGTCCCCCTCCACGTCGACGCGGTCGCCGCCCTCGGACACGTGCCGCTGCGGATCGCCGAGATCCGCCGCGCCTCCGGCTCCGGGCGCGGCGCGGGACTGGCCGCCGTCAGCGTCTCGGGTCACAAGGTCGGCGGGCCGATCGCGACCGGTGCGCTCGTGCTCGCTCGCGACGCCCGCGTGGTCCCGGTGCTGCACGGAGGCGGACAGCAGCGGGGCGTCCGCTCCGGCACCCAGGACCTGCCCGGCGCCGCGGCCTTCGCCGCCGCCGCGGTCGAGGCGGACGCCGAGCTGTCGGTGGAGGCGCAGCGCCTGGCGGCCCTGCGCGACCGGCTCGTCGCGGGCGTCCTCGCCGCCGTGCCGGGGGCGACCCTGACCGGGCCCGCCCTCGACTCCGGACGCCGGGTCGTCAACAACGCGCACCTCGCCTTCCCCGGTGCGCAGGGCGACTCCCTCCTCTTCCTCCTCGACACCGCGGGCGTCTCCGTCTCGACCGGGTCCGCCTGCACGGCGGGGATCCCGGAGCCCTCGCACGTGGTCCTCGCGCTCGGCCGGAGCGAGGACGAGGCCCGCGGGGTGCTCCGGATGACGCTCGGCCACACCTCGACCGACGCGGACGTCGACGCCCTCCTGGCCGCGCTGCCCAGCGCCTACGCCCGCGCCGCCCGAGCCGGACTGTCGAACCGCGCGGTGCTGCCCGCCTGACCCCCTGCCGGCCGCGCCCGCGGGAAACGTAGACTCGCACGGTGAAGGTTCTGGCGGCGATGAGCGGTGGAGTGGACTCGGCGGTGGCCGCGGCCCGCGCGGTGGAGGCGGGGCACGACGTGGTGGGCGTGCACCTCGCCCTGAGCAGGATGCCCGGCACGCTGCGCACGGGCAGCCGGGGGTGCTGCACGATCGAGGACTCGATGGACGCGCAGCGCGCCGCGAACGTCCTCGGCATCCCGTACTACGTGTGGGACTTCTCCGAGCGGTTCAAGCTGGACGTCGTCGACGACTTCGTCGCCGAGTACTCGGCGGGCCGCACCCCGAACCCCTGCATGCGCTGCAACGAGCGGATCAAGTTCGCCGCCCTGCTCGAGAAGGCTCTCGACCTCGGCTTCGACGCCGTCTGCACCGGCCACTACGCTTCCCTCCGCACCGCCGCCGACGGCTCCCCGGAGCTCCACCGCGCGAGCGACGAGGCGAAGGACCAGTCCTACGTCCTCGGCGTGCTGACGGAGCAGCAGCTGCGGCACTCGATGTTCCCGCTCGGCTCCACGCCGTCCAAGGCGATCGTGCGCGCGGAGGCGGCGGAGCGGGGCCTCAGCGTCGCGAGCAAGCCCGACAGCTACGACATCTGCTTCATCCCCGACGGCGACACCCGCGGCTGGCTCGCCGAGCGCGTCGCCCCCGAGACCGGAGCGGTCGTCGATCGGGACGGCGCGGTGGTCGGCTCCCACGAGGGCGCCCACGGGTACACGGTGGGCCAGCGCCGAGGCCTGCACCTCGGCGTCCCCGCGCCCGACGGACGGCCCCGCTTCGTCCTGGAGGTGCGGCCGGTGAGCAACGAGGTCGTCGTCGGTCCGCGCGAGGCTCTGCGCATCGGCGAGATCGCCGGCGAGCGGTTCACCTGGGCGGGGGCCGCTCCCGAGGACGCGGACGCGCCCTTCCGCTGCGACGTCCAGATCCGCGCCCACGCCGACCCGGTCCCCGCCTCCGCGGTGGTGTCGCACGTCGATGGCAGGGTGGAGCTCGTGATCACTCCGGACTCGCCGCTCGACGGCGTCGCCCCCGGCCAGACGGCCGTCGTCTACCTCGGCACCCGCGTGCTGGGCCAGTGCACGATCGACCGCACGGTCGCGGCCGACGCCGCGGTGCTCCGGTGAGCGCCGTCGAGCCCGCCGCCCGCGTCGAGGAGCTGCGGGCGCGGATCCGGTCGGCGAGCGACGACTACTACGCGGCCGACTCCTCGCCGCTGTCCGACGCCGAGTACGACGCCCTGGTGCGCGAGCTCGCCGCGCTCGAGGCCGAGCACCCCGAGCTCGCCGCCGAGGACTCGCCGACGCGGACCGTCGGCGGGATCGTCGGAGCGGGCCTCGCCCCGATCGACCACGCCGAGCGGATGCTCTCCCTCGACAACGTGTTCTCGGCCGAGGAGCTGCGCGAGTGGTGCGAGAAGACGGTGGCCTCGGCCGACCGCCCCGTCGCCTGGCTCACGGAGCTCAAGATCGACGGGCTCGCGATCTCCCTCCACTACGAGGACGGCCGCCTCGTCACGGCGGCGACCCGCGGTGACGGCCGCACCGGCGAGGACGTCACCGTCAACGCCCTCCGCGTCGCGGGCATCCCCGAGCGCCTCTCCGGCGAGGGCCACCCGGCACTCGTCGAGGTCCGCGGCGAGGTCTTCATCCCCGTGGCCGCCTTCGCCGAGCTGAACGCCCTCCAGGAGACGCTGCGCGACGAGGCGGTCGAGGAGGCGCGGACCCGCTGGTCGTCCCGCCCGCCCGCCACCCGAGGCGTCTTCGAGGAGGAGAAGGCGCGCACGAGCGCACTGCGGCGCTTCCCGACCTTCGCCAACCCGCGGAACGCGGCGAGCGGCGGCCTCCGCCAGCAGCTCGACAAGAAGTCGGGTCTCGACCTGCGCGCCGGCGAGGCGCGCGTCGGCTCCCTCGCGCTCTACGTGCACGGCATCGGCGCCTGGCCGGACCCGCCGGTCGCGACCCAGTCCGAGGTCTACGGGCTCCTCTCCTCCTGGGGACTGCCGGTCAGCGGCCACAACCGCGTCTCGGCCTCGGTGGAGGAGGTGCTCGCCTTCGTCGACCGCTACGGCCGCGAGCGGCACTCGGTCGAGCACGAGATCGACGGCGTGGTCGTGAAGGTGGACGAGCTCGAGCTGCACGACGAGCTCGGCGCCACCAGCCGGGCGCCGCGCTGGGCGATCGCCTACAAGTACCCGCCCGAGGAGGTCCACACGAAGCTCCTCGACATCGTCGTGAGCGTCGGGCGCACCGGCCGCGCGACGCCGTTCGCCCAGATGACCAAGGTGAAGGTCGCGGGGTCCGAGGTGCGCCAGGCCACGCTGCACAACGCCGACGTGGTCAAGGCCAAGGGCGTGCTCATCGGCGACACGGTCGTGCTGCGGAAGGCCGGGGACGTCATCCCCGAGGTGCTCGGCCCGGTGGTGGAGCTCCGCGACGGCTCCGAGCGCGAGTTCGTGATGCCGACGCAGTGCCCCGAGTGCGGCACCACGCTCGCTCCGGCCAAGGAGGGCGACGTCGACCTGCGCTGCCCCAACGCGGAGTCCTGCCCCGCGCAGGTCCGCGGGCGCGTCGAGCACATCGGCAGCCGCGGCGCGCTCGACATCGAGGCGCTCGGCGAGGTCAGCGCCGCCGCCCTGACCCAGCCCCTGGTGCCCGCCGAGCCGCCGCTGCGGACCGAGGCCGGGCTGTTCGAGCTCACGGTGGCCGATCTCTTCCCGATCGAGGTCGTCGTCCGCGACTCCGAGACGGGTCTGCAGAAGCTCGACGCGAAGGGCGATCCGAAGGTCGTCACGCCCTTCAAGCGCAAGCGGCAGCTCGCCAAGGACGGCGCCTTCGACCCGGAGGCGGGAGCCTTCGCGGGGGACGCCGCCTCCGTGCCCTCCACCAACGCCCTCCGGCTGATCGAGAACATCGAGCGGGCGAAGACCAAGGAGCTGTGGCGCCTGCTGGTCTCGCTCAGCATCCGGCACGTCGGCCCGGTCGCCGCGCGCGCGCTGGCGGGCTACTTCGGCTCGCTCGACGCGATCCGCGGGGCGAGCCGCGACGAGCTCGCCGCGGTCGACGGGGTGGGCGGGATCATCGCCGACGCTCTGATCGCCTGGTTCGAGGTCGACTGGCACGTCGAAATCGTCGACCGCTGGGCCGCGGCCGGAGTGCGCTTCGCCACGCCCGGCCACCCCGGGCCCGGTGCCGCGGACGCCGCCGGCGGGGTGCTCGCGGGTCTCACGGTCGTAGCGACCGGCAGCCTGGAGGGGTACTCCCGCGAGGGGGCGCAGGAGGCCATCCTCGCGGCCGGCGGCAAGGCCGGCTCGAGCGTCTCCAAGAAGACCGACTACGTCGCCGCCGGTCCCGGCGCCGGCAGCAAGCTCGGCAAGGCCGAGGCCCTGGGGCTCCGGATCATCACCGCGGCCGAGTTCCACCTCCTGGTGACGGAGGGACCGGACGCGATCGCGCTGCCGGAGGAGGCGTCCGCCGACGCTCCGGAGGAGGCCGCCGCCGGCCCGGACGGGGACGTCGCCGGCGCATCGCACTCCGACCTCTCGCCGGAGGACGACGCCGTGCCGGAGATCGACGCCGTCCCGGACACGGCCGCCCCGAGCACGGAGGAGCCGACCGGGCCCGATGCCTGACGCGGGCGGCGGGGAGCGGCGTGCGTTCCTGCGCCGCTCCCTCGCCGACGCAGCGTCGCTCGCGCTCGACGCCGCGGCTCGGCCCACCACCGCCGAGCGTCGGACCGCCGAGGTGCTCGGGCGGATCGACCACGTGGTCGTGCTCTCCTTCGCCGGCCGCAGCCGCGACCAGGTCCTCGGCGCGCTCGACGACACGGACGGCCCGGTGTTCACCGGCGGCACGGACGCCGTGATGACCGCGCCCGGCCCGGACGATCCTCCGGGCGCGCGCTTCGCCCCCGAGATGCTGCCGGTGCACGCGCTCCTCGCCACGGCCTTCGCCCGGGCCGACCACTGGCGCGCTGACGGCCGCGATCCGCTGCCGGCGGCCCTGCGCGCGGCCCGGGAGACCGGCACCGGCTGGGCTCTCGCGGTCGACGAGCGGCAGGGCGTCTCGACCACGCTCCTCGCCGATCCGGAGTGGCCCCACCGCGACCCGGGCGCCGCCGGCTCCCGCGGCGGGCGCCTCCTTCCCATCGACGCGCTGGCCGCCGAGGCCGCAGCCGGCACCCTGCCTCCGCTCGTCCTGGTCGAGCCGCGGTCCCTCGTCGATCCGGCCGACTTCGCCGACGCCGCAGCCGCCGGCACCGATCGATCCGCCGATGCGCGCCTCGCGGAGCAGCTGCTGCACGTCGTGTTCGACGCCGTCCGCGACGGGGAGCGGGCGGGGCGGCGGATGCTGCTCCTCGTCACCGCGCGGGGGAGCGCGGAGCGGCCCGGCACGGTGCCGGCGCTCGTGCTCGCCTCGGCCATCCCCTCGGGTGCACGGATCGGCGTGCCTCTCGGTCCGGAGACTCCCGCGCAGCTCGTCCGCGCCCGGGCGGGCGTGCGCCGGGCCCTCGTCGATCCGCAGGTCCGAGAGCTGGCCGCACTCCTCAGCGGTCCCGACCGGTCCCTCGCGCGCTGGCCCCGCACGGCGCCGGCTTTCGCGCCGCCCGCGCCGGTCGGGCGGCGCCTCCGCGACGCGGCCCGCCGCGCGCACGTCGACCCCGAGCCGGAGGCCGGACTGCTCGCCCGCGTTCGAGCCGCCGTGCCGGGCGCGTCGCTACACTCCGAGCAGGCGCAGGCGGCGCAGGAGAGGCGGCGGAGATGACCAGCGAGCGGACTCCCTCGGAGCACGACGACGGAGCTCCCCGCTCCCGCTCGCGCCGCCGCTTCCTGGCCGGCACCGCCGCCGCCGGAGTCGGAGCCGGAGCCCTCGCCGGCGGCGCGATCGGCGCGGCCGTCGCCTCCGGCCCCCGCCGCGAGGAGGAGCCGCGACTGCCCGCCCGCACGGAGCCGGGCTTCGACCACGTCGTCGTGATCATGTTCGAGAACCGCTCCTTCGACAACGTCCTCGGCCGCCTCTACGGACCGGACGACCTGCCCGCGGGCGAGAGCTTCGAGGGCCTCCTCCCCGACGAGCGGACGAACACCAGCGCCGGGGGACTGACCGTCGGCACGCACGTCTACGAGGGCGCCACCGACTCCGTGATGCGCCAGCCCGACCCGGACCCGGGCGAGGAGTACCCGCACGTCAACACTCAGCTCTTCGGCACGGTGGATCCGCCCGAGAACGCCGGCCGCACCGTCGGCGCCATGACCGCGCCCTTCAACGCGCCCGCCGACGCCTCCGCCCCGACGATGAGCGGCTTCCTCGAGGACTACGTCCAGCACCTGAGGGTGATGAAGAAGGGGCAGGAGCCCACGGCGGAGGAGGCGCGGACGATCATGGGCGGCTTCTCGCCGGAGATGCTGCCCGTCTTCTCCACCCTCGCCCGCGAGTTCGCCGTCTTCGACCAGTGGTTCTGCGCCGTCCCCTCCCAGACCTTCTGCAACAGGTCCTTCCTGCACGCGTCGACCTCGCACGGCTTCGTCACCAACAAGCAGGGCGGCGGCTACGAGAAGTGGCTCGCGGACGACCTGGCCGACGCGCCGACGGTGTTCAACCGCCTCGAGGAGGCGGGGAGGACCTGGCGCGTCTACTTCGACGCGCTGCAGGTGGTCTCGTACACCGGCTTCCTGCACGCGCCGGTGCTCGAGAAGTACTGGAAGACCCACTTCTCGACGATGGACCGCTTCTACGCCGACGTGGAGAACGGCGAGCTGCCCGACTACGCCTTCCTCGAGCCGCGGCTCGTCTTCGACCACAACGACATGCACCCGCCGACCGGCGTCCTGCACGAGGACGAGGTCGACGGCACGCCCGTCTACGACAGCGCGCTGTCCGACGTCCGCGCCGGCGAGCTGCTGCTGCACCAGGTGTACTCGGCGATCCGGGAGAGCGCGAGCACGACCGGCTCGAACGCGGTGAACACCCTCCTGCTGGCGACCTTCGACGAGCACGGCGGCCTCTACGACCACGTCCCCCCGCCGTCGGCGACTCCGCCGGGCGACGGCCGCGAGGGCGAGATGGGCTTCGCCTTCGACCGGCTCGGCTGCCGCGTGCCGGCGATCGCGGTCTCGGCGTACACGAGGGCCGGCACGATCGTGCACGACGAGCTGCACCACGGCGCCGTGATCCGGACCCTCAGCGCCCTGCACGGCCTCGAGCCGCTGACCGCTCGCGACGCCTCCGCCCCCGACCTCTTCGGGGTGCTGACCCTCGACGAGCCGCGGCAGATCGGCGACTGGCCGACCACGGTGCCGCAGTACCTGCCTCCGAACCCCGAGGCGGCGCCCGCGCATCCGGCGCACGTGAACCGCGACAAGCCGCTGAGCCCGCCCGCCGTCGGCCTGATGGGCCTGCTGCTGGCCCGGTACGGCGAGCCCGGCGAGGACCTGCCGACCACCTACGAGGGCGCGTACAACGCACTCCTGAAGCACGGCGCCAGCCTCTTCGGCGGCTCCTGACGGGCGGGCGGCACGGGCGGAGGCGGTGCGGGCGCGCCGAGTAGACTGGCGGCCGGAAATCCCCCCGAACCACCAGACGGAGACGCATGTCCGAGATCACGGCCGACACGGTCGCCCATCTGGCCCAGCTGGCCAGGATCGACCTCACTTCCGACGAGATCGGGAGCCTCACCAGGGAGCTCGGCCAGATCGTCGACTCCGTGCGCGCGGTCCAGGCCGTCGCCACGCCCGACGTGCCGGCGACCAGCCACCCGATCCCGCTCGAGAACGTCTTCCGACCCGACGTGGTCGGCGAGACCCTCACGCTCGAGCAGGCGCTCTCCGGCGCGCCCGAGCACGACGGCAGCCGCTTCCAGGTCTCCGCGATCCTGGGGGAGGAGCAGTGAGCGCGCACGGCGACGAGCTCGTCCGCCTCAGCGCGTCCGCCCTCTCCGAGAAGCTGGCCGACGGCTCGGTCTCCTCGGTCGAGGCCACCCGCGCCCACCTCGAGCGCATCGACGCGGTCGACGGAGCGGTCCACGCCTTCCTCCACGTCGCGCGCGAGGGCGCGGTCGCGTCCGCCGAGGCGATCGACCGCCGGCGCGCCGACGGCGAGTCGCTGCACCCCCTCGCCGGAGTGCCTCTCGCGGTCAAGGACGTCATCGTCACGAACGACATGCCGACCACGAGCGGCTCCCGCATCCTCGAGGGCTGGCGCCCGCCCTACGACGCGACCGTCATGCGCAAGGTCCGCGAGGCCGGGCTGGTCCCGATCGGCAAGACCAACATGGACGAGTTCGCGATGGGCTCGACCACCGAGCGCAGCGCCTACGGCCCCACCCACAACCCGTGGGACCTCGACCGCATCCCCGGCGGCTCCGGCGGCGGGTCCGCCGCGGCCGTCGCGAGCTACGAGGCGCCCCTGGCCCTCGGCTCCGACACCGGGGGATCGATCCGCCAGCCCGCGCACGTGACCGGCACCGTCGGCGTGAAGCCGACCTACGGCGGCGTGTCCCGCTACGGAGCGATCGCGCTCGCCTCGAGCCTCGACCAGATCGGCCCCGTCTCCCGGACGGTCCTCGACTCCGCGCTGCTGCACGACGTCATCGCGGGCCACGACCCGCGCGACTCGACGTCGCTGCGCGACTCCTGGCCCTCCTTCGCCGACGCGGTGCGCCGCGCCGACGTGACGGGCCTCCGGATCGGCGTGGTCAAGGAGCTCGACGGCGGCGAGGGCTTCCAGCCCGGCGTGCTGGCGCGCTTCCACGAGGCGCTCGAGATCCTGCAGGGCGCCGGAGCCGAGGTCGTCGAGGTGAGCCTCCCGAGCGTCGAGCACGCGGTCGCCGCCTACTACCTGATCCTCCCCGCGGAGGCCTCCAGCAACCTCGCCAAGTTCGACTCGGTCCGGTTCGGCCTCCGCGTCACGCCGGAGGGCGGCGGCACGGTCGAGCAGGTCATGTCCGCGACCCGCGAGCAGGGCTTCGGCCCCGAGGTCAAGCGCCGGATCATCCTCGGCACCTACGCGCTCTCGGCCGGCTACTACGACGCCTACTACGGCAGCGCGCAGAAGGTCCGGACCCTGGTGCAGCGGGACTTCGACGCGGCCTTCGCCAACGTCGACGTGATCGCCTCGCCGACGGCACCGACGACCGCCTACCGCCTCGGCGAGAAGCTCGACGACCCGCTGGCGATGTACCGCGGCGACGTCGCGACCATCCCGGCGAACCTGGCCGGCATCCCCGGCATCTCCGTCCCCGCCGGCCTCGCCGACGAGGACGGGCTGCCCGTCGGCATCCAGTTCCTCGCTCCCGCCCGGGAGGACGTGCGCCTCTACACCGTGGGCGCCGCGCTCGAGGCGCTGCTCGAGGAGAAGTGGGGCCGCCCGCTCCTCGCGCAGGCCCCCGACCTGACCCACTCCGTGCTCTCCGCGACCGAGGAAGGTGCCGTCTGATGGCCTCCGCGCACACGTCCGCTCCCGAGCTGATGGACTACGACGAGGTCTTCGAGACCTTCGAGCCGGTGCTCGGCTTCGAGGTGCACGTCGAGCTCAACACGAAGACCAAGATGTTCTCGGACGCGCCGAACGAGTTCGGATCCGAGCCCAACACGAACGTGACCCCGGTCGACCTCGGCCTCCCGGGCTCGCTGCCGGTCGTGAACGAGCAGGCCGTCCGCTACTCGATCAGCCTCGGCCTCGCCCTGGGCTGCTCGATCGCCCCGTCCAGCCGCTTCGCGCGCAAGAACTACTTCTATCCGGACCTGGCGAAGAACTACCAGATCTCGCAGTTCGACGAGCCGATCGCCTTCGAGGGCTCGGTCGAGGTCGAGCTGGCCGACGGCTCGCTCGTGCAGATCCCGATCGAGCGCGCGCACATGGAGGAGGACGCCGGCAAGCTCACGCACGTCGGCGGCGCCACCGGCCGCATCCAGGGCGCCGAGTACTCGCTCGTGGACTACAACCGCGCGGGGGTCCCGCTCGTCGAGATCGTCACGAAGCCCATCTACGGCGCGGGGAAGAGCGCGCCCGAGTACGCGAAGGCCTACGTCGCGACGATCCGCGACATCGTGCTGGCGCTCGGCATCTCGGACGCCAAGATGGAGCGCGGCAACCTGCGCTGCGACGCGAACGTCTCGCTCCGCCCGATCGGTCAGGAGAAGCTCGGAACCCGCACCGAGACCAAGAACGTCAACTCGCTCCGCTCGGTCGAGCGCGCCGTCCGCTACGAGATCCAGCGCCAGGCGGCGATCCTCGCCGCGGGCGGCACGATCACGCAGGAGACGCGCCACTGGCACGAGGACACCGGCCGCACCTCCGCGGGCCGGCCCAAGAGCGACGCCGACGACTACCGCTACTTCCCGGAGCCCGATCTGCTCCCGGTCAAGCCGAGCCCCGAGCTGATCGAGGAGCTGCGCGCCGCGCTCCCCGAGAAGCCCGCCGACCGCCGTCGCCGCCTCAAGCAGGAGTGGGGCTTCACCGACCTCGAGTTCCAGGACGTCGCCAACAGCGGCCTGCTGGTCGAGATCACCGAGACCGTCTCCGCGGGAGCCGCTCCGCAGGCGGCCCGCAAGTGGTGGACCGGGGAGATCGCGCGCCTCGCGAACGCGGCGGGCGAGGACCCGGCCTCCCTGGTCACCCCGGCCCAGGTCGCCGAGCTCGCCGGTCTGATCGAGAGCGGCACGCTGACCGACCGCCTCGCCCGCGAGGTCCTCCAGGGCGTCATCGCCGGAGAGGGCACCCCGCAGGAGGTCGTCGACGCCCGTGGACTCGCGGTCGTCTCGGACGACGGAGCGCTCATCGAGGCGATCGACGCGGCACTGGCCTCGCAGCCCGACGTGCTCGCGAAGATCCGCGACGGCAAGGTGCAGGCCGCCGGTGCCGTGATCGGTGCCGTGATGAAGGCCATGAAGGGGCAGGCCGACGCTGCCCGCGTCCGCGAGCTCGTCCTGGAGCGCGCGGCCGGCTGAGCCGGTGCGCGGGGAGGTGCGGTCATGAGCGGTGGAACCGGCGACGCGCCCCTTCCCGCGCGGCTCGAGCTGCCGGCGGGCGCCCTCCTGCGTCCTCTCGTCTCGAGCGATGCGGACCTCCTGCACGCGGTGATCGGCGAGCAGCGACCGTGGCTCGCGGCTCTCCTCCGCGGGGACGATCCGGCCGCCCTGCCGTCGGCGTCCCTCGGCGACGACGTGCGCGGTCTCCTGCGCCTCGAGGAGGAGTCGCGTGCGGGCAGAGCGCACGCGTTCCTGCTCGTCGGCCCGGACCGCACCGAGGCGCTGGGCGCTCTGAGCGTCCGGCCCGGCGGCGGCGACTCCGCCGAGGCCTCCTGGTGGGTCGTCCCCGCCGTCCGGGGCTCGCGGCTCGAGGAGGAGCTCGACGCCTACGCGCGCCGCTGGCTCCAGCAGCACTGGCCCTTCGACACGGTCACCACGCCCGACAACCACCCCGACGATCCCGCCTCCCTGGCCGGGGCGAACATCGTGGCGCTCGTGCCCGTCGCGCCGGAGCGCACGGCCCTCCCCGACATTGACCCCGCCTCGGCGGCGCTCCTCTGGGCGGAGTACCGCTCCGCGCATCCGGGAGTCGACGAGGCGCTCCCGCCGGTCGAGGCGTTCGGCGACAGCACGGCGATGGCGGACGAGCTGCTGGGCCTCGTGCGGCGCGGAGTGAAGACGGCCACGGCGTCCCTCGCCGAGGAGGGGGCACCCGTCGCGGGCGACCACTGGATCGTCTGCGACGGCGCGGGAGCGGCGCGTGTCGTCCTCGTGACGGACGAGGTGCGGACCGGTCCGCTCGACTCCGTCGACGACGCGTTCGCCTGGGCCGAGGGCGAGGGGGACCGCACGCGCGCCTCCTGGCTCGACGGCCACCGCCGCTACTTCGCCCGCGTCTCACCGGGCGGCCTCGGCGACGTGGTCTTCGAGCGCTTCCACGTGGTCTGGCCGGAGGCCGACGCCGAGCGCGCGGCCGCCTTCGCCCGCTCGGTCGGAGCGTTCCGGCCCGAGGAGCTCGACGGGACTCCCTCGCAGACCTAGGGGGTTTCCCGGATGCCCCGCTCAGGCGCCCTGCGCCAGAGTGGAGTCATGGCTACTCTCGTGCGCCCCCGTCGGGGCAGGATCATCGCCGGCGTCTGTGCCGGTCTCGCCCGCCGATTCGGCTGGAGCCCCTTCGTGGTGCGTCTCCTGTTCGTGCTCTCGTGCCTCCTCCCGGGGCCGCAGATCATCGCCTACCTCGTGATGTGGGTGGTCATCCCGAAGCAGAAGTGACCGAGGCCCCCGCTCCGAGCAGCCTCTGAGAGAACGCTCAGCACCCGGAGCGACGAGGGGCCTACGGTGGCGGTGTGCGTCCGTCGGGCGCCGAGGAGGAGATCATGGGATTCCTGGACCGACTGCTGGGCCGCGACGAGCAGCCCGAGAGCGCACGCCGCTCGACGTGCGCGCCGCCGCAGGCCGCGGACCGCAGGCCCGAGTACGGCTCCCCTCCGGCGACGTCTCCGCGCACCGACGATGAGCGTGCCATCGAGCGCTACCGCTATCTCCTCCGCACCGCGCCGCCCGAGGCGATCGAGCAGGTGCACCGCGAGGCCTTCGAGCAGCTGACCCCGGAGCAGCGCCAGCAGGTCTTCCGAGAGCTCAGCGAGGGGGCCCCTGTCGGCGACGCGCCGAAGGACGACGATCCCCGCACGCTCGCCCAGTCCGCCACGAGGAGCGAGCTGCGCCAGCCCGGATTCATGGAGCGGCGCTTCTCCGGCGGCGGAGGCATGGGCTTCGGCGGCGTCCTCGCCTCCTCGATGCTCGGCACGATCGCCGGGTTCGCGATCGGCTCGGCCATCGCGG
>NZ_PSUZ01000022.1:0-70887 GCF_002932095.1 Rathayibacter sp. AY1G1
GCTCGCCCGGGTAGTTGAGCAGCAGGACGTCGCCGCTCTCGGCGAAGGCGTCGGCGCTGGGCGCCGCCCCGGGGTCGAGGGTGGTGAGGGCGGCGTTCCACTCCGAGGTGAAGGAGTCGCGCACACGCTCGCAGAGGGAGCGGAGCGCATCGAGGTCGTCCGGCTCCGGAGCGAAGGCGTCCGGCCAGACCGGGGGGAAGCCGTAGACCTCGCCGGGCACCGTGAGCGCGCTGGGGTGGCCGAGCACGACGTCGCCGTAGGGCACGCGGAGTGCCTTCAGCGCCACGCGCGCGGTGAAGGCGAGGTGGTCGACCACGATCGCGTCGGGCTGCACCTCGTCGAGGATCACGCGCAGGCGCGCGGCGACGCCGGCCGGATCCCAGAGCAGGTCGGTGAGCCGCTCCCGTGCCTGGTAGGCGAGGGTCGGGACCATCCCGCGCCGGGTGGCGTCGAAGAAGCCGCGGAGGGACGCGCCCTCGTCGGGCGCCTGCTCCTCCGCGCGGATCGTGCCCGGGTTGGAGCCGCGCCCCAGCCGGAGCGCGATGTGCTCGAATCCGAAGCCGTCCACGATGGAGCGCGTCGCGTCGCCGGTCGCCACGACGACGCGCTCGCCCGCCTCCTGCCACGCTGTGCCGAGGGTCGCCAGCGGCAGCAGGTGCGACGCGTAGTCGGGGCTGATGATCAGCAGGGTCACGAGGCCCCCAGCACGAGCGGCGAGCGGAGAGGACGCTCCTGGTCCGCGGTCGCGTGCGCGTAGACGCCCGAGAGGGCATGAGCCATGGCCTGCACCGTGTAGCGCTCGGCGACCATCGCACGCCCGCGGGCCGCGGCGTGCTCGCCGAGAGGCCCTCCTGCGAGATCCAGTGCGGCGGCGGCGCCGGCGGCGAGCGCCGCGGGGTCGGCGGTGTCGACCAGGAAGCCGGTCTCCCCCTCCTCGACGTAGGTCGCGGGCCCGCCTGTCGCCGGAGCGACGACGACCAGTCCTGCGGAGAGCGCCTCGAGGAGGGCGATGCCGAACTCCTCCTTGACGCTCGCGCAGACGTAGGCGCCTCCCGGAGCAGAGAGCCCCGGTCGGCCGTGCCGGATCGCGCCGAGCCAGCGGGCCACGGTCCCGTTCGGGCGGTGGCCGGCCAGGAGCAGCCCGTCGGACGCGACGGCGCGGATGCGGTCGAGCTGCTCGCGCTCGTCAGGACTCGGGTCGGCGAGGTCGCCGCCGACCAGGAGCAGGTTGGCGCGCTCCCGGAGCGAGGGGTCGGACGCCCAGGCCTCGGCGAGCGCCGCCATCCCCTTCACCCGGTGCAGGCGGCCCACGCTGAGCAGCAGCGGGAGGCCGCGGCGGTGCTCGGGCAGCTCCTCCAGCAGGAGGTCGAGCGAGGCCAGGTCTCCGCCCTCGTCCAGCGCGACCGGCTCACCGGCGGCGGAGGCGCGCGCAGCCGCCTCGCCGCGCTCGACCAGGCCGACGTCGATCCCCTCCGGGACGATCGTGTGCCGCTCCGGGTGCGCGGTGATGTCGACGCCGATCAGCTCGCGGATGGTCGCCGCCAGCTCCTCCCGCGGGAACAGGACGGTGTGCGCGGCGTCGGCGGCCAGGCGCTGCACCAGGCGCACGCGGAACCAGAAGTGCTCGGCGGCGTCGCGCTCGCCGAAGTCCGCGCGGGTGAGGGCGCCGGACGCGTCCAGGCCCGCGATCAGGGCGTGCGGATCCGGAGCGAGGGTGAACACGACGGGGATCTCGAGCTCCCGGGCGACCGCGGCCGCCGCGAGGGATCCGACGTCCGCCATCCGCAGGTGCAGCACGTCGACCCGGCCGGCCTCGCGCAGGATCCGGCGGATGCCGCGCTCGGCGGCGATGCGGCGGCTCCACGCCTGGGGCATGGCGACGTGCGGCCCCACGAACGGGACCGGAGCGAAGCCGTGGCCGGAGTCGGGCAGCTCGCCGAGCGCGCGCTCGGCCTCGGCCGGGGTCCCGCGCGAGAGCGTGAGCACCCGGTCGATGCCCTCCTGCTCGACGAGCGAGTCGCCCAGGCGCACCAGCAGGGTCGCGATGCCGCCGTTGTCGCCGGCGCCCACCCGCGTCAGGGTGCCGTCGATGTCGGCGTGGACGAAGAGCTGCGCGACCGTCGGTCCGGCCTCCACGGCCGGTGCGGGGGCGAGGTCGCCCAGGGCGAGCCGGGCGAGGGGCCCGATCGGCGCCGCCTCCTCGGCCAGGCCGGTGAGCAGGAGCTCGGCGTCGTCGGAGCCGCGCTCGCCGAGCGCGTCCGTCGCGGCGGCCCGCGCCTCCAGCCCCTCCGCGCGATCGGCGGCCACGTGCAGGAGGGTGCGCTCGGCGATCGTGCCGGGCACGAGGCCCAGGGTCTCGACGAGCCGTGCCCGGGCCGCCGCTTCGCGCTCGCCGAGCAGCGCGCCCTCGAGCGCGACGGCGACGAGGTCGGGGGTCGAGGAGGCCCAGAGCAGGACGGTGCGCTGCGCGAGCATGCCGGAGAAGCCGCCGTCGCGGACCAGGCGCAGCAGCGGTCCGAGCGCGGCGGGGCGGGGCAGGCGCCCGCCGAAGGCCCAGGCGGCGTGCTCGCGGAGGTACGGGCGCTCGTCCTCGAGCAGCATCAGCAGCGCGAGGTCGGCCTCCTCGTCGAAGACCTGCGCGAGCGAGTGCACGGCCGCGATCGCAGTGAGCTGGTCCGAGGGGTCCAGGGCTGCGCGGGTGAGCAGGCGCACCGCGCGGCCGCCGCCGTCGCTCACCGCGGCGACCGTCAGCTCGTCGGCCATCCGGACGGCCTCGAGCAGAGTGGGAGCGGCGCGCACGGCGTCGAGAGCGGTCTGCGTGGCCATGGTTCACCTGGTCTGTCGGAGCGGAGAGTGCGACGGAGCGCGACTCCCGACCGCTGGAGCGGCCCAGGAGGAGCGGACCGGTACCGAGCATGCCGTGTGGGCGGCTGGGATTTCGCCACTTGCGTCGGATCTCCTCCCGCGGTACGGCCTCCTGTCAAGGGGGTGATGGCCGCAGTTCGTTTGCGCAACGCGCGAGGATCCTCAGCCGCGGGTCCACTCCAGGAGCCGCTCGACCGGCCAGGTGGTCACGATCCGCTCCTCCGGGACGCCGAGCCGCTCCGCCCGCTCCGCCCCGTAGTCGAGCAGGCCCAGCTGACCCGGAGCATGCGCGTCGCTGTCGATCGAGAACAGGCAGCCCTCTTGAGCGCGAGCGCGATCAGCTCGTCCGGCGGGTCCTCGCGCTCGGGGCGGGCGTTGATCTCGACCGCAGTGGAGTGGTCGGCGCACGCGCGGAACACGGCCCGGGCGTCGAAGGTCGACGGCGGGCGGGTGCCGCGCTCGCCCGACACCAGCCGCCCTGTGACGTGGCCGAGGACGTCGGTCCGCGGATCCGAGGCCGCCGCGACCAGCCGGGCGGTCATCTCGCGGGAGGGCAGCCGCAGCTTCGAGTGGGCGCTCGCGACGACCACGTCGAGGCGGTCCAGCAGCTCGTCCGTCTGGTCGAGCGCGCCGTCCTCGAGGACGTCGACCTCGATCCCGCTGAGCAGCCGCAGGGTCCCGGTGTCGAGGCCCGCGAGATGGGCCAGCTGCTCCTCCAGCCGCTCCGCGCTGAGACCGTGGGCGACCCGGAGCCGCGGCGAGTGGTCGGTGAGCGCCAGGTACTCGTGGCCGAGCGCGCGGGCCGCGTCCGCCATCGCGAGGACGGGCGTCGCCCCGTCGGACCACTCGCTGTGGCTGTGGAGGTCGCCGCGCAGCCGTCCCCGCAGAGCACTCGCGGGCGGAGGAGCGGAGCCGCGCAGCTCCGCGAGGTAGTCGGGCACCCGGCCCGACCGCGCCTGCTCGATCACCGTGAAGGTCGTGTCGCCGATCCCGGAGGCCCGCCGCACGAGGGCGAGGTCGTCCCGCTCGGCGGACGCCATCCCCTCCAGCACCGCGGCCGCCCGGCGGAACGCCTTCGCCCGGTAGCGGGAGGCCCGCTCCCGCTCGAGCAGTGCTGCGATCTCCTCGAGTGCCGCGATCGGGTCCATGCGCCCGGTCTACCACGGCGCCCGCCGCGGCCTCACCCCCTCGACGGTGGCCTCGGCTCCGGCCCCCGGCCTCATCCCGCCTCGGCCCCGCCCCGGTCCCGGCCCCTCGACGCTGGGAACCGGCCGAGCCCCGTTGCCGACCGCAACGATCGAGATATATCGTGATTCTCGTCCACTCGCGATGTATCGCGTTTCAGAAAGGCACCCCGGTGCAGGAGGAGGAGCTCATGTCCCTCGAGAAATGGCTCGTACAGGCCGGCGAGACGAAGGTCATCGACCTCGACGTCGTCCGCTCGGTCAAGGTCGCCCTCGTCGGCGGCCAGATCGACGTCATCGCCCACGACGAGCCGACCGCTCGCGTGGAGGTCCACAGCGTCGACGGTCGCCCGCTCAAGGTCTCGATGGACGGCGACCGCCTCGAGATCGACCACGTCCAGCTCCGCTGGGACACCATCGTCGATGTCGTGAAGGGTCTCGGCCGCCGCGGCGACCGCGCCGACATCAGCCTCCTCGTCCCCCGCGGCGTCGACCTCAAGTTCGACACCGTCTCGGCCGACGGCCTGGTCTCGGGTCTCCACAGCGACGCCCGCGTCTCGACGGTCGGCGGCGACATCGTCGTCGACGGCCTGCACGGCGACATCGAGGTGAACACCGTCCACGGCGAGCTCTCGGTCCGCAGCCACACCGGCCGCGTCACCGCGCGCACCGTCTCCGGCGACGTCACCGCGACCGGCGAGCTCACCCGCTTCACCGTCGACGGCGTCTCGGGCAGCGTGTTCGTCGACGCCGAGGGCACCCCCGACCGGATCCAGGCCAACACCGTCAGCGGCGACCTCACGATCCGCGTCGACGAGGGCCTCGGCGCCCGCTACCGCATCAACACCGTCTCGGGCACGCTCCAGCTCGACGGCTCCGTCGTCAAGGGCACCTTCGGCCGGGGCTTCACCTCGACCACGGGCTCGCTCGACTCGAAGTGGGTCGACGTCGCCGCCAACTCCGTCTCGGGAGACGTGGTCGTCGTCCGCCGGTCCGTCGCCGCGTCCTCCGCCTCGGTGGGCGAGGGCTGGGGCTCCCCCGGCGCCGGCCCCGCCGACGGCCGCCGCCCGATGGACGGGAGCTCGCTGTGAGCCCCGTCTTCGCGCACGGCCGCCTGCGCCTCTACCTGCTCAACCTCCTCGCCGAGTCGCCGCGTCACGGCTACGAGCTGATCCAGGCGCTCAGCGAGCGCTTCGGCGGCACCTACGCGCCCAGCGCCGGCACGGTCTACCCGCGCCTCGCGAAGCTCGAGGAGGAGGGACTCGTCACGAAGGAGGCCGACGGCCGCAAGACCGTCTACTCCATCACCGACGCCGGCCGCGCCGAGCTCGCGAACCGCGCGACCGACCTGGGCGACATCGAGGAGGAGCTCACCGACTCCGTCCGCCGGCTCGCCGACGAGGTCCGCCTCGGCGTCGCGGAGGCGATGAAGAGCCTCCGCGCCGACCTGGCCAGCGCCGCCCGCGACTCGCGGGAGCCCGGACGCCGACCGGAGCACTCCGCCGAGGAGCCGCGCCCGCAGGACACGTCCGGCACCCCCTCCGAGCAGCCCGCGCCGGAGCAGACCGCGCCGGTTTCGCCCGACGCGCGCACCGCCTCGCGGATCGCCCTGCGCGACGCCGAGGTGCTGCTCACCGAGTTCCGCGACGAGCTGCGCGCGGAGCTGCGCACCGCCGCCTCCTCGGGATCCGTGACGACCGCGAGCGTCGACGCCCTGCGCGCCGCGCTCGACGAGGCCCGCGCCTCGGTCCGCTCCACCCTGGACTGAGCCCGGACACCTCACCGCCGGGAGGGCGGGGATCCCGCCCGGGGTCCCCGCCCTCCCGGCGCTACTGCCGCCCGACCGCCAGCGCCTCCTCCTCCACGTCGAGGAACGCCAGAGCGCTCACCACCGCCGGCTCCTGGTACCGCCCCTCGGAGCGGGCGCGGAGCACCGCCTCCCGCTCGGCCGCGATCATCACGCGCCGGAGCCGGTTGTAGGCCTGCGGGAGCGGCTCCACACCCTCGCCCTCCGGCGGGTTCTCCAGGGCGTCGGCGAGGAACGTCGCGTTCCGCCGCAGCCGGTCGAGAACGCGGTCCTCCACTCCGTCCTGCGGCTCCGCGTCGAGCCGGGCGAGCCCGGCGGCCTGCGCCTCGGCGAGCAGCATCTGCTTCTCGACGTGCTCCTGCATCTCGTTCGGGGCCGGCAGCTTCAGGGCGCGGACGAGCCGCGGGAGCGCGAGCCCCTCGACGAGCGTCCCCGCCACCACGATGAAGGCGAGGAACTGCAGGAACGCGCGCTGCGGCGTCTCCGCGGGCAGGAGGAACGCGGCGGCGAGGGTGACCACGCCGCGGATGCCCGCGAACGACACCCCGATCGCGGTCGGCCAGGTCCACCCGCGCTGCTGCAGCCGGCGCGGACCGTGCCGGAACAGCAGCGTCGTCATGCACATCCAGGCCACGCGGCTCCCGACCAGCGCCGCGAGCACGGCCGCGCCGATGCCGACCGTCTGCCAGACCCCGATGCCCGAGTCGGCCGTCGCCTCCACCACCGACGACAGGCTCAGCCCGATGAAGAGGAACACCGCGTTCTCGAGCAGGAACTGGATCGTCCGCCAGTTGAGCGACTCCGCGATCCGCGCCTGCGCGGACTGGATGACCGGCGCCCGGTAGCCCAGGTAGAGCCCCGCGACCACGACCGCCAGCACCCCGGAGCCGTGCAGCAGCTGCGCCGGGATGAACGCGACGTAGGGCGTCACCAGCGAGAGGCTCGTGTCCAGGACGGACGACTGCACCTGCTTGCGCACGAACCCGAGCAGCACGGCGATGCCGATCCCGACCCCGCCGCCCACCGCCACGGCCAGCACGAAGTCGAGCGCGATGCGCCCGGGAGTGACCGTGCTGACGATCGCCAGGAGGGAGGCGTTCAGCGCCACCAGCGCGGTCGCGTCGTTGAGGAGGCTCTCGCCCTCGAGCACCGTGAGCATGCGCCGCGGCAGGCGGAGCCGCCCCGCGATCGCCGTGACCGCCACCGCGTCCGTGGGCGCCACGATCGCGCCGAACGCGAGGGCCGCGGCGACCGTGATCGCCGGGACGACCATCCAGGCCACCGCGCCGACCACCGCGACCGTGAAGACGACGAGCCCGACCGACAGCAGGAGGATGCTGTCGCCGCGAGCGCGGACGTCGAGGACGGAGGTGCGGATCGCCGCCGCGTAGAGCAGCGGCGGCAGGATCCCGAACAGCACCACGTCCGGCTCGACCACCACCTCCGGGATCCCGGGGACGAAGGAGGCGAGGGCTCCGACGGCGACGAGCGCCACGGGAGCGGACCAGTTCACCCGCCCCGACAGCCCGGTGACCAGGACGGTCACCACCACGAACGAGACGATCCAGACGATCGCGACGACGGGCTCCTCCATCGCGTCACTCCTCCCGGGCGTCCGCGCGCCACGGCCCCATTGTGGCCGCCCGGAGAGCAGCCCGGACAGCCGCCGGGAGGGTGCGGCTAGCGGCCGGCCTCGTGGATGTCGCGCGCCTTGGTGACCTTCGCCGGGTCCACCGGGTTCATGCCGAGCACGATCTTGCCGCGCGAGTGCCGCTTCTCGAGGTCGTCGAAGGCGTCCTGCACCTGGTCGAAGGGGTAGAAGCCCGAGACGAGCACCCGCAGCTTCTGCTCGCCGACGAGGCCGACCAGCTCGCCGAGGATCTCGGTGTCGCGCTGGGCGGTCTCGGCGTCGGGCCAGACGGCGCGCAGCTCGATCTCCTTGCGGTCGTCGCTGGAGTGGAATCGGCCGGCCGCGATGCCGAGCTCGTCGGCGAGGGCGTCGTTCTCCCCGCCGAAGTTGTCGAGGAACACCGTGACCCCGCCGGGCGCCGCGGCCCGGATGCGGTCGGCGATCCCGTCGCCGTAGACCACCGGCTTCACGCCGATCTGGCGGAGGTAGTCGAAGTTGCGCTCGCCGCAGGTGCCGATCACCGTCGCGCCACGGAGCTTCGCCAGCTGGATCTCGAGACTGCCGACTCCTCCGGCCGCCGCGGAGACGAGGACGGTGTCGTCGGGTCCGACGTGCGTGGCCTCGAGCGCGCGCCACGCGGTCACTCCGGCGAGGAACAGCGCGCCGCCGACCTCCCAGCTCACGGAGGCGGGCTTGGCGACGAGGTTGCGGCGCGGCACCACGACGTGGGTCGCGTGCGAGCCGACGAGCGCGTGGCCGACCACGTCGCTGCGGAGCTTGATGTCGGTGACGCCCTCGCCGAGGGCGACGACGACGCCCGAGAAGTCGGTGCCCTGGCGCATCGGGAAGGCCGCGGAGTGGTCGGAGTCGAACTGGCCCTGCCGGATGAACGCCTCCATGTGGTTCACCCCGGCGGAGAGCACCTCGACCAGCACCTCGCCCGCCCCGGGCTTCGGCCGCTCGACCTCGACGATCTCGAGGACGTCCGCGTCGCCGAAACGGCTGTACTGGACGACGCGGGCGGCGGTGGGGCTCAGACGGGACATGCGCTCATCATCCGCCCCCGCCGCCCGAAGCCCCTGACCCCCGAACGGGGGCGTGCGACTCAGGAGGGGTCGCTCGGGCAGTACAGCTGGGTGCGCGGACCGGAGCGGTCGATGACGTGCTCGGACATCGGCCGGCCGCAGAGCGGGCATGCCTGCCCCGCGGGCGCCTCCTGCTCGGGCTGGTCGTACGGGCCGAGCGGCGGCGGGCCGATCCAGGGGAACAGCCGCGCGTTGAAGCGCTGGTAGAGGGAGCCGGTCTTCTTCCGCGTCATATCCTTAGTGTACTAACCATCAGGGCACGATGAGAGGATGACGCCGTGGAAACCGACCCGCTCGCCCTCCAGAACCAGGTCTGCTTCTCCCTCGCCGTCGCGGCGCGCACCGTCATCGGGCTGTACCGCCCCGTGCTCGAGCCGCTCGGGCTCACGCACCCGCAGTACCTCGTGATGCTCGCGCTCTGGGAGCGGAGCCCCCGCTCGCTCGCCGACCTCGGCTCCGCGCTCCGCCTCGAGCCGGCCACGCTCAGCCCGCTCGTGAAGCGCCTGGAGGCGAGCGGCCACGTCACGCGCGCCCGGAGCAGCGACGACGAGCGCCGCCTCGACGTCGCGCTGACCCCCTCCGGAGCGGCCCTCCGCGAGCAGGCCCTGCAGGTTCCTCCGCAGATCGTGGAGCGGCTCGACGTCCCCCTCGAGGAGCTCACCGCGCTCCGCGACAGCCTCACCGGCCTGATCGGAGCCGCGACCCGCGACGGCCGCTGACCCCCCGCTCGGGGCGCCGGCCGCGAGGACGCCGGCCGTCGCTCCCCGCCGCACCGGGAAACTCCCGGTCACAGCGCGGGATCAGCCTCCGCTCGGCCCGCTCCCGGCCGTCTTGACTGCCCCCTCGCACGGAGTAGTGTCATCGCTCGTGACACACGAGGGGCCCCCGTCCGCCGCGGACGGATCATCGGCCGACGCGACCGAGCTGCGCACCGCCAAGCACTTCTTCATCGGCGAGCCGCTCCCCAGCGACAAGCTCGAGGGACAGCTGCTGCAGAAGCGGCTCGCGCTCCCCATCTTCGCCAGCGACCCGCTCTCCTCCGTGGCCTACGCGCCGCAGGAGCTGCTGATGATCCTGCTGCTCGGCGGGCTCTCCTTCCTCACCTTCGCCCCCTGGGTGGCCGCATGCGTGGTCGTCCTCCTCGTCGTGGTGGTGCTGAGCTACCGCCAGCTGATCCGGGCCTACCCGTCCGGCGGCGGCGACTACGAGGTCGCCCGCACCAACCTGGGCGAGACGGCGGGCCTCACGGTCGCCGCCGCCCTCCTCGTGGACTACGTGCTCACCGTGGCCGTGTCGGTCGCCTCCGGAGTCGACAACATCATCTCCGCAGTACCCGAGCTGGCGCCGCTGCGGGTCGAGCTGGCCATCCTCTTCGTGGTGCTGCTGGCGGCCGTGAACCTCCGCGGCGTCTCGGAGTCGAGCCGCGCCTTCGCCGTCCCGACGTACCTCTTCGTCGCGAGCGTCTTCGTCATGGTCGTCGTCGGCCTGGTCCGCACCGCCTTCGGCGACACCCCGGTCGCGGAGTCGGCGGGCTTCACCGTGCAGGGCGAGCAGCTCACGCAGGCGGCCGTCGTCCTCCTGCTGCTGCGCTCCTTCGCGAGCGGCTGCGCGGCGCTCACGGGCGTCGAGGCCATCTCGAACGGTGTGCCCGCGTTCCGCGCCCCGAAGGTCAAGAACGCCCAGCGCACCCTCGTCGCGATGGGCACGATCGCGATCGTGCTCTTCGTCGGCCTGACCGCCCTCGCCCTGCTCTCGAACGTGCACTACGCCGAGAACGCCTGCCACCTGGTGGGCTTCGCCGACTGCGCCACGACCCCGCAGCGCTCCGTGATCGCGCAGGTCGCCGCCGCCACGTTCGGCAACAACACGATCCTGTTCTTCATCATCCAGGCCGCGACCGCCGCCGTCCTGCTCCTCGCGGCGAACACCGCGTTCAACGGCTTCCCGCTGCTGGGCTCCGTGCTGGCCCGCGACGGCTACGCGCCCAAGTCGCTGAACACCCGCGGCGACCGCCTCATCTACTCCAACGGAGTGATCATCCTGGCGCTCGTCGCCGCGATCATCCTGCTCGTCTACCAGGCCTCGCTCACGAGCCTCGTGCAGCTGTACATCATCGGCGTCTTCGTCTCGTTCACGCTCGGGCAATCGGGCATGGTCAAGCACTGGGTGCGGATGATCCGCAACGGCGAGGGCTCGCGCACCGTCTACACGAGCCTGGCCATCAACCTGTTCGGCGCGACGCTGACGTTCGCGGTGCTCGTCGTCGTCACGATCACGAAGTTCACCCACGGCGCCTGGCTCGTCTACCTGGTGATGCCGATCCTCGGCGTCCTGATGGCCGGCGTCTACCGCTACTACCGCGACGTCGAGAAGGAGATCGAGGTCGACCCGACCACGACCTTCGGCGCCAACGGCGACCACGCGATCGTGCTGGTGGGCCGGATGAACAAGCCCACGCTGAAGGCGCTCGACTACGCCATCGCGGCGCGGCACGAGACGCTGGAGGCGGTGCACTCCTCCATCGACGACGCGCAGACCGCGCAGCTGAAGGCCGACTGGGCGCAGATGGACATCGAGGTGCCGCTGCGCTGCGTGGCCTCGCCCTATCGCGACATCTCGTACCCGCTGATCAAGTACATCAAGGCCCACCGCCTCGAGCACGGCTCCGAGATCACGACGGTCTACATGCCGCAGTACATCGTCGGGCACTGGTGGGAGGCGTTCCTCCACAACCACAAGTCGCGGCGGATCCGCCAGAAGCTCCTGCTGGTGCACGGAGTGACGGTGGCGCTGGTGCCGTGGCTGCTCGACTCGTCCGAGCTCATCTACGGGCGCCGCTCCCGGCCGATCCCCGGCCAGACGCGCCGCGGCGAGCCGGTGCGCCCGGTGACCCGCCGCCCGATCCCGCCCGCGTCCTCGCTCCCCCAGGGAGCCGCCGGCGAGGGCGCTCCGCGCATCCCGCAGCGCCCGGCCGCGCAGAACCGGCCGCGCTCGAAGCGGCGCTGAGGCGACGGGAGCTGCCGGCAGCGGCCCGGAAACGGGTAGAGGGCCCGCGGCGTGTGCCGCGAGCCCCCGATTTCCCCTTAGTGCCTTCCCCCGAAGGCGGCCCGCCCCAACGGGCCGTGTCCGACGCTATCGGTGGGCTATGCACCGGCGCATCCTCCTCGCGACGGATGCCCGTGCTCCCTTGAGACGACAGGCTCGTCCTCCGCCGTCTCAGACGATGGCCCCGCGCACCCCTCGGCCGGTGAGCCACCAGACCGCCGCGACGGCGACCGCGGCCGCCGCGCCGCCGCCCACGAGCAGGATCGCCGCCCGCACCACGTGCGCCCGGTAGGCGGCGTCGAGCGGATCGATGCCCGCACCCGCCAGCACGATCCCGGCGGGAACCACCGCGGCCGCGAGCACCACGGCCGCGGCCGCGATGCGCACCGGCTGCCGGCCGTCGGAGCGGAGCTTCCGGGGACGGCGACCGATGTACCAGACCACCGCGCCGATCCCGAGCCCGAGCAGCCCGAGCACACCGCTCGCGTACTGCGCCCATCGGAAGCCGGGGAAGGGCCCGAGCTCCTTCTGCAGCAGCGGGATCGCCGAGACGAAGAGGCCGCCCCGGTGGGTGAAGCCGTCCCACATCACGTGGCTGGCGGCTCCGATCGCGATGCCGGCGGCCGCGAAGACGAGCACGCGGATCCATGCGGCGGCCCCGCGGGGAGGCGAGCGCCGGGGACGCAGGCGCGAGCGGACCAGCGCGGGCGCGAGGTCGCGCCAGGCCGGAGCGACGACCGCGCTCCACAGCGCGAGGCCGAGCATCCCGAGCAGCAGGTCGACGGTGACGACGCCGAGGAGGGAGTGGGTGGACTCGCGGGCGACGGCGATCGGGAGGTACATGCCGATGTCCGGGACCATCGCGCCGATGGCCACGGCCGCGGCGGGAATCCGGCCGTTCGAGAACGCGAGCGCGACGACGGCGTGGCTCGGCGTGAAGGGCATGACACGCACGCTATCCCGGCAACGCGACCGGCGAGTGTCCGCGTCGCGGAGCGCGCGTCACCGATCGCGGTCCGGCTCCTGCGCTCCGCTCCGGCTCGTCGGCCTCCCGGGGCCGGCGGTCAGTCCGAGGAACGTGATCCCCAGGACGAGGAACACCGGCCAGACCGGATTCCCGAGGACCGCGAAGACCGCTCCCGCCGCGAGGAACAGCGGACCCGTGACCGCGTTCCAGCGCCGGGACGCCTCCTCCGACGAGATCCGACCCGAACCCTTCCCGTGCTGTGCGCGCGCCATCCCTCACGCTAGATCGCCTCCGCGGGGCCCGCCTCCCCCGTCCGGCGGAGCCGCGCGCTCGGGGAGCTCCGAGCGCGGCGACCGTAGAATCGTCCGGAAGTCCGGCCCTCCGGGCCCAGCGGCGACGGATCGGAGCGGGTGTGCGGAAGGCGTTCGCGATCCTCCGCCTGGCCCTCGCCGGGCTGGGCGCGGTCGGACTCGTCGGCGACTTCTTCTACACCCTGGGCTTCCGCGCGTTCCAGATCGACAACTTCTTCGCCTACTTCACGACGCAGTCGAACATGGCCGGGGTCGTGGTGCTGGGCCTGTCCGGCCTGGTCGCCCTCGCGCGCGAGCGGGAGCCGCGCTGGCTCAGCACGGTGCGGGCGCTCGTGCTCACCTACATGGTCGTGTCGGGGATCGTCTTCGGGCTGATCGCGGTCGAGGCCAACAACCGCGGCGTGCGGGTCGACGTGCCCTGGTCGAGCGCGCTCCTGCACTTCGTGATCCCGACGCTCGCGATCCTCGACTGGATCCTCGGACCCGGCCGCCGCCCGGTCGCCTGGCGCGGGGCGCTGACCGTGCTCGGCTTCCCGATCGTCTGGGGCGTCATCACCCTGGTCCGCGGGGCCCTCATCGGCTGGTACCCGTACTTCTTCCTCGACCCCGGCCAGGTCGACGGCCCCGTGATGTTCGTGCTCTACGACGTGATCGTGCTGAGCCTGATCTCCGGCATCGCCGCGTTCGTCCTCGCGCTCAGCCGGGTGCGGCCGCTCGGGGCGGCGCACGCGTCGGAGTGGCGGGGGCCGCTGGCGCGGCTCCGCGAGCTCGTCAGCCGGGGACGACGGCGAACGGCTCGAGCGCCGTCTGCGCGAGGGTGACCAGCTCGTCGTCGCTGAGATCCTGCAGCGAGAGGGCCTGATCCGCTCCGACCAGCCCGACGAGCACCGCCTCGCCGGTCGACGGCTGAAGATTGAGCCACTCGGTGATGCCCGCCTCGGAGCCGACGAGCGACCAGCGCGCGGGGGCGTCGGCCTCCCAGAACGCCTCGTCGAAGCGCAGCCACAGCGTCTCGACGACACCGGAGCCGAGGGCCGCGACGGCCGCGCGCTGCGCGAACGGGAGCGGCGGGTCGAAGGCGATCGCGTCCGTCTGGAGCACCCCGATCGGCACGGTGACCAGCACCCGGTCGGCTGTGAACGACTCGCCGGTGCCCAGGCGGATGCTGACGCCGGTCTCCGTGTAGCCGATGCCGCTCACCACGGCGCGCAGCGAGACCTCGACGTCAGCGAGCAAGGTGTCGACCAGGGGCGCGAGCCCGTCGGTCAGCAGCGCGTCGCCGGAGTCGTCGCTCAGCTCCTCCGCGGTCGTGGCGGCGGAGGCGTCGCCCAGTCCGTACCAGGAGGAGAGCTCCTCGGGAGCGGCGCCGGTGCGCAGTGCGGTCGTCCCGGCGAGGTGCGCCGCCACGCGGGCGGCGTCGCCGTCGCCGGAGCCCGGCTCGGCCTCGGCGGGATCGGGCGCTCCGGAGCCGGCGAACGACTCGGCGAGCGCCAGATCCTCCGGCTGCTCCGCTCCCCACTCGAGAGCACGGGTCAGGGCGTCGGCACCCGTGGTGCCGGTGTCGAGAGCCGCGCCGTCGGCATCGCTCGAGCGGACGTCGGCGAGGTCGACCGCGGTCGTGACCACGCCCGCGTCCGCGATGCTCTCGCGCAGGGCGGCTCCCGCGCCGGTGAGGGCCCAGGCTCCGGTCTCGACGGCGATCGGCCAGCCGTCCGGAGTCGCGGTGGCGATGCGGCCGCCGGTGCGCTCGCGCGCCTCGACCACGGTGACGTCGAAGCCCGCGTCGGACAGGCGCCGCGCGGCGACCGCTCCGGCGAGACCGGCCCCGACGATCGCGATCCGCTCGCCCTCGTCGGCGACGGCGCTGATCTCGGCGGCCGCGCGGACCCCGGAGCTCCAGGCGCCCTGGAGCGTGCCGGGCGCCTCCGTGTCGGTGGCCTCGCCCGCGAGGAAGACGCGGTCGAGGACCGCGGTGCCCAGGTCGGTGCGGTGCTGCGGCGTCGCGCCGACGGGCAGGTAGGAGACGGAGCCGAGCGCGTACGGATCCTCGGCCCAGGCGGAGCGCACGAAGGCGGCCGGCGCGGGGACGGCGGTGGTGCTCGGCGTGGGCACGGGGGCCTTCGTGACCGAGCGGGTCGGCGTCGGACGCGACGGCGTGCAGCCCGCGAGGGCCAGGAGCCCGACTCCCGTGGCGGCTCCCGAGAGGAAGAGGCGGCGTCCGATCGTCATCCCGGACATCCTACGTTCTCGGCGTTCGGCCGGGGCGGCGCGGTGCTGACCCCACCCGGGCACGCGGCCCACTTCGAGGTGCGGGGTGACGGCGGGACGGCGAGCGGATAGCGTCGGGGCAGCGCGGACCGGGCCGCGGCGACGGGGGACGCGGCATGGACACGACACGGACGCGGACCGCGACGACGACGGCCGGGGCCCCTCCCCGCAGTCACCTCCACGCGGTGCTGCTCGGCGCACTGGGGATGATCGTGGCCCCGCTGCTCGTCGTCCTCGCGACCACGGCCTGGTCCTCCCCCGGACCCGAGGAGTACGTCCGCATGGCGCTCGGCTCGGTGGTCGCGGCGTGCGTCTCGGTGGTCGGCGCCTGGTGGCTCGCCTTCGAGCGGCGCAGCGCCGGGGCACCCGGTCGCACCTGGTTCTGGGGCGTCGCGTGCCTCTTCACGGTCAGCGCGGTCTCGACCGTCGGAGCCGCCGCCGACCGCCTCACCGGCCTGATCACGGGCTGAGCAGGTGGACGTCCAGGCGCGGTCACCGCGCTCGCCTCACTCCTCGGCGACCGCCCCGATGGTCGCGAGTCCCTCCTCGAGCGAGCGGCAGCAGCATCGGTGCCGGTGATCGCCCCGACGAGACGACCGAGCGGCTCCGGCTGTTCCGTCCCGCCGAGAGCGATCTGGACGAGCTGTGGCGGCTGTACTCCGACGAGCGGATCGCGGCGGGCGACCCCCTCCTCCGGCACGACTCCGTCGAGCAGACCCGGGCGGTGCTCGCCCGCCGGACGGCGCAGTGGGCACGGGACGACCTCAGCAGCTGGGTCGTCCGGCTGCGGAGTCCCGAAGGCGGCGCGGACGGCGCGATCGGGATCGGCGGATGCACCCTCCTCGCCGACACGGCCTGGAACGTCGCGTTCACCGTTCATCCGGACCACTGGGGCAGGGGGTACGCCCAGGAGGTCGCCTCCGCAGGCATCGCGCGGGCGCGGCGGCTCCGACCCGAGCTCCCCGTGACCGCGGTCGTCGCGGAACACAACGAGCGATCGCACCGCACGGTCGCTCGACTCGGTCTCGACCGGAGGTGGGAGGGCCCCGACGCGCACAGCCCCGACCCCGCGGCTCGCATCGTGCTCTCCTCCGACCGCCTCCTCTCCGACGATGAGATCGGCCGCCTCACGAGCTGAAGGCGCCGCGTAGCGCTGATCGCCGCAGGCAGCAGCGGAGCCGAGACGCCTGCGCGAGACCGGGACGTCACGTTCCGGTGCGCCTCCTGGCCCCATCTTTCTTCCCGGCGGGCGGCGCTGCGCACGAGTGGGTGGGTGGGCGGCGCGGCACTCGCGCTGACCCCTCTCGCGATCGCGCTCGGCTGGCGAGTCGGGGCAGGAAGGGCGCGGAGGTACTCGCCGGACCGGGCATCCGAAGCCGGTCGCCTCGAGGGGCATTAGCGTCGTCGGATGGCGAGCATCACGTACCCCGCACCCCTCCGCGCCGGAGGCCGGGTGGAGGTGCCCGCGCCCTCGATGGGAGTCCCCGCGCACCTGCACGACCGGCTGCAGGACGCCGCGCGCCGACTCGGCTCGGCGGGATACGACGTCCGGGTCCGGCCGCACGCCCTCCTCGGCGGACTCGCTCCGGCGTCCGCCGCGGATCGGGCGGCCGACCTGCACGACGCCTTCCGGAGCGGGGACGCGGTCCTTCCTCCGTGGGGCGGCGAGCTCGCCGTCGAGCTGCTGGAGAGGCTCGACTGGCACGCCCTCGCGGAGGCCCGGCCCTGGTTCGTCGGCTGGTCGGACGTCTCGACGCTGCTCCTGCCCCTGACGACGACGACCGGGCTCGCGACGATCCACGGCGCCAATCTGATGGACGAGCCGTGGGAGCTGCCGGTCGGGTTCCACCGCTGGACGGAGGTCGCCGGCCTCGAGCCCGGAGCCGCGTTCACGCAGCACGCCGCGCCGCGACGCCGGAGCCGTCCGTGGGGTGCGTGGGCGGACGAGCCGCTCGACCGCGATCGGGCCTACGAGGAGCCGGCCCGCTGGCGCTCGCTCGACGGGGCAGCGGACGCGGCGATGTCCGGCCGCTTGATCGGCGGATGCCTCGAGACGGTGTCCCTGCTCGCGGGCACGCCCTACGGCGACGTGCCGGGCTTCGCTCGCCGCTACGCGCCGGAGGGCACCGTCGTCTACTTGGAGGCGGCCGGGTCCGACTCCGTCTCGGTGCTCCGGATGCTCACCTCCCTCCGCCTCGCGGGCTGGTTCGAGCAGGCGACCGGCGTCCTGATCGGCCGGACCGAGGGCGCGTCCCTGCCCGAGCTGAGCCAGGAGGACGCGGTGCAGCGCGCTCTCGGCGATCTCGGCGTGCCGGTGATCCTCGACGTCGACACCGGGCACCAGCCGCCGCAGATGCCCCTGGTCAACGGCGCGCTCGCCGAGATCGCGCTGAGCGGGCCGACGGCCTCGATCACGCAGCGGCTCGTGCCCTGACGGCGCGTGCGGAGAGATCCCGTCGAGCAGTGCCAGCGCCTCGCGGCCCGGTCGTTGCCGCTCCCGGCCCTCCTCCGCCCGCCGAGCGCAAGGCCGAGCGGCGGGGAGGCGCCGAGTGGTAGACCTGGGGGCATGAGCAACGACATCCGCGCACTCGCCGAGGGCGAGAGCTACCTCGCCTTCTTCCAGGGCGGGCCGTTCGACGGCCAGACCGAGAACCGCGTCAGCACCGAGGGGGGCTACGAGAAGGAGGTCGACGTCTACGCCGCCGTCGACGGCCAGGAGACGCACCTCGTGTACAACGCCGTCTCCGCGAAGGAGGTCGGCGAGGCGGTCCACGTGACCTACTCGATCGACACTCCCGACTCCGACCCGATCGAGGACCCGGAGGACCGCGGCGGCGGATTCCAGTAGTCCGCACCACCCTTCGGATGCCGCTCCGGCGTCGCGCTCAGCGCGGCCGGGGTGGCATCGGCATGTGAGGACGCGCCACTCCGGAGACCACGCCTCCCGCCGCTCCTAGGATGATGGTTCCTCACTGTCTCGGCCGATTCAGGTCCGCGTTCCTCGGGAGCCGCCGTGTCCGATCCGCTGATCCGCCCGATGCCCCTCCGCGGCGACTCCGCCCGGCACTGGCTGCGGGCCCGCCACGCCGAGGCCGGGCCCGACCCCGCGTTCGCCGTCACCGGGCAGGAGGCGGCCGCCGAGGGCGTGCTCCTCCGGCGGATCTGGCACACGGCCGGCACGATCGACTTCCGCCCGAGCCCCCGCGCCGACCCGGGGTCGGTGGTGCTCCTGCTCCCGCTCGAGGGCGCGTTCACCGTCGCCAGTCGGGAGGAGCGCGAGTTCGTCGGCCGCGGCACCCTCGCGGTGCTGCCCGCCCGATCGGGAGCGACGATCAGCACGAGCGCTCCCAGCTCCCGGCTCGTCCTGGTCGTGCGGCCCTCGGGCGACACGGATCCGCCCGTCGGCCTCACCGTGGTCTCCTCCCCCGCGGCACCGGTGCTGGTCGCCGCCGCGAACGCGGTGCTCGACGCCGGGCTGCCCATGAGCCCCGGGCTGCACACCGCGCTGCGGGGCCTCGCCGCGGCCGTCGTCGCGGAGTGACAGGAGCTGTCAACCCTCCCCGCCCCGGCCATCCGCTCGCAGGGACGTCCTCGAACATCAAGTGACGCCGATCGTCGGCGCCGGAAGGAGCACTCGCCATGGCCGAGATCACCGCCCACCACGGACTCTTCAAGGACACGGACCTGCACGTCGACGACACCGGCGGATCGGGCCGCCCCGTGGTCCTCATCCACGGCTGGCCCCTCTCGGGCGAGTCATGGAAGGAGCAGGTCCCCGCGTTCGCCGAGGCCGGCTACCGCGTCGTCACCTACGACCGCCGCGGCTTCGGGCGCAGCGACAAGCCGCTCACCGGCTACAGCTACGACACGCTCACCGAGGACCTGCACACCCTCCTCACCGAGCTCGACCTGCAGGACGTCACCCTGGTCGGCTTCTCGATGGGCGGCGGCGAGGTCGCCCGCTACTTCACGAAGTACGGCGCCGAGCGCCTGCACAGCGTCGTCTTCGCCTCGGCCGTCCCGCCGTACCTGATGAAGACGGACGACAACCCGGACGGCCCGCTCGAGAAGGCGCAGGCCGCGCAGATGACCGCGGGCCTCACGAAGAGCGAGGACGACTTCTACGACCAGTTCACCACCGACTTCTTCTCGGTCGACGGCGTGCTGAAGGTGACGGAGGAGCAGCGCCAGGAGGCGATCGCTCTGGCGAAGCAGTCGGCCAAGCACGCGGCCCTCGCCTGCATGACCGCGTTCGCGACCACCGACTTCCGCGAGGACCTGCCCAACGTGTCGGTGCCCGCGCTCGTCATCCACGGCGACGGCGACGGCACGGTTCCGTTCGAGGGCTCCGGCGCCCGCACCCACGCGGCGATCCCCGGCTCCGAGCTGCACGTCGTCCACGGCGCCCCGCACGGAGTGACCGTGAGCCACCCGGAGGAGTGGAACCGCGCCGTCCTGGAGTTCCTCGCGAAGTAGCGGCGGCACTCCCGCATGCTGGTCGAGCAGCCCCGCAGGGGCGTATCGAGGCCCGTCGCACGGACACGGATCTCGATACGCGCCCTGTGCGCTGCTCGATCAGCAGGAACCGGTCACCCACGCGCGATGCTCGCTCAGCAGGAGCCGGAGCCCCCGCGTCAGCCCTTCTCCGCGCCCTCGGTCGTGTTCATGATCCGCCGCTGGAAGACGAAGAACAGGACGGCCACCGGGATCGACATCAGCACCGCGGCCGCGAGCTGCAGCGGGTACTGGTTGCCGGTGCCCAGCTGCCCCGACACGAGCGACGCGACTCCGGTCGTCAGCGTGTTGAGCTCCGGCGACTGCCGAGACACCACGAAGTGCGAGAACTCGTTCCACGAGCCCTGGAACGACAGGATGAACAGCGTCACGATCGCCGGACGCGCCATCGGCACCACGATCGAGCGGAAGGTCCGGAACACTCCGGCCCCGTCGATCCGCGCGGCCTCCTCGATGGAGAGCGGGATCGAGTCGAAGAACTGCTTCATGATGAAGATCCCCGCCGCGTCCACGATCAGCGGGACGATCATCCCCGCGTAGCTGTCGTAGAGGCCGAGCTGCTTGAGGATCAGGAACCGCGGGATCAGCAGCACCACCGCGGGCACGCTCATCACTCCGATGAACAGCGCGAACAGCAGGCCCCGTCCGCGGAAGCGCAGCCGCGACAGCGCGTAGCCGGCCAGCGAGTCGAAGAAGACCCGGCCGACGGTGACGAACACGGTGACGATCACCGAGTTGAGCGTCCACAGCGGCAGCGGGACGTCGGTGAACAGCCGCTCGTAGGAGGCGAACGACCAGGTCGCGGGCAGCAGCGACAGCGGGTTCGCGGTGGCGTCGGCGTCCGACTTGAACGACGACGCGACCGAGATCAGGAACGGGTAGATGTACACCAGCGCCAGCGCGATCAGCAGCAGGTAGCCGCCGATCAGCGACGCGCGGCCGCGGGCGCCCAGGCGGATGCGGCGGTGCGGCACCGGTGCGGCGGGCTCGGGGCTCTCGGGGGCGCGGGTGCCGGGCTCGGTCAGCGTGCTCATCGGATGCCTCCCGTGGTGAGGGTCGTCGCGGCGTCGGCGCGGGCGGCGCGGCGGGGGCGCCGACGCGGCTCCCCCTTCTCGCGGAGGAGCGCCCGCTGCAGGAGCGTCAGCACGACGATGATGAAGAAGAGGATGAAGGCGATCGCGGCGCCCTGACCCCAGCGGAGATCCGTGAACGAGGACTCGTAGGCGAGGTACGCCGGGGTGAGCAGCGTCTTGCCCGGCGCCCCTCCTCCGGTGAGGTAGATCTGGTCGAACACCTGCCAGGTGCCGATCAGTCCGAGGGTCAGCACGGTGAAGAGCGTGGGCTTGAGCATCGGCAGAGTGACCGAGAAGAACTTCCGGAGCGGGCCGGCGCCGTCCATGAGCGCCGCCTCGTCGATCTCGGCGCCGATGTTCTGCAGCGCCGCGAGGAACAGCAGCATGAACGTGCCCGAGGTGGTGAAGATCGCCATCGTGATCAGCACGCACATCGCGACGGACGGGCCGGACAGCCAGTCCCACCAGGTGAGGCCGAGCGGGGCGCCCGCGGCCAGCGGCCCGGAGCCGTCGACGCCGACGGCGCCCAGGAGCGAGTGCAGGACACCGGTCGGGTCGGCCATCCAGGTCGGCCCGTCGGCGCCGAACCAGCCGAGCACCGCGTTGACGACGCCCGAGGCGGAGAAGAGGAACAGGAAGATCACGGTGATCGCGATCGAGGAGGTGACGGAGGGGAAGTAGAAGGCGGTGCGGAAGAAGCCCCGGCCCCGCAGGATCCGCCGGTTCACCTGCACGGCGAGGAAGAGCGCGAGCGCGGTCTGCAGCGGCACCACGAGCAGCACGTAGTAGACGTTGTTGCGGATCGCGGTGCCGAAGTCCTTCTGCGCCAGGCCGGAGTCGGTGAGCACCGCGCGGTAGTTGTCGGCTCCGACGAACTGCGCGGTCGGCCCGAGGGGCGAGCCGAGCCCGTTCCAGTTGCTGACGCTGACCCAGAGGGCGAGGCCGATCGGGACGACGAGGAACACGCCGATCACGACGATCGCCGGGAGGGTGAAGAGCCAGCCGTAGCGGGCCTCGTGCCCGCGGATGCCGGAGCGGCGGCTCCGGGGGGCGGCGGTGGTGCTCATCGATGCGTCTCCTTCGACTCACGTGCGCGGGGTGGGCGTGCCGGTCGGGCACGGGGAGGCGGCGGTCGGGTCCGCCGCCTCCCGGCCGGGCTACTTCGCGTTCGCGGTGTCGAGCGCGTCCTGCAGGTTGGTCTGCAGGTCGCCGAGGATCGACTCCGGGTCGCCGGTCGCGAGGCCCTCGAGCGCCGAGTTGAAGTCGGTGATGACGGTCGCCGCGCCGGCGAAGGCCACGGGGCTCACCGCGTAGTCGTTGCCGGAGACGAAGGCGGCGTTCTCGGGGTACTTCGTCGCGTACTCGGCGGCTCCGGTCTCGGTGGAGGGGATGACTCCGAAGGCGTCCGAGAAGGCGAGCTGCTGCTCGTCCGAGGTCAGGGCCGACACGAGCGACTCCGTCTTCTCGGCCGTGGCGCTGCCGACGGGGATGCCCCAGCAGTTGCTGAAGGTGAAGGTCGACTTCCCGCCGGGGCCGGCGGGGAGCTCGGCGACGCGGTAGTTCACGTCGGGGTAGTCGGCCGCGAGCGCTCCGTTGATCCACGGGCCCTCGATGACCATCGCCGCCGCGCCCTTGCCGAACGCCTCGCCGGACCAGCCGGAGTCGAGCGCGGCCGGGAACTTCAGCACGCCGTCGGTGAGCAGCGTCTTCACCTCGGTCAGGCCCGCGACGTTCTCGGGGGTGTCCGCGGTGACGGTGGTGCCGTCCTCCGAGAGGAGCGATCCGCCGGCCTGGTTCATGAAGGTGCCGATGCGCGCGTACTCGGCGCCGAAGGAGAGCCCGGTCACTCCGTTCGCGGTCAGCTTCGTCGCCGCCGACTCGAGCGAGGCCCAGTCGGTGGGGACGTCCGCGTCGGTGAGGCCGGCCGCCGCCCAGAGGTCCGTGTTGATCACGAGGCCGAGCGTGGAGAAGTCCTTGGGCTCGCAGTAGAACCGGTCGTCGTAGCTGAACGCGTCGCGCAGCGCCGGGTAGAAGGCGTCGGCGTCCCCGGCGTCCTGGGCGTACGGCTCCAGGTAGCGGTTGCTCGCGTAGGTCTGGAACTGGTCCCAGCTCATGTAGAAGAGGTCGGGCGGGTTGCCGCCGGAGAAGCCCTGGCCGAGCTGCTGCGTCAGGTCGCTGGCGGCGACCACGTCGACCGTCGTGCTGTTCTGCTCGCCCCAGGCGTTCACGGCGTCGGTGACGGCGGTCGTCTCGGCGTCGCCGGACGAGCCGATCATCACGGTGAGGGCGGAGTCGCCGCCCGCGTCACCGGAGTCGGAGCCGCTCGAGCAGGCGGCGAGCGGGAGCAGCAGGCCTCCGGCGAGGATCGCGGCACCCCAGCGTGCCGCGCGGTGGGTGGGGGTCATGGTCTGGCCTTTCGTGGGGAGGGGCGCCGGTCGGAGTGACGGCGCCTCAGTCGGCGGGGTGGTGGAGGGGTGTTCGGAGCACGAGGTGGGGCTCGATCAGGCGGTGGGCCTCGCCCGGAGCGAGCGAGCGGTGGACGACGTCGTCGCCGCGCTCGCCCAGCAGGAGCTCGAGCGCGCCCGCGGCCACCGCGTCGAGGTCCTGCTCGATGCTCGGCAGGCCGACGGCCGCGGCGACGGGGGTGTTGTCGAAGCCGACGATCGGGAGGGAGGGCCGGCCGACGGCCACGGCTGCCATCGAGGCGCCGAGCGCGAGCGAGTCGGAGACGCAGACCAGCCCGTCGAGCTCCGGGGTCGAGCGGAGGAACTCGATGGCCGCGATCCGGGCCTGCTGGACGTCGTCCTCGGAGGAGGCGGCGAGCAGTGGCGCGTCGCGGAACCGCTCGCGGTGCACCCGCTCCCAGCCGCTGCGGCGGTCGTCGCCGGTCGCGGATCCGCTCGGCCAGCCGAGGAAGCCGATGCGGGAGCAGCCGCTGTCGGCGAGGTGCGCCGTGGCCTGGGCGAGCCCGGCGGCGCCGTCGACGTCGACCCAGAGGTGCTGCGGGTCGTTGCGGTCGTCGACGCCCCAGGGACGGCCGAAGGTGACGAAGGGCACGGCCTGCTCGATCAGCCAGGCGGTCCGGGGGTCGCCGTAGAAGGTGGAGGTGAGCACGAAGGCGTCGACGTCGGCTCCGTCGCGGAGGCGCCCGATCCGCTCGATCTCCTCCTCCGGGCTCTTCGCCGTGTAGAGGAGGATGCGCATGCCGCGCGCGTCGGCCTGCTCGGTGACGGCGTGGAGGAAGCGGTCGAGCAGGCTGCCGGAGATGCCGTCGAGCACGCGGTCCATCCGGACGCCGATGGTGCCGGACTTGCGGGTGCGGAGGCGGCGGGCCGAGGCGTGCGGCCGGTAGTTGAGGTCGCCGATCGCCTTCTCGACGCGCTCGCGGGTGCTGTCGCGGACGATGTGCGGGCTGTTGAGCACGTTCGACACGGTCTGGCGCGAGACGCCGGCGGCACGGGCGACGTCCTCGACGGTCGGCAGTGCCATGCGTCCTCCTCGACGTGCTCTTGATCGTTCCAATCCGGCGGGATCCACCGGTTTGATCGATCAAATCCTTCGGTAAGGTTACCTCCGACGACGCCGCTGTCAACCGTCCGCCACGCTCCGGCACCTCCGGGGCCGGCGGAGGACGATCGGCGGCACGCCCCCAGCACCGACGATCCAGTGAGGAGTCGACCGTGACGACCGAGCGCGACGACCGACAGACCCCGCCCCGCCAGCCCCTCCTCCACGACTCCCTCGTCCTGCTCCGCGCACCCGTGCAGCTGTGGTCGGACGAGGCGGGCGAGGTCGGCTCCCGCCCCGTGCACGGGCTCTACCTCGGCGACGTGCGCGTGCTCGCGGGCGCTTCCCTCCGGGTGGGCGGCGCGGCGCTCGAGGCGATCGCGACCGGCCGCGACGGCGCCTCCTCCGCCCGCTTCACCGCGCTCGCCCGCCATCTCGACGACGCCGCCGCGGACCCGCGGATCCGCGTGGTCCGCTCGCGGGAGGTCTCCGCCGGCGGCGTCCGCGAGAGCATCCGCCTCGAGTCGGCGCTGCCCGACGAGGTCGCGACCACCGTCGAGCTGACCCTCGACCCCGACTTCTCGCTCGTGCACGTGGTGAAGGCGGGGCTCCGCGACGAGCCCTCCTTCGCGACCGCTCTGGTGGACGGCGGCCTCGACTGGACCCACGGCCCGGTCCGCGCCGAGCTGCGCGCGCCCGGCGCCTCGATCTCGGGCACGGTGCTCACCTGGAGCGTCGTGGTCCCGGCCCGCGGGAGCGTCGAGGTCGTGTGGAGCGTCGCCGCGGAGGACGCCTCCGCCGTGGTCGCCGCCGCGTCCGGACCGGCCGAATGGGCGGGGACCGCGCTCGAGACCGGCGACTCCCGCCTCGCCTCCTGGTGCCGCGCCGCGCTCGACGACCTCGACGCCCTGCGCATGGTCACCGTGGAGCGCCCCGGCGAGCCCTTCCTCGCCGCGGGAGCGCCGTGGTTCTTCACCCTCTTCGGGCGCGACTCGATCTGGGCGGCGCGGATGCTCCTCCCCCTCGGGACCGGGATCGCCGCCTCCACCCTCCGCGTCCTGGCCGGCCTGCAGGGCACCCGCCACGTCGCGGACACCGCCGAGCAGCCGGGCAGGATCATGCACGAGCTGCGCGCCACGACCCTCGAGATCCCCGGCGAGGGCGTCTCGCTGCCCCCGCTCTACTTCGGCACGGTCGACGCCACCGCGCTCTGGGTCTGCCTCCTCCACGACGCCTGGCGCTGGGGGCTCCCGGACGACGAGGTCGAGGAGCTGCTGCCCGCTCTGGAGGCGGCGCTGCGCTGGCTCCGCGACGACGGCGACTCCGACGGCGACGGGTTCCTCGAGTACGTCGACACCACGGGGCACGGGCTCGCCAACCAGGGCTGGAAGGACTCGGGCGACTCGATCCAGTGGCGCAACGGCACGCTCGCCGAGGGTCCGATCGCGCTCTGCGAGGTGCAGGCCTACGCCCACGAGGCCATGGCAGGCGGAGCGGCGCTGCTCGAGCACCTCGGCCGTGACGGCTCGGAGTGGCGCGAGGCGGCGTCGACGCTGAAGGCGCGCTTCGCGGAGGCGTTCTGGATCGACGACGCCGACGGCGGCTACCCGGCGATCGCGCTCGACGCGGCCGGGCGCCCGGTCGACACGATCACCAGCAACCTCGGCCACCTCCTCGGCACCGGCATCCTCTTCCCCGAGCACGCCGCCCGGGTCGCCGAGCTGCTGGTCTCCCCCGGGCTCGACTCGGGCTTCGGCCTGCGCACCCTGGACACCGGCTCGGGCGGCTACTGGCCGCTGTCGTACCACGGCGGCTCCGTCTGGGCCCACGACACCGCGATCGCCGTCACCGGGCTCGCCCGGGAGGGCTTCGGGGCGGAGGCGACGACCCTCTCGCGCGGACTGATCGCCGCGGCCGAGGGCTTCGGCTACCGGATGCCCGAGCTGCACTCGGGCGACCCCGCCGCCGAGGTGCACGCGCCGGTGCCGTACCCGGCGGCCTGCCGACCGCAGGCCTGGTCGGCGGCCGCCTCCGTCGCCGTGCTGTCGGCGGCGCTGGGGCTCGCTCCCGGAGGCGACACCCTGGTCGTCGCGCCGCTCTCGCCCGCGCTCGCCGGGCCGATCCGCGTGGACGGGATCCGCTACCGCGGCTCCGTGGTGCCGGTGGACTGGGACGGCAGGATCTGAGGCGCCGCGCCGCTCAGGGCGGACCGGCTCAGATCAGGCCGGCTCAGGGCAGGCGCGCTCAGGGCAGGCGCGCCACGACCGCGCGCGCGATGCGCCGGCCCGAGCGGTTCGCCCCGATGGTCGAGGCCGTCGGGCCGTAGCCGGCGAAGAAGACGCGCTGATCCGTCAGCGAGGCTCCGTCGGCGACCGCGATGCCGCCCTCGCGCTCGCGCAGCCCGAGCGGAGCGAGGTGGCGCAGCTCCGGCCGGAAGCCCGTCGCCCAGATGATCGCGTCGGCGCGCGTGAAGGAGCCGTCCGGCCAGCGCACGCCCTCCTCCTCGATCGACGAGAACATCCCCCGCTCGTGCAGGAGCCCGCGCTCGATCCCGGCGACCACCCGGCGGGTGCGCTGCACGCCCGTGCCGCCGACGATGCTCGGGAGGGGCAGCCCGGCGCGGGCGGCGCGGTCCTGCTCGGCCACCGCCTCCACCGCCGACTCCATCGCCAGCTGCTCGCCGTCGTGGTAAACCACCGGTCGCCGCGTCGCCCACGTCAGTGAGCGCGCCACCCGCTCGAGCTCCAGCAGGAAGCCGATCGCCGAGGTGCCGCCGCCGACCACGAGCACCTGCTTCCCGGCGAAGTCCTCGGCGCGGACGTACTCGGTCGGGTCGATCTGCACGCCGCGGAAGCGGTCGCGCCCGGGGTAGTGCGGTACGAAGGGCGATCCCCAGGTGCCGGTCGCGTTGACGAGCAGGCTCGCGCGCTCGACCGCGCGGTCGGACTCGACGACGAGCGGCGACCCCGTGTCGTGCGGCGTCGCACTCGTGACGCGCCGCACCGACTCCGGACGGCGGATCTCGAGACCGAGCTCCTCCTCGTAGCGCCCGTAGTACTCGCGGACCACGTCCCGTGCCGGTCGCCGGTGATCGGCCGTGCGGAACGAGAGCCCCATCCGCTCCATGCCCGGGAGATCGTGCACGCGGTGCGCGGAGCCGAGCCGCAGGGCCTCCCAGCGGAACTGCCAGGCCCCGCCGGGCTCCGGACCGCGGTCGAGGACGATCAGGTCGCGCCCGGGGACGAGGCCGAGACGGCGCAGGTAGTAGGCCACGGACAGACCCGCCTGGCCCGCGCCGATCACCACGACGGGACGCGGTGGGGCGACGCTGTCCACGGTGCTCCTGACGCGGTCGAGGATGGGCGGCCGTCCGGCAGATCGAGGCCCGGGGTGGCGTGTCCCCCGTCTGCTAAACTACCGCGTAGATTTCAACTTTCCCTGTCTGCTCTTTTCCCCAGCCGGCTCACTGCCCGTCTGGCCTGTCATCGTGAGGGGGTCACCCATGGGGCGCGGCCGTCAGAAGGCGAAGAACACCAAGATCGCCCGTGAGCTGAAGTCGTTCAGCCCGGCGGTCGATTACAGCGCGCTCGAGCGCGAGCTCAGCCACCCGGACGAGCCGGACTACTCGAAGTGGATCGACGCCGAGGACGACGGCGACGACACGGACCTCGTCGAGGAGCCGCACCAGAAGCGTGCGTGACTCCTCCCGTGAATCGGGGCCGCTCCCTCGGGGCGGCCCCGATTCGCGTGCGGACGGCGATCCGGCGGGCGAGCGACCCGACCTGGAGCGCGGGTCGCTCGGCTGAGCACGTTCTCCCGCTTTCCGCCACTGAGTGCAGAATGTCGGTGCCCCCTGGGACACTGACCGGATGAGCACTTCCCCGCCCGCACGGCTGCCCGTGTGGCAGTCGGAGCGTCGCGGGAACGACCTCGACGAGGCGCGCGACTTCTACGCCGGCTCGTACAACGGCTCCGGCTTCCGGGCCGAGCGCTCGGTCGTGCCGTTCGCGTTCCGCTACACGACGACCGGGCCCGGGCCCGTGAGCCTCCACTCCGCCTCCTTCCTCGGCCGGGTGCGCGGCACGGTGGCCCCGAGCGACGTCTACGTCGCCCTCTGGCTGACCGCGGGGCGCGCCTCCCTCGACCTGGGGCGCGACGAGCACCGCCTCGTCGTCGGACGCCCGGCCATGTTCCCGAGCGGCCGGCCCTTCGGCTTCGAGGCCCTCGAGTACCGCGACGCGCTCGTGCACTTCGAGGCCGCCCACCTCGAGGCGATCGCCGCCGAGCTGCACGGCACCGAGCCCGGCCCGCTGCGGTTCGCCCCTGTGGCGCGCGACACGACCGCCTGGTGGGCGGCGATCCGGCTCCTGCGCGACACCCTCGCCTCCGCGCACACGCCCACCGTGCTGCAGCGCGACGGCGTCGCCCGCATCGCCGCGCTCGCCGCCCTGCAGACCTTCGCCCACCGCATCGCCCCGCTGCCGGCCGTGCCGCCCTCGGTCAGCGCGCGGCGCCTCCGCCGGGCCGTGGAGTTCGTGCAGGCCAACGCCGATCTGCCCCTCGGAGTGGCCGACATCGCCGACGCAGCGGGGCTCACGGTCCGCGGCGTGCAGCTGGCGTTCCAGCGCGCCTTCGGCGAGACCCCGCGGCACTACCTGCGCGACGTCCGCCTCGAGCGCGCGCACGAGGAGCTCTCGGCCGGATCGATCGGCTCGCTGGTGGTCGGCGACGTCGCCGCACGCTGGGGGTTCATCAGCGGCGGCCGCTTCGCCCAGCACTACGCGACGCGGTTCGGCGAGCTCCCGAGCGAGACCCTCCGGCGCTAGCCCCGCCGATCCCCGACGACGGTTCCGCCGAGGGGCGTTCGGGCGTACTGTCCGAGGACCGCCCGCTGCCCCGCGGGCCGCGTCGATGGAGCCGCGAATGTTCGAACCCGGAGGATCCGCGCGGCCTGTCGCGCGGGTCGGCTACGTCACCGCCGCCCTGCTGGTCGGCGCGATCCTGGTGGGCGGCGCGGTCGGCGCCGCCGTCGCCCTGGTCCTCTACCTGCCCGGCGTCCTCGCCGCCGACGGACCGCCCGGGCTGGTGAGCTTCGGCCTGCTCATGGGAGCGGCCTCCGGCGCGGGCATCGGAGTCGTCGGAGGCGCGGGAGCGGTCGCCGGCATGGTCGCGGTGCGCGTCGCGAGCCGCCGCGACGGCCCGTTCGTGCTCGGCACCAGCGCGGGCGCCGGCCTCGGCGTGCTGGTCGCCTCCGCGAACCTGCTCGTCAGCCGCGACGCCCCGACCTGGGCGACCGCCCTGCTCGCCACCGCGGCCGCCTGCGCGCTCTGCGCTGCGGGCTCGTGGCTGCTGACCCGGCACGAGCACTCCTGGGAGCGCGCGCACGCCGCACCGCGCTGATCCGCGGCGCCTCCGGAGGTCAGCCCGCGTAGGACCCGACCAGGCGGACCGCTCCGCCGTCGACGCCCTTCGCGCCCTGCTCGAAGCCCTCGAAACCGCGCGCGGCCGTCGAGACGCGGCCCGCGACCCACGACGGGACGCCCGAGCGCTCGAGGCGCGCGATCACGCCGTCGGCCGCCTCCGCCGCGACGACGGCGAACATGCCGATGCCGAGGTTCCAGGTGCCCTCGGTGCTCTCGAGCGTCGCGCCGGACATCCCGGCGAGCGCGCGGAACACGTCGGACGGGCTCCAGCTCGCCCGCTCGACCTCGACCCAGGAGCCGCGCGGCAGCACCCGGGCGAGGTTCGCCGCGATCCCGCCGCCGGTGACGTGGCTGATGGAGTGGACGGCCGGGCCGAGCTCGGCGTCGTCGAGCAGGTCGAGGAGGGGCCGGGTGTAGAGGCGGGTCGGCTCCAGCAGCACCTCGCCGACCACGCCGCCCAGCTCCTCGGAGCGGTCGGTGAAGCCGATGCCGCGCTCGGCGAGGATGTGGCGCACGAGCGAGTAGCCGTTCGAGTGCAGTCCGGAGGAGGCCATCGCCACCACGACGTCGCCGTCGCGCACGCGGTCGGCGCCGCGCACCTGGTCGGCCTCGATCGCGCCGACCGCCGCGCCCGCCACGTCGTAGTCGTCGGGTCCGAGCAGGCCCGGGTGCTCGGCCGTCTCGCCCCCGACGAGCGCGGTGCCCGTCTCGGAGCAGGCGCGCGCGATGCCGGCGACGATGTCGGCGATGCGAGCCGGGACGACCTTGCCGCACGCGATGTAGTCGGTCATGAAGAAGGGGCGGGCGCCGACCACGACGATGTCGTCGACGACCATGCCGACGAGGTCCTGCCCGATGGTGTCGTGCTTGTCGATCGCCTGGGCGAGCGCGACCTTGGTGCCGACGCCGTCGGTCGAGGTCGCGAGGAGGGGGGCGCGGAAGTCGCGGAGGAAGGAGACGTCGTACAGGCCCGCGAAGCCGCCGACCCCGCCGAGGACCCGGCTGTCGTGCGTCGCCGACACCGCCGACTTCATCAGCTCGACGGCGAGGTCCCCCGCCGCCGTGTCGACTCCTGCGCGGGCGTAGCTGCTCGTCTCATCACTCACGCGACGACCCTACCGACTGCCCTCTCCCGCCGCGGCGCGGATCCGGGTCCGCCGCACCGGCGGCTCCCGCTCCGCGCCCGCGGTCACGCGTCCCAGGCCACGTAGTGCAGCTCGGCGCGGTCGCGGCTGCGGTGGAGGTCGAGGTAGGACCGGGCGATGACCTCGGCCGCCGCGTCCGGGTGGCCGCCGTCGATGAGCGCGGTGATCGCCACGTGGGCGGCGTAGACGCCCCGGGGCTCGAGCGCGGAATGGAGGTTGAGGACCCAGTTCCGCAGGCCCCCGACGCAGTCGCCCGCATCGACGCCTGCGACCGCTCGATCGAGCTCGGCCGGGATCTCGTCGAGGCCGCCCACCGCGACGGATCCCTCTCCCCCGACTTCACCCACGACGACCTGATGGCCCTGCTCTGGATGGCGGGCACGACCAGCCGCGAGTCCGCGGCTCCGCAGGGCTGGCGCCGCGTCCTGGACCGCAGCCTCGCCGGAGCCTGGACGGCTCCGAGCAGCTGAGCGGCCGCGCGGCTCCCCGACCGACCGCCCGGCCGATCCGCCGGTCGACGCCGCCCTGAGCACCCCCGCGACCACGGATCCGCCCACGGCGAACCATTAGGGGATGAGTCCCCCGCGTGCCAGGATGGACCGTCAAACCCCCCTGCTATCCCCTTGGGAGCCCCTCCGGCATGTGCGGAATCGTTGGGATCGTGTCCTCCGGACCGGTCAACCAGTCCATCTACGACAGCCTCTCCCTCCTGCAGCACCGCGGCCAGGACTCGACCGGCATCGCGACCGCCGACGGCAGCACCCTGCACATCAAGAAGGCCGCGGGACAGGTCCGCGAGGCGTTCCGCACCCGCGACATGCGCTCGCTGCTCGGATCCATGGGCCTCGGCCACGTGCGCTACGCGACGAAGGGCAACGCCGAGCGCGAGGAGGAGGCCCAGCCGTTCTACGTGAACGCGCCGTACGGCATCATCCTCGTTCACAACGGCAACCTCACGAACACGCGCGAGCTCACCGAGGAGCTCTTCCGCATCGACCGCCGCCACCTCAACACCACCTCCGACACGGAGCTGCTGGTCAACGTGCTGGCGAACGAGCTGCAGGCCTCGATGTCGGGCCGCGACCTCGACGCCGACGAGGTGTTCGACGCCGTCGCCCGCGTGCACGAGCGCGTCGAGGGCTCCTACGCCACCATCGCGCTGATCGCCGGCGTCGGGCTGCTGGCGTTCCGCGACCCCTTCGGCATCCGCCCGCTCATCGTCGGCCGCCGCAGCAACACCGGCGCGCCGGACGACTGGGTCGTCGCCTCCGAGTCGCTCGTGCTCGAGGCGCAGGGCTTCGAGATCGTCCGCGACGTCGCTCCCGGCGAGGCGGTCTTCATCACCCCCGACGGCCGGATGGCCAGCCGCCAGTGCGCGAAGGATCCGCGACTCATCCCGTGCTCGTTCGAGTACGTCTACCTCGCCCGCCCCGACTCCGTGATGTCCGGCATCTCGGTCTACGAGGCGCGCCTGCGCCTGGGCGACCGGCTCGCCGACACCATCGCGCAGTACACCCCGGGCGGAGCGATCGACGTCGTCATGCCGATCCCCGACTCCTCCCGCCCCGCCGCGATGCAGGTCGCGCAGAAGCTCGGGATCGAGTACCGCGAGGGCTTCTACAAGAACCGCTACGTCGGCCGGACGTTCATCATGCCCGGGCAGGCGGTCCGCAAGAAGTCGGTGCGTCAGAAGCTCAACGCGATGTCGAGCGAGTTCAAGGGCAAGAACGTCCTGATCGTCGACGACTCGATCGTCCGCGGCACCACCTCCAAGGAGATCGTCGACATGGCCCGCGCGGCCGGCGCGAACACGGTCACCTTCGCATCCGCCGCGCCTCCCGTACGCTACCCGCACGTGTACGGGATCAACATGCCCTCGCGCCAGGAGCTCGTGGCCCACAACCGCCGCATCCCCGAGATCTCGGAGGCGATCGGCGCCGACCAGCTGATCTACCAGGAGGTCGCCGACATGAAGGCGGCGATCCTCGAGGGCTCGGACGTCACCGACCTCGAGACCAGCTGCTTCACCGGCGAGTACGTCACGGGCACCGTCACCCCGGAGTACCTCGACTGGGTGGAGCGCACTCAGCTGAGCTGAGCTCTGCACAGCGCCGGGCGCGGCGCAACGGGTGCCGCGGATCCGTGCGCCGCTCCATGATCGGAGGGTGCGCGGCCCCGCGCGCATGCACCCGAGGAGTCCCCCGTGATCTACCGAATCCTGCCGTTCCTGCTCACCTTCGTGGCCAAGAAGATCTCGAAGTCGCAGAAGGCCAAGCGCGCCGCCACCAAGCGCCCGACGTCCACCCCGAGCAGCAGCCGCCGCTCCTCGTCGCGCCGGGGACGCTGACGCCGCGGTCCCGTCCGCGAGCGCGAGCCGCGGGCGGGACCCTCAGCGCAGGGCGGAGTGCCGCGGCCGCAATGCGGCCCGCCTCCGCCTGCTAGACCCGGTCGGACCCCGTCCGCGGGTCGTCCTCGTCGGACGTCGTCCGCACGTCGGGCAGGGCCTCCTCGGCCACGGGCTCCTCGGCCGCGTCCTCGCGCTCGACGATCCGCTCGGCGGTGGTCCGGACGACCTTCCGGCCGACGACCCGGTCGAGCAGCACCACGACGAGCCCCGCGAGAGCGCCGAACAGCGTCACGAAGAGCAGCAGGCTGAAGCCGAAGACCTGCCCGCGGGAGAAGCCCTGAGTCTCGGGCAGCGCGAAGGTCAGCACGAAGGCCGCGATCGCTCCGAGCCCGACGCCGAGGGTCAGGATGCGCCAGACGCGCGGGGAGCGGCGGACGTCGACCTCTTCGCGGGTGACCTCGGGGCGGGCGGGATCGCTCATGCCTCCATTCTCCCCCGCGCGGGCGAGGGCGAGGCACCGTGATCGCTCAGAGCGCGTGCACCAGCCGGCCCGCCTGCGCGCGCAGCTCGCGGACGACGGTGCGGACCGAGAGCCGCTCCGCCCGGTCGGGCCGCATCAGCGCGACGATGTGCCGCACGGAGTCCACCCCGCGGAGCGGCTTCACCACCACTCCCGCGCCGCCCGCCGTGTAGCGCGGGAGCACCGCGATGCCCAGGCCCGCCGCGACGAACGCCTCCGTCACGCGGGTCGACGCGAAGCGCTGCTCCACCCGCACCGCCTCGCCGGACGCGGTCTCGATGTCCTGCATCACGCGCTCGAACGGGAACCCGTCCGGGACGCCGATCCAGGTCTCGCCGACCAGATCCGCCGCCGAGACCGTCGCCCGGTCCGCGAGGCGGTGCCCGGCCGGCAGGCCGATGTCGAGGGGCTCGATCATCAGCTCCGCCATCGCGAGGCCGCGGCCGGCCCAGGCGCTTCTGCCGGTGGGCGAGTGGGCGAGCACGATGTCGAAGTCGGCGGTCAGGTCGGCGAACTCGTCGGTGCCGGGGTCCGCGTCCTCGCACTGCACGACGAGTCCCTCGACGCTGCGGAGCGCGACCAGCGCGTTCGGGAGGAGCATCTGGCCCGCAGTGGGGAAGGTCGCGATGGTGACCTCGCCGATCGGGTTGTTCTTGAACGTCTGCCAGACGGCGTCGGCCCGCTCGAGCGCGATCGCGATCTCGGTGGCGCTCCGGGCGAGCTCGCGTCCCGCCGCCGTGAGCACCACACCGCGGCCGGAGCGCTCGATCAGCGGCACGCCGGCCTCGCGCTCGAGCACCTTGAGCTGCTGCGAGACCGCGGAGGGCGTGCGGTGCGTCGCCTCCGCCACGGCCGTGATCGAGCGGCGCATCGAGAGCTCGCGGAGCAGTTCCAGCCGTCGCACGTCCATGTAGAGAAACTACACGTCAGGTCAAGAACAGTTCGATTGTCCTACGGAACACGGGGCCGGACACTGGACGTTGTACACAGCATCCCGGCGGATGGATCAGAAGCCGCCGCAACGAAAGGCAGAACACTCATGAGCATCGCAATCCTCGTCGTCCTCAGTGGCCTCGCCGCATGGGGCACGGTGTCGACGGTGCTCGTCGCCAGCCGCGACGGCTACCGTCAGGTCCCCGCGCAGCACTGAGCCCCGCCGCTCCGCGACAGCACCTCATCGCGTTCCGACGCCGTCTCCCGACCGGGAGGCGGCGTTCTCGCGTCTCCGGGGGCTGGTGCCGCTCCTCGGGGAGCGCCTCCCCGCCGCGGCTCCCGGGGGTCGACCATCGGCTCGCACCGCACACGACGACGGGCCCCCGACCGGAGTCGAGGGCCCGTCGTCGTGTGCGGTGCGGCTACTTCGCGGCGGTGCGGCGGCGCAGGCGCGCGACCGTCATGCCCAGACCGAGCAGCAGAGCGGCGATCCCGGCGGCGAACGCGGGGGTCGCGTCCACTCCGGTCTCGGCGAGGTGGTGCGAGCCGGCGACCGGAGCAGTGGTCGGCGTCGGCGCGGGGCCCGTGGTGGGCGGCGTGGTCGGCGCGGGCGTCGGCTCCGTGGTCGGTCCGGGAGTCGGGGTGCCCGCTCCGGCGCCGGCCGCGACGGCGAAGCCGACGCTGATCTCGGTGCCGGTGGTGTCGAGCGCGAACGTCGCGGTGTGCGCGCCGCCCGCCAGGCTCTCGTCGATCGGGACCGAGAACGAGGCGCGACCGGTCGAGTCGTCGGTGACGGCCCGGGTCGGGTCGATCGTCGCGGTGCCGACGACGGTGCCGTCGACGCTCGCGGTCACGGTGGTGTCGGCCGCGGCTCCGGTGCTGAACAGGAGCGAGGAGAGGTCGACGGTCATCGTGTCGCCGACCGCGTACTCGCCCGAGTCCGGGACGTTGTCGGTCAGGCCGATCGTGCGCTGCACGGGGTCGGGGCTGACGGTGCCGAGGTCCTGGATGTAGCCGACGAAGGCGTCCAGGTCGATGCGGCCGGAGTCGGCCGTGCCGGTGCCCTCGGTGAAGGTGCTGAAGCCGTCGCCGCCGCTCGCGAGGAAGCTGCTGGTCACGACGGTGAAGGTCGCGGCCGGGTCGATCGGCTCGTTCTGGAAGAACACCTGCGAGATGCGCGAGCCCTCGGGCGCCGTGGCGTCGAAGACGTACGTGAGGTCCTTCGAGGTGGAGAGGTTCAGCTGCGGGTGGCTGGAGCTGCCCACCCACTGCTCCTCGAGCAGGTCGGAGATCTGCTCGCCGGTCAGCTGCAGGGTCACCAGGGTGTTCGCGAAGGGCTGGGCGTCGGAGGCCTCGGCGTAGGTGACCACGCCGTCCGCGTCGCCGGGCTGGTCCGGAGTCGCGGTGTAGGACAGGTCGTCGCGCAGGCCGCCCGCGTTCGAGAAGGCGATCTGCGTGCCGAGCTCACGGGTGGCCCACAGCTGGGCGTCCGAGACGAGGTTGCCGAGGGTCGACTCCGAGCCGCGGTTGGTCGTGGTGCCGTCCGGGCGGTAGGCGCGCGAGATGTCCTCGGTGATGGTGCCGACCTTCACGCTGCCCTCGCGGACGGCGACGGCCTGGGCGTCGGCGACGATGGTCTCGACCTCGGGGTCGGGCTCGAAGGCGCCGACGACGATCGTCTTGGCCGGGTCGTCCGAGGTCGGGTCGTCGACGACCTTCGTCAGCGGCACGACCTCGCTGGTGAGCGAGGTGAGCTGCTTGGTCGCCGGGTCGACGGTCAGGGACATGCGGCCGATGTTCTCGGCGTAGCTGCCGGTCTGCGACACGACGGTCGGGAAGGCCCGGCCCGCGTCGATGCCCGCGTCGTACTCCTGGTGGCTGTGGCCCGAGACGATCGCGTCGACGTTCGGGGCGACCGCGTTGACGATCGCGCCGAACTTGGGGTCCGCCTCCGGAGTGTTCAGCTCGGCCGCGTCGGCGTCGGCTCCCTCGTGCAGGAGCAGGACGACCACGTCGGCCTCGTCGTTGGCGGCGTCGCCGTCCTGGAGCTGCGCGGCGACCTCGTTGACGTTCTCGGCGATCGGCTCGATGGAGAGCGTCGAGATCGTGGCGGGGCTGACGAGCTTGCCGAGGTCCTCGGTGATCGCGCCGATGAAGGCGACGGAGACGCCGTCCTGCTCGGTGATCACGTACGGGGAGTAGGCGCGCTCGCCGGTCGCGGTGTCGTAGAGGTTCGCGTTCACGTAGGGGAACGCCGAGGCGTCCACGACGCGGCCGTCGACGTCGGCGCGGCCCTGGTCGAACTCGTGGTTGCCCAGGGTGCTGACGTCGAGGCCCATCGCGTTGAGCGAGTCGAGCGTGGGGATGTCGCCCTGCACCTTCGACACGAAGGTCGAGGCGCCGATGTTGTCGCCGGCCGAGACGAACAGCGTGTTCGGGTTGGCGGCGCGGTAGGAGTCGACGGCACCGGCGAGCACGGCGGCTCCGGCGACGGCGCGGTCGGCGGCGAGCCGCCCGTGGAAGTCGTTGATCGAGAGGATGTCGATGGCGACATCGCCCTCGGCCGCCACGGCGGGCGTGGCGCCGAGGAGGGCCGCTCCGGCGACGGCGCCGACGGCGGTCGCGGAGAGGAGTCGGGTGAGGCCGCGTCGGCCCGGGGAAGTACTGCGCATCGTGAAGGGGACTCCAAGCATCGAGCGGTGGATCCGGAGAGGATTCGTGCCGCGTGAGGGGGTTATTCCCAGACAACCCGACGGCGGAGCCCAGGTCAAACGTTCTGGAGACGGCTCGCCGCCGCGTTTACGAGAAGTTAACTCGCCGACGCTCAGCCGACGCGCAGGATGGGAAGGAACGGCGTGAGGTCCGCGCGCACTCCGGAGGCGTGAATCCGCCCGCTCGCGAGACCCTCGCTCCACGGCAGCGAGCCGGTCGCGAGCGGCAGCCAGGTCGCCGCGTCCATCTCGATCACGTTCGGCGGAGTCCCGCGGGTGTGGCCCGGGCCCTCGACGCACTGGGCCGCGCCGAACGGCGGAACGCGCACCTCGACGCTGCGTCCGGGGACGTTCGTCTCGATGATCTGCAGGAGGAACCGCACCGCCGTCGCCGTCGTGTTCCGGTCCGCTCCTCCGGCGAGCGCCGCCCGCACCGCGGACTGCCCGCTCGCCTCGTCGATCCTGCCCTTGGCCATCCACCCATCCTGCCGCCGCCGCTCGCTCCCGGAGGCCTCCGCGGGGCTCCGCCCGGCGTGTCGGCGTCCGCAGCGCCGCCCTGCGGAGGAGGACGTCACAGGGACCAGCCCCGGCGCGGGGCGCCCTATCCTGTCAGGGTGAAGATCCTCGTCCTCGGTTCGGGTGCCCGTGAGCACGCCATCATCACGGCTCTCCTCGCGGAGGAGGAGCACCACGAGATCATCGCGGCGCCCGGCAACGCCGGCATCGCGCGTGACGTCGAGGTCATCCACTTCGACACGAACAGCCCCCGGCTGGTCAGCGACTTCGCGGTGGAGCAGGGCATCGAGCTCGTCGTCATCGGCCCCGAGGCGCCCCTGGTCGCCGGAGTCGCCGACGCGCTCCGCAAGCGCCGCATCCCCACCTTCGGCCCCGACCGGGCCGCCGCCGCACTCGAGGGCTCGAAGACCTTCGCGAAGCGCGTGATGGACATGGCCCGCGTGCCCACCGGCCGCGCGACCCGCGTCTCCACCCTGGTCGACGCCACCCGCGCCATCGACGAGTACGGACTCCCCTCGGTCGTCAAGGCCGACGGCCTCGCCGCGGGCAAGGGCGTCCTGGTGACGGAGTCGCGCAGCGCCGCGATCGCGCACGCCGAGTTCTGGCTGCAGTCCGGCGACGTCCTCATCGAGGAGTTCCTCGCCGGCCAGGAGGTCTCCCTCTTCCTCCTCTCCGACGGCCACGACGTCGTCCCTCTCTCCCCCGCGCAGGACTTCAAGCGCCTGGGCGACGGCGACGAGGGGCCGAACACCGGCGGCATGGGCGCCTACTCCCCGCTCCCCTGGCTCGCCGACCGCTGGGAGAGCGAGCGCGCCTTCGTCGACGAGGTGATCGACACGGTCGCCATCCCGACCATCCGCCAGCTCGAGCGCGAGCGCACCCCCTTCGTCGGACTCCTCTACTGCGGCCTCATCGTGACCGACGCGGGCCTGCGCGTGATCGAGTTCAACGCCCGCTTCGGAGACCCCGAGACCCAGGTCGTCCTCCCCCGCCTCGCCTCCCCGCTGTCCGCGCTGCTGCACGCGGCGGCCACCGGCGCGCTCGCCTCCGTCCCGTGGCCCGCGTTCACGGACGAGGTCGCCGTCACCGTCGTCCTCGCGAGCGAGGGCTACCCCGAGAACGCCGTCACCGGACGGACCATCACCGGACTCGACGCGGCGGCGGACGTCCCCGGCGTCACCATCGCCCACGCGGCGACCCAGCTGGTCGACGGGAGCTTCGTCGCCACCGGCGGCCGCGTGCTCAACGTCGTCGCGCGCGGCGCCGACTTCGCCGAAGCGCGGGAGCGGGCGTACCGCGCGCTCGACCTGATCCACCTCGACGGCGGGCTGTATCGGAGCGACATCGCGGCGAAGGTCGCGCAGTAGCGCGACCTCAGCGTGATGTCGGCCACGCCGCTCCCCGCGCGGCGTGACGCAGTCAGCTGGGAGAGTGGCCGGGTCTCGGGGAGCGATCGGCGCGTCCGAGACGCTCGGCACGCGTTCCGGTCGACGCCTCGAGGGTGGCCGGGGGTGGAGTGGACCCGCGCTCGGACTCGGACCTCCGCGACGCGGGCTCGCGGCGGAGGTCGGTCGCCTCGCGGGGGGCGGGTCAGGCCAGGGTGCGGAGGGCCTCGGCGAGGTGGGGGTGCGCGAAGGTGAAGCCGGCGTCCTCGAGGCGGGCGGGCACGACCCAGCGGGACTTGAGCAGGAGCTCGGACTCGGTGCGGAGCAGGAGCGTCGCGGGCTCGAGGACGAAGCGCGGAGCCGGCACGCCGATCCGGCGGCCGACGGCGGCGCGGAGCAGCCGGGAGAGCTCGGTGTTGTCGCTCGGATTCGGCGACGCGAGGTTCACCGGCCCGTCGAGGGTCGACTCCTCGAGGAAGCGGATCGACCGGTGGACGTCCTCCACGTGGATCCAGCTGAAGTGCTGACGGCCGCGGGTGCGCCGGTGCTCGTGGTGCACACCGGCCTCGCGGCGCGCGCGCGTCGAGGGCCACGGCCCGTCGAACTGCGGACCGCCGAGGCCGAGCCGCGCCAGCCGCAGCAGGATCGCCGTCGCCGGACCGTCTCCGAGCACGATGGACATCCGCAGCGCCACGCGCCGCACGCCGGGCGTCTCCCCGGCGAAGAACTCCGACTCCCACGCCCGCGCCACGTCGACCGAGAAGCCCTCGCCGAGCACGCCCTCGTCCTCGGTGTTCGCCCGCTCCTCCTCGTGCCGGTAGATCGTGGCCGTGCTCGCGTTCATCCAGACCGGCGGAGGAGTCGCGGCCGCCGCGACCGCCCGGTGCAGCTCCGCGGTGGTCGCCACGCGCGAGCGGAGGATCTCGGCGCGGTTCGCCGCGGTGTACCGGCAGTCGACGCTCTTGCCGGCCAGGTTCACCAGGAGGCGCGCACCGTCGAGCACGCGGGTGATGCCGACGGTGTCGCCCCAGCGCGCGTCCGGCCCGGAGCGGCCGATCCTCCGCACCGTCCAGCCGTCGGCGGTGAAGCGGCGGGCGAGGTCCGTCCCGAGGAATCCGCTCGCACCGGCGAGGACGACGACGGGGTCAGCGGTGCTGCTCATCGCCCCATCGTGCCGCACGGCGCCGGAGTCACGGGGAGGACTCGTCGCAGGCGCGCTGCCGGGACGCGGAGTGGGTGGAGGCGGGCCTCGATCAGCCGCCGAGCGACCCCGCATCGCGGAGGAGACGCGCCGCGGCGAGCGCCCCGGCCAGCCGCTCGGCGAACCCCGGCGGCACCTCGGCGGGCAGCGCGTCGACCGGCCACCAGGCCACGTCGTCGCTCTCGTCGCTGACGGTCACGGGAGCGTCCGGATCGGCGATCGCACCGTAGCCCACGTCCCAGTGGCGGGAGCAGCGGCCGAAGCCGTCGCCGAGCGCGTGCCGGTCGAGGTCGAGGGGCAGGACGCCGAGCGGCTGCAGTCGTGCCGCTCCGCTCTCCTCCTGCGCCTCGCGGAGGGCCGCGTCGGCCGTGGAGTCGTCACCGGGCTCGACGTGACCGCCGAGCTGCACCCAGAACCGGCCCTTGCGGTGGAAGCAGAGCAGCACCTGCGCCAGATTCGGCGAGAGCACGAAGCAGCTCGCCGTGACGTGCTCGGGGCCGCCGTCGCGCTCGAGCGCCGACTCGCCGCGCTGCTCGAGGAACGCCAGGTACTCGTCCCGCAGGTCCGCGAGCGCGCCCGCGTCCCACTCCCGCAGCTCGTCCGCCAGCCGCGTCCCTCGCTCCCCCGTCACGCGATGGACCCTACCTCCCCTCCGCGAGCTGCCACTCCGGTGCGCGACACGGCGTGCGTGGCGTAACGGAGCGGCAGCTTCCGGGGAGGGAGCAGGGACGGGAGCGTCAGACGGAGAGGCCGGAGAGGCCCTCGCGGTCGACGCGGCGGTGGAAGCGCATGCCGGCGAGACCGCCGAGCACGGCGCCGACCAGCGCGACGACCAGGGCGGCGAGCGCCGTCACGACCGCCGCGGCCGTGGCGTCGCCGGCGTCGAGCGGGATCGTCGGGAAGCCGCTCACCGCGGAGAGCGCCTGGCTGCCGCCGGTGATCGCCGAGACGATGCCCACGACGATCGCGACGACGACCGCCCAGGCCCACACTCCGACGCCCTGCTTCGCTCCGCTGAAGCGGGCCATGCGGCCTGCCACGTAGCCGCCGCAGTAGTAGGCGACGAGGAGGATGACCAGCAGTGCGATCGCGCCCGCCCAGCCGAACGCGGCGGGGTCGGCCGCGAGGTCGCCGGTGACGTCCTGGGTGCCGATGACGGCGGCCCCGATCGCGGTGACGAGGGCGGTCAGGAGGACGGCGAGTCCGGTGGCGGCGAGCCAGCCGAAGAAGGCGCAGCCGATCTTGAAGCCGCCGAAGCGGTCGCGCTCGCGCTGGTGGATGTCCTTGCGCGCAGCCGCACGGGCCTGCTTCGCCTCGGCGGAGTCGGGGTCGACGGGCGCGCGGTGCTCGGGGGCCGAGTGCGCCGAGTCGGAGCGGTCCGTCGAGGCGGAGCGGTCCGTCGAGGCGGAGCGGTCCGTCGAGGCGGAGCGGTCCGTCGAGGCGGAGCGGCCCGGAGTCGCGGAGCGGTCCGAGGAGGCGGAGCGGTCCGGAGTCGCGGAGCGGTCCGGAGTCACGGAGCGGTCCGTCGCCGCAGCCGCTCCCGTATCCCCCGCGGAGTCGATTCGCGCCGTGCCGCCCGCCGCCGAGCCCTCTGCCCGTCGCGGCAGTCCGCCGTCAGCCGGATCCCTGTCTGTCGTGCTCATGTCGAACCTCCTGGCCGAGCGCCCCGAAGAAGGGCGACACGCTCAGTCAAGACCCAGGGAGCCCTCGGTGTCGCGGGCTTGACGACACGACGGAGCGGTCCGGGCGTCAACCCCCTGCGCCCCCTCCCTCCCACCCGCTTGCATGGAGACACCGACCGACGACACGAGAGGGAGAGTCATGACTCCGGAATCCCCCGAGCAGACACCGCCCGGCACCGAGGCCGAGCTGACGCCGAAGGCCGACCACGGCGAGACCACCTACCGCGGCACCGGCCGCCTCAGCGGCAAGGTCGCCCTCATCACGGGCGGCGACAGCGGCATCGGCAAGGCCGTCGCGATCGCGTTCGCGCGCGAGGGCGCCGACGTGGCGATCTCGTACCTCGACGAGCACGACGACGCCGAGGACACCGCGACGTGGGTCCGGGAGGCCGGCCGCGAGGCGCTGCTCCTCCCCGGCGACCTGCAGGACCCGGCGCACTGCCGCGCCGTCGTCACCGAGACCGTCGAGCGCTTCGGCCACCTCGAGGTGCTCGTCAGCAACGCCGCCTTCCAGATGAGCCGCGAGAGCGTCACCGACATCCCGGACGAGGAGTGGGACCGCACGATCGCGACGAACATCAGCGCCTACTTCCACCTCGTGAAGTCGGCGCTGCCCCACCTGAAGGAGGGCGCGTCGATCATCGCGACGAGCTCGGTGCAGTCCGACCAGCCGTCGTACCAGCTGCTCCCCTACGCCGCCACGAAGTCGGCGATCCTCAGCCTCACCGCCTCGTTCGCGCAGGCGCTCGGCGAGAAGGGCATCCGCGCCAACTCGGTCGCGCCCGGCCCGATCTGGACGCCGCTGATCCCCTCGACCATGCCGGAGGAGGCCGTCGCCGAGTTCGGCGAGCAGGTCCCGCTGGGCCGCCCCGGGCAGCCGGCCGAGGTGGCCCCCGCCTACGTCCTCCTCGCCTCCGACGAGGCGAGCTACATCAGCGGGTCGACGATCGCCGTCACCGGCGGGAAGCCGATCCTCTGATCACGCTCCAGGGCACCGCTCACCCGCAGGATTCCGCGATAGGTTCCTGCGGGTGAGTGTCCACATCCGCAGCATCGAGACGGCGGTGCCGACCACGGTCCTGCGCCAGTCCGAGGTGCGCGACCTCTTCGCGTCCCAGCCCGCGATGGCCCGGCTCGGGTCCCGCCTGATCGGCGCGGCCTTCGACGCGTCCGGGATCGACACCCGCAGCACGGTGGTCGACGAGCTCGACCGGGTCGAGCGGGAGGGTGCGAGCGTCTTCTACGACGCGGGGAGCGGCCTGGTGCTCGACCCGGGGACGGCCGCGCGCAACGCCGTCTACACCGAGCGCGCTCCCGAGCTCTTCACGGAGGCGGCCCGCCGCGCCCTCTCGTCCGCGTCGATGACCCCCGAGGACGTCACCCACGTGGTGACGGTCTCCTGCACCGGCTTCTACGCCCCGGGGCCCGACTACCAGCTGGTCCGCCGCCTCGGCCTCGCACCCTCGACGCAGCGCTTCCACCTCGGCTTCATGGGCTGCTACGGCGCCTTCCCCGGCCTGCGCGCCGCCCGCCAGTTCTGCGAGGCCGACCCGGAGGCGGTCGTCCTCGTCGTCGCGGTCGAGCTGTGCACCATCCACCTCACCAGCTCCAACGACCCGGAGCAGATCGTCGCGACCTCCGTCTTCGCCGACGGCGGTGCGGCGGCCGTCGTCACCGCCCGCGAGGCCGCGCCCGGCACCCCGGTGCTCGAGCTCGACGCGCTCGCCACGACGCTCACCGACGAGGGCGAGACCGAGATGGCGTGGACGATCGGCGACCACGGCTTCTCGATGCGGCTGAGCACCTACGTGCCCTCGATCATCGGAGCGAACATCGAGGCGGCCGTCGCCCCGCTGCTGGCCGGCGCCGAGGTCGAGCGGAGCGACGTGCAGCGCTGGGCGATCCACCCCGGCGGCCGCAGCATCCTCGACAAGGTGCAGGCCTCGCTCGCCCTCAGCGACGAGCAGCTGGCCCCGTCGCGCGAGGTGCTGCGGACCAACGGCAACATGTCGAGCGCGACCGTCCTCTTCATCCTGCGGCGCCTGCTGCACGGCGAGGCGGCCGACGGCGAGCGGATCGGCGCGATGGCGTTCGGCCCCGGCCTCACCGTCGAGCTCGCGCTGCTCACCAAGCGGGGCGGGGAGTGACTCCGCGAGCCCCTCTCGCGCCGGACCTGCGCCACCGCGAGGTCTCCGAGCAGGAGCTGATGGACGACCCGGACTGCGACCGCACCCTGCTCGACGCCACCTACGCCCGCTTCGGCACCGTGAACCGGCTGGTCTCGGGGTGGCGTGGCCTCTACCGCTCGCGCCTGCGTCCGCTGCTGCGGCCCGACGAGCCGTTCCGCCTGCTCGACATCGGCTCCGGTGGCGGCGACGTCGCCCGCTCCCTCGCCGGCTGGGCCCGCGAGGACGGCCTCCGCCTGGCGATCACCGCCGTCGATCCGGACGAGCGCGCCTCCGCCTTCGCCACGTCGACGCCCGCGCCGCCCGGAGTCGAGTTCCGCCGCGCGAGCAGCGCCGACCTGGTCGCCGAGGGCGAGCACTTCGACCTGGTGACCTCCAACCACGTGCTGCACCACCTGTCGCCGGAATCACTCGCCGACCTGCTCGCCGACAGCGAGCGCCTGGCCCCGCGCGCCCTCCACAACGACATCGAGCGCTCGCGGCTGGCCTACACGGCCTACCTGCTGGCCACGCGACCGATCGCGGCCGGCTCGTTCCTCCACTACGACGGGTCGCTGTCGGTGCGGCGCAGCTTCACCGCCGCCGAGCTGCGGGCTGTGGCGCCCGAGGGGTGGCGGGTCGAGCGCGCGGCGCCCTACCGGCTGCTGCTCGCGCGGGGCGAGGTGTGAGGACGCGGCGGAGGGCGAGCGCTTCCGGTCCGCTCTGGCTGCGCGCCGCCGCCGTCAGCTACTCCGCCAACTGCGCCCTCGGCACCGCCGTCGCCACCGGCGCTCTCCGCACGGGCCGCTGGCACTGGATCCATCACGCGCTCTACATCTGCACGTCGACGCTCACCGCTCTGGCCTGGGCGACGCTGCGGCGGTCGGACCCCCGCGCCGCGTCCGCGCTGGCTCCCGCCGCCGTCCCGCTGGCGGTGATCCCCTTCGCGGGGACGCACGGACGCCGGCACCCGGCGATCGCGCTGGCGGCGGCTCCGTTCGTGCTCGCCGCTCTCGGGCGGACGCGGCGGCCGGCGCGGCACCGAGGCGTGCTCCAGCGTCTGAGGGCCGGGTCGGCCCTGCGCTGACGCGCCCCGGCTTCTAGCGCGGGGGCTCGACGTCGCGGTCGGGGTCGGAGCGGTACGAGCGCAGCGCCTGCCAGCCGGCGATCGCGAGGATCAGCGCGCCGCAGAGCATCGTCAGCAGGTTCGGCACCGAGAAGCCGCTGCCCACGACCGAGTTGATGCCCGCGCCGAGCACGAACACACCTCCGAGGAGGTAGAAGATGACCCTCGTCTTCACCGTTCCACCGCTTCCCTCGAGCCTGCACAGGACCCTCGATGCTACCGCGCGCGCCCCGGGCCGCCGCCGCTCCCCCCTCTGCGCGATCGATCGGGGCAGGATCGAGGCATGGAGTTCCTCGATGTCGTCCGGCGCCGGAAGACCACCAACGGCGCGTTCCTGCCCGACCCCGTCTCCGAGGAGCACCAGCGGCTCCTGATGGAGGTGGCCGGCCGGGCGCCCTCGCAGCTCAACAGCCAGCCGTGGCGGTTCGTGCTCGTCGAGGAGCGCGAGACGATCGACCGGATCGCCGCGATCAGCGGCGAGAGCATGACCACCGCGATGTCGAACGGCACGTTCTTCGAGCGCTACAAGCCCTACTTCCGCTTCAGCAGCGAGGAGATGGAGCGGCGGCGCGACGGGATGCTGTTCGACAAGCTGCCGGCTCCGCTCCGCCCCTTCACGAAGCAGGTCTTCACGAAGCGCGGGCAGTTCCTGATGAACTCCCTCCGCGTCCCGCAGACGCTCGGCGAGGAGAACCGCCGGCTCGTCGCGGGATCGCCGCTGCTGCTCGGGGTGATGCTCGACCGCTCCGAGTACCGGCCGGGCGAGCTCTCCTCCTTCTACTCGGTGTTCAGCATGGGCGCCGCGATGGAGAACGTCTGGCTGAGCACGGTCGAGCTGGGGATGGGGATCCAGTTCGTGTCGTTCCCGATGGAGGTGCCGGGAGCGTGGGCGCGGATCGAGTCGCTGCTCGCCGTGCCCGACGAGCTGGAGCTGATGGCGGTGTACCGGCTCGGCTACCTGCCTCCGGAGCAGCGGCGGCCGGCGATCGACTGGTCCTCGCACCAGCGGAAGCTTCCGTCGCAGTACGTCTTCCGCGGCACCTGCGCGACTCCGCAGGAGGGGTGGGACGCGCCGGCCGGGCCGTGACGGGATCCTGAGCGGCGCGGCCGGCAGCCGGAGGTGCCCGCGCTCGCTCCCGGGCCGGCCCCGGCCGACGGGAGATCCGCGACGGAGCATCGACTCTCGCTACATGCGTCGGCTAACGTGGCGCCCAGCACGCCCGGCAGTGCTACGTCCCGTCCGCGGGACTGTCAATGGGGGTCCGGCGTGTCTCCCGCCCGATTCCCCGCACCGGGGTCCGAGCGGATACCGTCCCCCGAGGAGCCGTCCGCCAGGGCCGGCCCGATGAACGAAGGGGGCCCGTGGCCACGCTCATCTACGGACCGCAGAACCTCGAGATCGAATTCGAGGAGCGCGTCCTCGCGCACCTGAAGGTCGCCGTCCTCTCGAAGCTGCGCCGCAACGAAGCCTTCTCGCTCTCGTGGATGGAGGACGCCTCCACCGGACACGGCCGGAGCTCCGTCTGGCTGCACCCGTCGGTGCCGCTGCACTTCCGCTTCACCGAGGCGCACCAGCCCAAGCTCAACCGCGCGTGGATCGAGCAGATGCTCAGCGTCGCCAGCATGCACGGCGAGCTCTCGGTCCTGCCGGAGCCCGAGGAGCAGCGCCAGGGCTCCTGAGCTCCGCCGCTCCTGGGCCCCGCTGCCCCCTGATCGCACGGCCGTCAACCCCGTCCCCTCTGCGGGGGACGCGAAGTACCGTCGAGAAGACGTCCCCGGAACCATCGGCGGACGTCGACGGACGGAGACGACCATGACGGACACCGCGCGAGCGACCGGCCTGCCCACCCTCACCCCGGTGCGGACGCTCCGCAAGGAGCAGCCGATCGAGCCGCGCCGCGTGCCGGACTCCGTCTCCGTCGGCTCCCAGCCGGTCATCGGCTGCCGGATCGACGTGAGCGGCCGCTCCTTCGTCGTCGAGCTCGACATGGCCGGCATCTTCCTGCGCCAGGTGCGCCGGAGCCTGCGCGAGGGTGAGGGCGGCCTCGTGCTGCTGCGCCACGTCGACGGGATCGAGATGATCCCGTTCTCGCGCGCGACGCCGTTCGACGTCTCGGACATCGTCTGCCCCGAGGGCGTCGAGCCCGCGGACGCCCGCTCGGCCCTGGGGCTCCGCGACCGCTGAGCCGCGACGGGTGGCGTGCTCCGCCCCGCGCCCGCCGCTGAGCGGGATCAGTTGGGGAGCGACGCCTCGATCAGGTCGACGATCCGCGGGTCGTCGGGCTCGACCGTCGGGCGGAACCGGTGGACCGTGCCGTCGGCCGTGATCAGGAACTTCTCGAAGTTCCACTTTACCCGGCCGGCCTTGCCGTTCTCGTCCTCCGCCTTGGTGAGCTCCGCGTAGAGCGGATGCGCCGAGCGGCCGTTGACGCGGACCTTCTCGAACATCGGGAAGGTGACCCCCCAGGTCGTCGAGCAGTACGCCTTGATCTTGTCCTCGTCGCTCAGCTCCTGGAGGAACTGGTTGCTCGGGAAGCCGAGGACCGTGAATCCGCGCTCCCCGTAGCTCTTCTGCAGGGCCTCGAGCTTCTCGTACTGCGGGGCGAGGCCGCAGCGGGAGGCGACGTTGACGATCAGCCGCACGGGCGGGTAGTCGGCGAGGGTCGACGTGGTGCCGTCGATCGTGGTGAGGGGGATGTCGGCGATCGTGTCGGGCACGGAGGGCTCCTTCGGACGTGGTGCGTCGACGCTACTCCCCGCCGCCGAGGGAACCCCGAGTCGTGGAGGCGGCTCGCTGCGGGTTCCCGCGACGGTCCGGGGTTCCCTCGGCGCGCACCTGCCTCCACCATGGGGGGATGGCCGCCTCGCAGCAGATCGTCTCGGTCGGCGGGCGGAGGCTGCGGCTGACGAACCTCGACAAGGTCGTCTACCCGGAGACGGGCTTCACCAAGGCCGACGTGCTCTCCTACTACGCCTCCGTCGCCTCCGCGATGCTTCCCCATCTCGCGCGCCGCCCGGTCACCCGGAAGCGCTGGGTCGACGGAGTGGGCACCGCCGAGCATCCGGGCGAGGTCTTCTTCGAGAAGAACCTCCCCTCCTCCGCCCCCTACTGGCTGAGCCGGACCCGGCTCGCGCACTCGTCGCGCGACGTCGAGTACCCGCTGGTCGACGACGTCGCCGGGCTCACCTGGCTGGCGCAGCAGGCGGCGCTCGAGCTGCACGTCCCGCAGTGGCGGGTGGGCTCCGACGGCGAGCGCCGTCCGCCCGACCGCCTCGTGCTCGACCTCGACCCGGGCGAGGGTGCCGGACTCGCCGAGTGCGCCGAGGTCGCGTTCCTCGCCCGCGACCTCCTGGAGGGGATGGGGCTGGCTCCGCTGCCGGTGACCAGTGGGAGCAAGGGGATCCACCTCTACTGCCCACTGGACGCCTTCGCCTCCAGCGACCAGATCTCGGCGGTCGCGCACGAGCTGGCGCGCGTGCTCGAGTCGGACCACCGCGACCTCGTCGTCTCGGACATGAAGAAGACCCTGCGCGAGGGCAAGGTCCTCGTCGACTGGAGCCAGAACAGCGCGGCGAAGACGACCATCGCCCCCTACTCCCTCCGGGGGCGCCTCCGGCCGGCCGCCGCCGCGCCCCGCACGTGGGAGGAGCTGGGTGCCGACAACCTGCGCCACCTGTCGCCCGACGAGGTGGTGGAGCGGCTGCGGAGCGACGGCGACCTCCTCCGCCCGCTGCTCGCCGCCCGGGGTGCCGGGCTCGAGCCGACCCCGGAGCGGATGGCGGGCTTCGCCGCGACGGACGCCTCCTCCGACCGCCTGGCGACCTACCGCAGCATGCGCGACGCGTCGAGGACGCCGGAGCCGGTGCCCGAGGCGGGGTCCGCGGGCTCCTCCTCGGGCGACTCCTTCGTCATCCAGGAGCACCACGCGCGGCGCCTGCACTACGACTTCCGGCTCGAGCACGACGGCGTCCTGGTCAGCTGGGCGGTGCCGAAGGGCCCGCCGCTGGAGGGCGACCCGAACCGGCTCGCGGTGCAGACCGAGGACCACCCCCTCGAGTACGCGACCTTCGAGGGCACGATCCCGGCCGGCGAGTACGGCGGCGGCGAGGTGCGCATCTGGGACGAGGGCACCTACGCGCTCGAGAAGTGGCGCGAGGGGAAGGAGGTGATCGCGGTGCTGACCGGCCGCCCCGACGGCGGGCTCGGCGGCGAGCCCCGTCGCTACGCCCTGCTGCACACGGGCTCGAGGGAGGGCGCCGAGAAGAACTGGCTCCTGCACCTGATGGCGCCGGGTCCCGCTCACGGGCACGGGACGCAGCGACGGGGCCGGGCGGCCGCGTCCGCCGCGTCGCCCGCTCCCCGCCCCGCACCCTCCGCAGACCGCCCGGCCGAGGACTCCGCTCCGCGCCGCCACCGCCCCATGCTCGCCACGGCCGGACGCCGCGGCGACGTGGACCCCGGGGCCGCGATCGAGATGAAGTGGGACGGCTACCGCGCTCTCGTGCGGGTGCAGGGCGGCACCGCGACCCTCACGAGCCGCAACGGCAACGACCTGACCGCAGCGTTCCCCGATCTGCTCGCCCCGCTCGCCGAGGCCGCCGCCGACGCCGTGCTCGACGGCGAGATCGTCGCCCTCGACGCTCGCGGGCGCCCCGACTTCGGCGCCCTGCAGACCCGCGGCGGGCTGACGAAGCCGCGCGAGATCGAGGCGGCCGCCCGGTCCACTCCGGTGCACCTGATGGTCTTCGACCTGCTCGAGCGCGCAGGAGAGGACCTGACCGGGAGCGACTACGACACCCGTCGCTCGGCACTGGTCGAGCTCGTCGACGAGAACGAGCGCGTGCACGTCCCGTCCGTGTTCGACGGCGACCTGGAGGAGGCGATGGCCACCAGCCGCACCCTCGGCCTCGAGGGCGTGGTCGCCAAGCGCCGCGACTCGCGCTACCAGGAGGGCAGCCGCTCGCGCGACTGGATCAAGCTCACCCACCACCGGCTGCAGGAGGTCGTGATCGTGGGATGGCGCGAGGGCGAAGGCGGCCTCCAGGGGTCGGTCGGGGCGCTGCTGACCGCGATCCCCGGCGAGGACGGGCTCGCGTACTCCGGCCGTGTGGGCACCGGCTTCAGCGACCGCGAGCGCCGCGGACTGGTCGACCGCCTGGCCGAGCACGCCACCGAGGAGCCCGCCGTCTCCGTCCCTCCGCTCGAGTCGCGCGGAGTGCACTGGGTGTCGCCCGTCCTGGTCGGCGAGGTCCGCTACCGCGAGCGCACCGCCTCCGGCACCCTCCGCCAGCCGGTCTGGCGCGGCTGGCGCGCCGACAAGGCCGCCGAGGACGTCCGCGTGGAGGAGCCGGGCAGCTGACCCTCCGGTCTTCCGACTGCGAGGCCCGGCATCGCCGCTCGCGCCGCCGATCCGCTGCGGCCCCGGGCACCTCAGTCCAGGCGCACCCCGCGCAGCAGGAGGAGGGTCGCGCCGACCGCGGCACCGGTGCCGATGAGGACGCCGCCCGCTCCAGCCGCCGCCGCGAGGACGCCGAGGAGACTGGGCAGGGCGATCAGCCCGAGGCGGTTCCCGGCCAGGCGCAGCGCGAGGGCGCGGCCGTGGCGGTCGGCGGGGGTGCGCTCGATCAGCCAGGACATCGTGATGGGCTGGCCGATCCCGAGGCCCAGGCCGAGGGCGGCGACCGCGACGAAGAGGAGCACGGTCGGCGCGGGCAGGGCGACCAGCACCAGGCAGAGCGCCGAGATCAGGATGCCGCCCACCATCACCCGGGTGCGCCCGAGCCGGGCGGTGGCCGCGCCGAGGAGGAGCCGCGAGGCCATCGACGCGAGCGCGCGCACGGTGAGCAGGGCTCCGACGACGCCGGCCGGGAGCCAGCGCTCGGCGCCGAGGGCGGGGAGGTAGACGACGGTCAGGTCGACGGCGGCGACGACGGTCGCGCTGGTCAGCAGGGCGCGCGCGAGGCCCGGCACCCGGAGGAGACCGAGCGTCGAGCCCGGAGCCGCCGCCCCTTCCGCCGCGGGTCCGCGCGGGGACGGGCTGCGGATCCCCGCCGTCGAGACGAGCAGCAGCACCGCGAGGATCCCGCCCACGAGGAACAGCGGCGCCGGGTCGGGCCGCACCGAGCCGCCCGCGAGCACCGGGATGAACGCGGGCCCGATCGCCTGCCCGAGCGACGCGGCGAACGTGTAGTAGCCGAAGCGGCTGTCGAGCCGCGTCCCTCCGGTGCCGCCCGCGACGACGGTCTGCTGCCCGACCACGCAGCCCAGGTGCCCCGCGCCGAGCAGGGCGATGCCGAGGAGCAGCCCCGCGACGCTCCCGCCCGCCAGGAGCAGCACCGCGGCCGCTCCCACCGCGACGAGCGAGCCGACGGCCATCACCGCCCGGGCGCCGACCCGGTCGACCAGCCCGCCCACCGGCAGCGCGATCAGCAGCGGCACCAGCGCGAACGAGGCGCCGAGCGCCCCGAGCGCCCAGGCCGGCACGTCGAGCCGGATCGCCTGGTAGACGGCGGCCGGCCGGAGCAGGAACGCGACGGCCTGAATGAGCACGGCGTGCGCGAGCAGGGACGGAGTCGCCAGGCGGTTCCGCACGCGCGCTCCTTCCCGCGGCGCTCGGCCGAGCACCCGCTCCCCCATCCTCCTCCCGGTGCCGCCGCCGAGTCGCCCGGGAAGGATCGTCCTGCCCCCTCGAACGGGCCTTCTCGTGCGACTCAGCCCTGCGGCGGCGGCGAGGGGAGCGCGTGCGCGGGCAGGGTGCCGAGGCGGTGCCGGCCGCGGAGGAGGAACCAGGCCAGGCCGATCCCGACGACCGCGGCGATCACGACGACCGCGCTCCAGCGCAGCTCCTCCCCGTAGACCTCGACGCGCGGCCACGCGAGGTCGACCGTCATCGCCGCGCCCCAGAGCACCGCGACGACGTTCACCGGCAGGCCCGCGCGGCCGAGCGAGAAGCGCCCGGGCGCGGCTGCGGGCCACCGGCCGCGGAGCCGGGCGATCAGCAGCGGCACCGTCACCAGCAGGTAGGCGAGGTAGATCAGGATGACCGCCACGCTCGTCACGGCCGTGAAGATCGCCGGCGTCCCGATGTTCACCACCAGGATCAGCACCGCGAGCACCCCCACGACCAGCGCCGGCGCCACCGGTGTCCCGCGCCGCGGTTCGACGCGGGCGAGCACGCGGCTGCCGGGCAGGGCGTTGTCGCGGGCCATCGCGAAGATCAGTCGGATGGCCGCCGTGTGCACCGCCAGCGCGCACACCGTGATCGCGACGACAACGCAGAGCAGGAGGACCGATCCGAGGGGGCCGCCGAGCACCTGCAGCACGATCCGCTGCAGCCCGCCCGACGCCTGCCCGAGCGCCGGGTCGGCGAGGTCGGGCGCCGAGAGGATGCCCAGCAGCAGGATGAGGCCGCCGAGGACGAAGGAGGCGGTCACTGCCCGCAGGATCGCCGTCGGCGCGGTCCGGCGCGGAACGACCGTCTCCTCGCCGAGCGAGCCCGCGGTGTCGAACCCGTACATCACGTACGCCGACGCGATCGCGGCGATGAGGAACGCGCCGGCGTACCCGCCCGGCGTGCTCCCGCCGTAGCCGCTGGTGTCGAGCAGCACGGTCGGCGGATGCACCACGTTCACCGCGAGCACCGCCACCAGCAGCACCGCCGCGACGAGCTCGATCAGCACGCCGACGCTGTTGATCCGGGCCATCAGCTGCACGCCGCGCGCGTTGACCGCGGTGGTGAACGCGATCAGCAGTCCTCCCCAGACCACCGCGCTCACCCCCGCGGAGCCGCCGAGCTGGAACCCGCTCCAGATCTGCGGGAGCGTCGCCTGGTACGCCAGCACGACGGCCGCGAGCGTGACCACGGACGCGGTGGCCATCAGCCAGCCCGCCATCCAGCTCACCGTCGGCCCGGCGAGGCGCTTGCTCCAGTTGTAGACGGAGCCGGCGACCGGGTAGCGGGCGGCGAGCTCGGCGAAGCACAGCGCGACCATGAGCTGCCCGGTGAACACGATCGGCCAGGACCACCAGTAGGCGGGACCGCCGAGCGCGAAGCCGAAGGAGAAGAGCTGGAACGTGCCGGTCAGGATCGAGATGTAGCTCACGCCCGCGGCGAAGCTGCCGAAGCGGCCGATGCCGCGGGTGAGCGAAGGGCGGTACCCGAACTCGGCGGTCCCGTCGTCGACGTCCTCGGCGGTGCTCATCGGGCTCCCCCTCGCGGGCACGCTCGTCGCACCGAGGTCAGGATGCCAGCCGCCGCCCGGCCGCACGACTCCCCCGTCCCGGGCGTCCGTCAGCGGGTGCTCAGCGCTCGCCCCGCTCCCGGTGCACAGGACTCGGGCGGCCCCCGCGGACGGGAGCGGCGTCAGCCGTGCGCCGCGAGCCGGGTGCGCTGGGGCACCAGGAGCTCGAGCAGCTCCTCGACCCCGTCGACCCGCTGCGGCTCGACCGGGTGCCCGGGTCCGCACGGCTTGTAGGCGGGCGGATCCACGTTCAGGACGTGCCCGACGGGCCGCCCCTTCTCCCAGACCGTGAGGAGGAAGGCGCCGTCCCGCTCGTCGGGGGCGCCGATCTCGAAGACCCGGCCGCGCACGATGGCGCACTGCGGCTCCTTGCGCGCGAGGCGCACCCAGAAGGGATGGTCTCCGGTCATGGTGTCCGTCCTCCCCGGCCGACCCGCGGCCGTGCCCGTAGCGGTCGGCCGGTGATCGTGTCGTCGGCGACCCGCAGGGCCACGGTACGTCCGCCTCCCCTCAGCCGATCAGGGGGTTCACTGCGGAGCCTCGCAGTGGTAGCGGACGCCGGTCGCGCCCGGACGCGCACCACGGGGAACCACTCACTGCTCGTAGGAGTCCTCGTAGTCGGCACCACTGGTCAGCTCGCCGTCGCCGGGCTGCACCGGATGCTCGCCGGTGAGCGCGTCGATACGAGCGCGCAGCCGCGCCACCTCCGCCGCGTTGTCCGGTTCGGGCAGGTCGCTCGGCGTGGTCTCGACGATGAGGGCGGCCGCGGCGTTCACGAGGAAGGTGGCGTCGACCGTCCCGCCGTCGGCGCCGATCCCCGTGTACTCGACGGTGTCGGCCGCGCCCTTCGAGGCGAGGGCGACGGCGTACTCGACGAGTGCGTCGGCCGCCTCGTCCCCCACCAGGATCGTCTTGTCGGCGAAGAGGATGTGCTTCATGCCGCCCATGCTCGGCAGCGCCGGCTGCGTGGAGGGAGGAGGTTGACAGAGGACCGCCGCTGACGGAAGACCTGGACAGATCGAGCAGAGAATGGCAGACCGGGTTGTCGGATCCCTCCGGTCTGCGGAAGGGTGGTGGCAACGGCGGGCGCCTGCCGGCCGGAGATCAGGGGCTGGAGACGCCGATGGGGAAGCTGCACTACGACGGGACCGTCGAGATCGATTTCGAGGACCGCGTGCTCGCGCACCTGCAGATCGTCATCACCGCGAAGCTGCGCCGCAACGAGTCGTTCCTGCTCAGCTGGCGCGACGACCACAGCATGGGCGACGGCCGCAGCGCGATCTGGATCCACCCCTCCCACGCGCTCCGCTACAAGTACTTCGGCGGCCGGATGCCCCGCATCAACCCCGCCTGGATCTCCGCGCTCACCGACCTCGCGAACTCCGCGGGCGGGCTGTACGTGATCTCGGAACCCGCCGAACCGGTGCGTCCCCCGGCGAAGGGCGACCAGCTGTGAAGCGCATCGACCTGATCTACAACGGCACCGCCTACACCGTCAACAACAGGAGCCTCGACGAGTTCCGCGCCGAGGTCGAGGCCGCCCTGGCCTCCCCGACCCCGCAGTGGCTGACCGTCAACTACGGCGAGGGTCGCGCGAACCCGGCGCTCCTCCTCATCACGCCGTACACCCCGCTGTCGATCATCACGAACGACTTCGACGAGCTCAACGCAGAGCACGAGTAGCGGCGGACCTCGGGGAGGTCAACCACGTCGTCCGGTCGATCCGCGCCCCGTACCGTCGGGCAGGACCTCGTCGACGTCGTGCGCGGACCCCGCACGGCGACACCCGATCGACACCGCCCGCGCCCCGGCGCGCAGAACAACGGCCGCGGACACCCGGCCAGGAGCCGTGATGACAGATCCCGCCTTCGCCGTCCTCGACGACCTCATCGCCGCCCTCGAGCGTCCCGGCTCGATCGACCCCGGCCTGAGCCGCTCCGTCGCCGTGCAGGCCGCCGTCCTCCGGCTCCCGTCGCCCCGCACCATGCACCGTCCGCGCCCGACGAGCCGCTTCACGGGCCGTCGCCTCGTGCGCCCGGGCAGCGCAGCCAGGCGGGCTCCGGCGCGTCACCGCGTCGTCGTCCCCGCCGGTCCGGCGGAGCGTCGCGCCGAGCGGAGCCGACGGCTAAAATGGGGGCGGTGAACGACTCCGACGCTCTCTGCGACCCGTATCTGCGCGGGTACCCGATCGACGGCGTCGCGATCTCCACGCTCGGCAGCCCCTTCGGCGGCGAGACCGTCGCCGCGAGCGACAGCACCGCGAGCCGGCTGGACGAGATCCAGATCGACCTCGGCGAGGGCCCGTGCTGGGAGGCGATCCGCGCTGCCGGCCCCGTCTCGGTGCCGGACACCGGCGCGGAGGAGCGCTGGCCGCTCTTCACCGAGGCGATCGGCCCCACGGCGGTGCGCGCGGTCTTCGCCTTCCCGCTCTCGATCGCGGGGCTCTCGATCGGCGCGGTCGACCTCTACTCCCGCCGCCCCACGTCGCTCAGCGACTCCCTCCTCGGCCGGATCAGTGCCTCGACCACCGCGACGGCGCTGCTGGTGCTGGCCGCGGTGCTGCGCGACAACGAGGTCGAGGAGAGCACGAATCCGCGCTCGCGACGCGTGGTGCACCAGGCGACCGGCATGGTTATCGCGCGCTACGGCAGCACGGCCGAGGAGGCGCAGCTGCTGTTGCGCGCCCACGCCTTCGCCCAGCAGCGCTCCGTCGTCGATGTCGCCTCCGGCATCGTGGCCCGGCACGACGGGTTCCCCGACCGCCCTCTCACCGCCCAGGACGACACATGGTGACGAACTCCCGCGAGCGCAGCGTCATCCAGACGTTCGTCGCCCTCTCCGACACGCTGGTCGACGACTACGACGTCGTCGACTTCACGCAGACCCTCGTGGAGAGCAGCGCGACCCTCTTCGACGCCGTCTCGGCGGGGCTCGTCCTCGCCGACTCCTCCGGCTCCCTCGAGGTGCTCGCCTCCACGGACGAGGACACCCGGCTGATCGAGCTGCTCCAGCTCGACAGCGGGTCGGGCCCGTGCATCCAGTGCTTCGAGACCGGGCGGCCGGTGATCGTCGAGGACGCCCGCGCCGTGGGCGAGGAGTGGGCGGAGTTCCGGACGCTGGCGGTCGAGCTCGACGTGCTCTCGGCGCACTGCGTGCCGATGCGCTCGGCGGGGACGACGATCGGCTCCCTCAACCTCTTCCAGGCCCGGCCGGGGCGGCTCGATCCGGACGACATCGCGGTCGTGCAGGCGTTCGCCGACGTCGCGACGATCGGGATCCTGCACCAGCGCGCGCTCCAGCAGAGCACGGTCACTCAGGAGCAGCTGCAGCACGCCCTCGACAGCCGGGTGCTGATCGAGCAGGCGAAGGGGATCCTCGCCTACGCCCACCGCACCACGGTCGAGCAGGCCTTCGAGGTGCTGCGGGTCCGCGCGCGAGCGACGTCGACCCCGATCACGACGCTCGCCCAGGAGATCATCCGCGACTACCGGCGCTGACGCTCCGCGCGCGCGGAGCAGGAGCGGGGCGGATCCGCGCCGGCGGCGCCGCGGCTCAGAGCTCAGTACTCGTTCTCGAGCTCCCACGTCGCGCGGGGGTCGACGTCCGAGGCGGGCACCGGTCCGCCCGCACTGTCGAGCGCGTCGAGGCGCTCGAGGATCTCGGTGCTCGACTCCGCCGCTGCGCTACCGGCCCCTGCGACCACCAGGGGGACGCCGAGCCCGACGGTGAGCGTCACGACGGAGGAGGGGGCCGAGTCGTCGGCGACGCTGACCGTGCTCATCCGGTGCCGCTGCGCGAGCGCGAGCGAGTAGCGGACGACGGCGTCGGCGGTCGCGTCGTCGAGGGAGAGGGAGCCACCGGTGTGGAAGAGCGTCGTCATGGTCAAGTCCTCGCAGGGCAGGCGGATGGGCATGGTTCCGTCACCGGGGGCCAGGATGCGGTGGGCTCACGCTACGCCCTGGGCGCTCGGGGGTGCAGGTCTTGCGCCGAGGCGTGCCCCTGGCGCATGGTTCGCTCCCGACGCCGGAGCAATTCCCCCATGGCTCTGAGGCGGCTCACACGTTAACGTGAACACACGCGTCGGTCCCCTCGGCTCGACGCATCCCTCCCCTGAAGGAAAGGTCTCGACGATGAGACGACGCTCCCCGGAGCCCCCTGCCGCCGCGCCTCGGCGCCGCGTGCGATCCCTCTTCCTCTCCGCTCTCGCCTGCACGAGCGTCGCCCTCACCGGCGCTCTCGTCCCCGTCTCGGCGCAGGCCGTCGACGTCCCGGCGCCCACCGCGCACTACGACATGTCGCACGCCGGCTCGGCCCTGCTCGACATCTCGGGCAACGGACGCAACGCCACCCTGACCGGCCTCACCGACGCGTCCTTCGCGAACGCCGGCGGCGACCAGGTCGCCCGGTTCAAGAACGACGGCTACGCGAGCCTCCCCCAGGGCCTGGTCACCGGAGCCGACAACGCCTTCGCCGTCGAGTACACGGTGAAGACGCAGACCACCGCCAACCAGTTCGGCTGGGTCATCGGCGACGGCGTCGGCCCGTGGAACACCACGCAGCTCGGCAACCACGTCTTCGTGAACCCGCGCAACCCCGACGGCTCGCCCAGCGGACAGGTCCTCGCGGGCATCCGCGTCAAGGAGCCCACCAACAACGGCGAGACCCGCATGCCGTTCGGCGGCACGCTGAACCCCGGGTTCACGACCCTCACGCTCGTCGGCACCGGCACGGGGTCGAGCACCGTGCTGACCCTCTACCGCGACGGCACGCAGATCTCGACGGCGAACACCACGAAGTCGATGGCGAGCATCGTGCCGACCGGGTCCACTCTCGGCTACCTCGGCCGCTCGCTCTACTCCGGCGACGCGCTCGTGACCGCCGACGTCACCGACGTGAAGTTCTGGGACACCTCCCTCACCGCCGAGCAGGTCGCCTCGAGCATGCCGACCGCCACGGCGAAGGCGTCCGCGACCTCCGCCCTGCTGCGCTCGGACATCCAGCCCGTCCTGCTGGCCGGCAACCCGTCGCTGACCCAGGTCTCCTCGAACCTGACGCTGCCCGCCTCCAGCAGCGGCGTCCCGCTCACCTGGACCTCCTCGAACAGCGCGGTCGTCTCGACCACCGGCGTCGTCTCGCGCTCGATCGCGCAGAACACCCCGGTCACCCTGACGGCGACCACCGCCCAGGGCGCGACGATCGCCTTCGAGGTGGTCGTGCTCGCCCCGAGCATCAACGACGACCTCGACGCGCTGAAGCTCGCCACGCGCACCACCGAGAACCTCCCCCTCGCGGTGAAGGGCGCCCGGAACGGCACCGACATCACCTGGACCTCCTCGGACCCGGCCCTCGTCACGCCGACGAACACCTCCTACGCGGCTCCGGCGGTCGGCGCGGCCGACCCCTACCGCGGCGGCGGCGTCGTCACCCGGCCGGCCTACGGCTCCGGAGACAGGACCGTCACCCTCACCGCGACGGCCACCCTCAACGGCGTCACCGAGACGCGCGCCTTCACGCTGACGGTCGCCGAGCTCGGCCGCACCGCTCCCGACGCGGGCTACGCCTCGGCGTACTTCAAGTCGGACGGCGACGAGAAGATCTACCAGGCCGCGACCTCGGGCAACGACTTCTTCACCTTCTCGCCGGTCAACGGCGGGAAGGCGGTCATCACCTCGACGACCGACACGAAGGGCCTGCGCGACCCGTTCATCCTCCGCTCGCACAACGGCGACAAGTACTACATGGTCGCCACCGACCTCTGCATCTCCTGCGGCACCGGCTGGGGCGACGCCCAGTCCAAGGGCAGCCTGAAGATCGAGGTCTGGGAGTCGACCGACCTGGTGCAGTGGACCCGCACCAACGGCGCCGACACCGGCATCACGGTGAACCAGCCGGCCGCCGGAATGACCTGGGCGCCCGAGGCGTACTGGGACGACGCCCTGCAGTCCTACGTCGTGTTCTTCTCCTCGCGCCTCTACTCCGACGCGACGAAGACCAACAGCGACAAGCTCTACGCCCGCGTCTTCTCCGTGATCACCCGCGACTTCCGCACCTTCACCGCTCCTCCCGCCACCTGGCAGGACACCGGCTACGCGCGGATCGACTCGACGATCACGAAGATCGGCGACTACTACTACCGCTTCACCAAGAACGAGGAGGGCGGCGCCGCCGGCACCCTCGAGGCCGGAAAGGACATCTTCCTCGAGAAGTCGAAGGTCCTGACCGCCGGGACGACCTCCTCGAACTGGAGTGTTGACCCGAACACCACCTGGCAGCTCACCGACACCCGGATGACCTCGCTCGAGACCGGCCAGGCCGGTGAGGGACCCGAGATCATCAAGCTGAACGCGGGCGACCCGAACGACACCACCGGCACGGGCGACGGCTACGCGTTCCTCGTCGACAACTACGGCGACGGCGGCTACAAGGCCTTCCTCACCTCCGGAGCGGCCATCGCCGGCAGCTCGCAGACGAACCGCCTCTCGCAGTCGGCCGACTGGAACGTCTCGCCCAAGAGCCGCGCCGGCCTCCCGGCCAGCCCGCGGCACGGTGCGTTCGTGAGCGTCCCGCAGACGGTCCTCACCGCCATGAAGAACTGGACCGGCGTCACCGCCGTCGACTCCACCACGACCCTCACCGCCGACGGCCGCACGGTCACGGCGACGGTCGCGGCGGCCGACAAGGGCGACGTCGTCGGCTCGGTCACCTTCACCGGCGGCTCGTGGACCTCGACCGTCCCGCTCTCCGGCGGCTCGGCGAGCGTCTCGGTCCCGGCGGACGTGACCGGCGTCACGGCCTCCTACACCGGGTACGCGGACAAGCTGGTGCGCACGTCGGTCTCGGCCGTCGTCCCGCTGGACACCCTCGAGCTCGTCCCCGCGGTCGCCACGCGCTGCGTCGCCGGCAAGATCGTGCTCACCGCGACCGTGAAGAACACCGACACCGCTGCCGCGGACGTCACGATCACCTCGGCCTACGGCTCGAAGTCGTTCACCGCGGTCGCTCCCGGCTCGTCCGCCTCCGCCGCCTTCACCACCCGCCTGGCCTCGATGCCGGCCGGCACGGTGACGGTGACCGGATCGGCGACCGGCCAGCCCGCGTTCACCGCGACGGTCCCCGTGGCCGCCGCGCGCTGCTGACGCACTGACGACGAAGGGCCCCCTCCTGCGCTCGCGCGGGAGGGGGCCCTTCGTCGTTCCCGGGTCAGACTGTGGGAGCGAGCAGGTCCGCGTGGTGGGCGGCCGCCACGTTCGGGTGGGCCCGGAGCCGGTAGCGCAGCGCGTTCTCGCCGTAGGTCTCGAGGATCGGCGCGTTCGTCGGGTCGACCGAGAGGCCGGACTTGAGCTCCTCGGGCAGCGGGAGCGAGGGCATGGTGGCCGAGAGCGCGGGATTGAAGAAGAACGGGATCGAGATCCGGTCCGTCCCGATCAGCGGCGAGATCACGCGGTGCAGCGTGGCCTTGAGGTAGCCGCCCGTGGCGAGCTCCAGCATCTCGCCGATGTTGACGACGAACGCGCCCTCCATCGCGGGTGCCTCGATCCACGAGCCGTCGTGCTCGACCTGCAGGCCGCCCTTGCCGGGCTCGACCAGCAGCAGCGTCAGCACGCCGCCGTCGCGGTGCGCGCCCACGCCCTGCTTGGGCTCCGGGTCGGAGGTGCCCGGGTAGCGGACGACCTTCACCAGCGAGAACGGCCGCTCGGCGAACGCCTCGTCGAACACGTCCTCCGGGGCGTCGAGCGCGACGGCCCAGGTGCGCAGCAGCCGGATCGCGACCGCCGCGAGCTCCGCGTGCCAGCGCTCGAAGACCTCGCGGAACTCCGGCAGCGCCTCGGGCCAGAGGTTCGGCCCCTCGAGGCGCTCGTAGTCGGCGACGCCGGGCCCGGCGGGAACGGCCGGTCGGTCGATGCCGATGTCGACCTGCTCGCGGTAGTCGACGTCGCCGTTGGTGAGCTCGGCGCCGAAGCGGGTGTAGCCGCGGAACTGCGGGCTGAGGGTGTTCTCGATCGCGAGCTTCTCCTCCTCCGGCAGGTCGAAGAAGCGGCGGGAGACGGCGACGACGTCGTCGAGGAGGTCCTGGGGCACGCCGTGGCCGACGAGGTAGAAGAAGCCCACGTCGTGCGTGGTCTCCCGGAGGTCGCGGCGGAAGGCGGCGGCCTCCGCCTCCCCCCGGTCGAGGCGGGACAGGTCGAGGATCGGCAGGGAATCGGTCATGCACCGACTCTCGCGCACGAACCTGCACAGCAGTCGATTGTTACGACAACCAAAACGGCGGGCCCCGCCACGGCGCGGAAGAGGTTCCTCCGCTCCGCGACCGGGCCCGCCGTGAGCGCCGAGTGTTACGGCGTGGGCATGCCGCCGTTGACGTGCAGCGTCTCGCCGACGACGTAGCTCGACTCCGGGGAGGCGAGGAACACATAGGCGGGAGCGAGCTCGGCCGGCTGACCCCAGCGTCCGAGCGGCGTCTGCGAGCCGACCTCGGGCAGCTTGTCGGACGGCTGGCCGCCCGCGGTCTGCAGCGGCGTCCAGATCGGGCCCGGGGCGACGACGTTCACGCGGATCCCCTTGGGCGCGAGCTGCTGCGCGAGCGCCTTCGAGAACGTGTTGATCGTGGCCTTCGTGCTGGCGTAGTCGACCAGCATCGGCGACGGCTGGTAGGCCTGAATCGACGAGGTGCTGATGATCGCGGAGCCCGGGGCGAGGTGCGGCACGGCCGCCTTCGTCATCCAGAACATCGCGTAGACATTGGTCTTGAAGGTCTCGTCGAACTGCTCGTCCGAGAGCTCGAGGAAGTCCTCGACGTGCTGCTGCTTGCCCGCGTTGTTGACGAGGATGTCGAGTCCGCCCAGGCCCTCGACGGCCTTCGCGACGGCGCCCACCGCGAAGTCGTGGTCGGTGATGTCGCCGGGGATGGCGACGGCGGTGCGGCCGGCCTCCTCGATCAGCGCGACGACCTTCTTCGCGTCGGACTCCTCCTCGGGGAGGTAGACGATCGCGACGTCGGCGCCCTCGCGGGCGTAGGCGATGGCGACGGCCGCGCCGATGCCCGAGTCGCCTCCGGTGACGAGCGCCTTGCGCCCGGTCAGACGGCCGGAGCCGCGGTAGGTCGACTCGCCGCGGTCGGCGGGGTCGTCCATCTTCGAGTCGAGGCCGGAGCCCTCCTGGTACTGGGCCTCCGTGTCGATGTCGGCGAACATCGCGGTCGGGTCTTGGAACGTGTACTGGTCGTTCTGCGGAGTCTGGTCGTTCTGCGAGGTCATGTCTCGACGCTAGGCGCGCGGGATCGGCGGCCGCGCGTGCTTGACAGCCCCGATCCGCCAGGACACAGGAGGTCTTCAGGAGCCGCGGAGCCCCCCGGATCGGGGAGAATGGTGCGGTGACCCGCGACGACTCCCTGTCCTTCGACACCACGGCGCCGCTGCCCGGCTGGCAGCACGCCTACTCCGGCAAGGTGCGCGACCTCTACACCCCCGACGACGCCGACCCCGTGCTCGGCGCCGACCGCATGCTCGTCGTCGCCAGCGACCGGGTCAGCGCGTACGACGCGGTCCTCGAGCCCGGGATCCCCGGCAAGGGCGAGCTGCTGACCACGCTCTCCCTCTGGTGGTTCGCGCAGCTCTCCGACGTCCCCAACCACCTGATCCCCGGCGACATCCCCGAGGCGGTCCGCGGCCGGTCGATGCTGGTGAAGACGCTCGACATGTTCCCGATCGAGTGCGTCGTGCGCGGCTACCTCTCCGGCAGCGGCTGGAAGGAGTACCGGGAGACGGGCTCCGTCTGCGGCGTCCCGCTCCCCGAGGGCCTCCACGACGGCGACGCGCTCCCCGAGCCGATCTACACCCCCGCGTGGAAGGCCCCGCAGGGCGAGCACGACGAGAACATCACCTTCGAGCGCACGGTCGAGATCGTCGGGGAGGAGGCCGCGGAGGCGCTGCGCACCCTCTCGCTCGCCGTCTTCCGCGAGGCGTCCACCATCGCCCTGGCCCGCGGCGTGCTGCTGGCCGACACGAAGTTCGAGTTCGGGGTCGACCGCGGGACCGGAGTCGTCACCCTCGGCGACGAGGTCCTCACGAGCGACTCCTCCCGCTACTGGGACGCCGACGACTACGACGCCGGCATCCGCGGCCGCTCGTTCGACAAGCAGATCGTGCGCGACTGGCTCTCCGACAACTGGGACGGCCAGGGCCTCCCGCCGACCCTCCCGTCCGAGATCGTCGAGCGCACGGCCGCGCGCTACCGCGAGCTCATCGAGCGCCTCACGCGCTGAGGCACCGGAACGACCTGTGGACGATCACCACCCTCGCGTCCGGCTGGAGGCCCGCGGCGAGGATCCGGACGAGGCACGGCACAGCCTCGCGCGGCTCTACAACGGCGACGAGTGGCGCGCCGCCACCACCGCGGCCGACTTCAGCTACCGCTACGCGGCCATCGGCGACGGCGGGATGACCCTCCGCACCTCGCGGATGTCCGGGCGCCTCGCGGGCGGCGTGGGCGACTCGGACGACGTCGTCGTGCAGTGGATCGTGGGCGGCTCCGGCCGGATCGATGTCGGCCGCGCCTCGATCGCGATGGAGGAGAACCGTCCCGTCCTCTTCCCCGTCGGCCGGCCGTTCGCCTTCGACTACGTCGACTTCGACCAGCGCCTGGTGCACCTCGACCGGGGAGTGGTCGACCGGGTCGCCGCCGAGCGGGGCCTCGTCGGGTCCCTCGTCTTCGACTCCGAGCACCGCCCCGACGCCGCGGCGATCCGCCGCTGGCGCACCGCCGTCGCCGACTCCGCCCGCGCGCTGCGCAGCGAGCGCGTCGAGCCGCTGCTCTGGGACGAGCTCACCCGTGCCACGGCCTCCGCGCTGCTCGACCTCTACCCTCCGGAGTCCGCTCCGGTCCCGCCCGAGCTCCTCGCCCCCCGGAACGCACGGATCCGCACGGCCGTCGAGTACGTGCACGCCCACTGCAGCGAGCCGATCGGCCCCGCCGAGATGGCGGCGGCGTCGGGCCTGACCGTCCGGGGCCTGCAGTCCGCGTTCCAGCGGGTGCTCGGGATGCGCCCGATCGCCTACCTGCGCCTGGTGCGGCTCGACCGCGCCCGGGTGGAGCTCGCCGTGAGTCCGCCCCTCGGGACGACGGTCGCCGCCGTCGCCCGGCACTGGGGCTTCGGGAACGCGGGCCGCTTCAGCGCGGCCTACGCGGAGCGATTCGGCGAGTCGCCGAGCGCCACGCTGCAGCGCTGATCAGTCGACGAGCTCGGGCGGCGGCTGCCCCTCGAGGATGCGGCTGAGGCCGTCGAGCAGCACCGCGACGGTCGCGGCCTCCGATTCGGGCACCTTCGCGACCATCGCGCGGATCTGCTCGTAGGTCGGGTCGTCGGTGCCGACGATGGCCTTCTGCGCGCGCTCCGTCAGGCAGAGGATGCGGCCGCGGCCGTCGGACGGGTCGGGAGTGCGGTTCACGTAGCCGGCGCGGGCGAGGCGGTCGACGAGGAGGGAGACGGCCGCCGTCGTGATCGACAGGGCCGCGGACAGGTCGACTGCGCGGACGATCTCGTCGCGCCGCTCCCCGACTCCGATCAGCCGCAGGGCCGCGAGATCCGTGGCGCCGATGCCCAGGCGCCGCTCCACACGGCCGTCGTAGTCGCGCTCCGCCGTGCGCAATCGCGCGAGCAGAGCGAACAGGTCTGGCCGAGCGTCCATCGAGGTGCACCTTCCGAGCGGCAGGCGCCCCGGACGGGAACTCGCTGCCCCCATCGAACCACTTCTCCGGCGGCCGGACAGCGTGTGTCCCGAAAGCGCAGTCGGCGCCGAAACTGTTAGTCAACCGACTTAGCAATACCTAGTGTCGACGGTGCGGCACGCCTTCCGTGCGCCGCCGACGGTGAGGAGGTGCGCGCGATGGGACGACTGCTCTACGGCGCACCCGCCAGCTCGCACTCCTTCGAGGACCGCGCCCTGGCCCACCTCCAGACCGTGATCACCTCGCGGTTCCGCCGCGGCGAGGGCTTCCTCCTGACGATCGAGGACGCCGAGGGCCGCCGGTCCGAACTGTGGCTCCACCCCGGCATCCCCACCCGCTACGAGTACGACGGCACCGCCGCGATCGAGCTGAACCCGCACTGGCTGCGCGAGCTCTCGAACGCCTCGAACGGCCGCCTCGGCCTCCACCTCCTCCCCGAAACCTCGTCGCCCGACGACCTCTCCGTGAAGAAGATCCCCGCATGAGCGACCACAACGGCACACTGTTCCGGCGCGGAGGCACCGTCCGCTTCGTCCGCTGGATCTCGTCCCGCGACGGCGGCTGGGCCCCCGAGATCGTGCAGGGGCGCTACCTCGAGCGCGACGACCGCGGCTGGCTGGTCGAGATCGAGGGCACCCCGACGGTGCTCGCGAAGGACGACTGGGCCGTCTACCGCTGACCGGCTCTGCGCTCGGCGTACTGTTGAGCAGGTGCGTTCTCGTGATCGCCGCGGCATCACCTCGGCTCCCCTCCTCCTGACGACCATCGGAACGACGAGCCTCGTCTTCCTCTGCGCGTTCGAGTCGCTCGCCGTGACGACGATCATGCCGATCGTCAGCGCCGACCTCGACGGCCGCGCCCTCTACCCCCTGGCCTTCGCGGCGACGCTCGCCGCCGCCGTGGTCGGGATGGTCGCGGCCGGCTCCTCGGCCGACCGCCGCGGCCCGACGCCGTCGCTCGTGGTCGCGATCCTGCTCTTCACCCTCGGTCTCGTCGCCGCGGGTGCCGCGCAGTCGATGCCGGTCTTCGTGGCGGCCCGCCTGCTGCAGGGGCTGGGCAGCGGAGGGATCACCGTCACCCTCTACGTGCTCGTCGCGCGGGTCTACCCGAGCGAGCTGCATCCGAGGATCTTCGGCGCCTTCGCCGCGGCCTGGGTCGTGCCGTCGCTGGTGGGGCCGCTGGTGGCCGGAGTCGTCGCCGAGCTCGCGAGCTGGCACTGGGTCTTCTTCGGAGTCGTCGCCCTGGTGGCCCTCGCGAGCGCCGCGATCGCGCCGACGCTCCGCTCGCTCGAGCCGCGCGAGCGCCTCCCCTTCGATCGCCGGGCCGTCGGCCGCATCGCCCGCGCCGTGGTCGTCTCGGCCGGAGTCGTCGTGCTGAGCACGAGCGCCGAGCTCGCGCCCGACCTCGCCGGGCTCCTGGCCGCGGCCGCCGTGGTGGTCGTGGTCGTGGCGGTTCGCGCGCTCCTGCCCGCGGGCACGCTGCGCGCCCGGGGCGTCCTGCCGTCGGTGATCCTCCTCCGCGCCCTCGTCGCCGCGGCGTTCTTCGGCACCGAGGTCTACCTGCCGCTGCTGCTCTCGGAGCAGTACGGCCTGCCGCCCTGGCTCTCGGGCGCCATGCTCACCGCGGGCGCCGTCTCCTGGGCTCTCGGCTCGAACCTCCAGGGACGCCCGGGCACCCGCCTCAGCCACGGCGGAGCGATGCGGCTCGGCTCGTCGCTCGTGCTCGCCGGCATCGGAGTCGTGCTGCTCGTCACGGTGCTCGCCCTCAGCCCGATCGTCGCGGGCGTGGGCTGGTTCCTGGCCGGCGGCGGCATGGGCACGATGTTCCCGCGGATGGGGACGATGACGCTCGCGCTCTCCGCTCCGGGCCGGGAGGGCTTCAACAGCTCGGCCCTGCAGATCGCCGACTCGACCGGCGCCTCGGTCTCCCTCGCGCTGACGGGCCTCCTCGCGGCGGCGGTCACCGGCCTGATCGGGGCCGGGACCGGGGTCTTCGCCGCGACCTTCTCGTACGCCGCGCTGATCGCGATCGTCGCGGTCGGTCTGGCCGGCCGGCTCGACGGGCTCCTGCGCCGCGAGGGAAGCCGGGAGCCCGCCGAGCAGGCTCAGCTGTAGAGCGACTCCGGCACGTCGAGGCCGTAGATCGCGCGGCCGGACGACCAGATCACCGAGCAGGCGGCCCGGAGCAGATCGGTCGCGTCGTCGCCGGCGTCCACGATCACTACGGAGTCGCCGTCGAGGCGGACCTTGGCGCCGCGGACGGCGTGCGTGCCGTTCCGCGAGACCGTCGTCGCCGGGTAGGGCAGGTGCAGCTCGCGCAGGTCGCCGAGGATGTACGTCGGCCGGAGCTTCGGCTCCGCGGCGAGGAGCTGCTTGGCCCGGTCGATCCCGGTGAGCACGTGGGCGCTCTCCATGTCGGCGCCGTTCGCGCCGGCGATGTCGGTGTCGAGCCGGTCGCCGAGGAACAGCGGGTTCGTCGAGCCGAAGCGCGCGGTCGCCGCGTCGAAGATGGCCCGCTCGGGCTTGCCCGCGACGACCGGGAGCCGACCGACCGCGGTGTGCACGGCCGAGACGAGGGTCCCGTTGCCCGGGGCGATGCCGCGGGCGACGGGGATCGTCCAGTCGGTGTTCGTCGCGACCCACGGGATCCCCGTGTGGAGCGCGAACGAGGCCTCGGCCAGCTGCTCCCAGCCGACCGTGGGCGCGAAGCCCTGGATGACCGCCGCCGGCGAGTCCTCCGCGCTGCGCGTCACGGTGAACCCGGCGCGCTCGACCTCGGAGGTGAGGCCCTCCGCCCCGACGACGAGGATCGTCGAGCCGGCCGGCACCAGGTCGGCGAGCAGCACGACCGCTGCCTGCGGGGAGGTGACGACGTCCTCGGGCCGGACGCTCAGCCCCAGCTCGGAGAGGTGCCCGGCGACGGAGGCGTCCGTGCGGGAGGCGTTGTTGGTGATGTAGCCGACCCGCAGCGTCTCGGCCGCTCGGTTGAGGCTCTCGACCGCGAAGGGGATCGCGTCGGCACCCTTGTAGACGACCCCGTCGAGGTCGGCCAGGACGGAGTCGCGGCCGTCGAGCGGAGTGGGCTCAGTCCTGCTGCTGCGGAACATCGGCGTCCTCCTCGGTGGTGTCGGCGGATTCGACCGAATCGTCGGCGGTCGGGTCAGCCGAGTCGAGAGCCTCATCCGGGTCCGTCTCGGCGAGATCGTCGGACTCGAGGGACTCGTCTGCGAAGGTCGGCTCGTCCGTGTCGACGAGGTCGGCCTCGGCGTCAGCGGTCGCATCGGCGTCGTCCGCGTCCGCGTCGTCGTCGTCGGCGATCTCCTCGGAGACGGTCCGGTGGACCTCGTCCTCGTCCGCGTCGTCGACGGCGGTCGGGCCGTCCTCGTCGTCCAGGTAGTCGTCCGCGTCGTCGACCGCGGTCCCTTCCTCAACGCGATCGGGAGCGGACTCGGCCTCCGCCGACTCGTGCTCCTCCTCGATCACCTCGATCGTCTCGTCGTCACCGCCGCCCTCGGCCGCGAAGACGGCCTGCGCCGCGATGTCAGCGCGACGCTGCCACTCGGCCGCCTCCTCGGAGCGGCCGACCTCCTCGAGGACGAGCGAGTAGGCGGCGAAGAGATCCGGGCTGTACGAGAACGCGCGGTCCGGGTCCAGCTGCGGGATCTCGAGCTCCATGAGAGCGAGCTCCGCCTGCCCGAGGTCGAGGCGGGCGCCGGACATGGCGATGGCCAGCGACACCTGCGCGCCGGGGCTCAGCGTGGTGCGGTCGATCGACCGACCCAGCTCGAGCGCCTTGTCGGGCCGGCCCACGCCGCGCTCGGAGTCGACCATCAGCGGCACCTGCTCGTCCGAGCCGGAGATCCGACGGAAGGTCCGCAGCTCGCGCAGCGCCAGGGCGAAGTCGCCCGTCGCGTACGCCGAGATGGCCAGCGACTCGCGGACAACGGCGATGCGTCCCGCGCGGCGGGCCGCCGAGAGCACGTGGCGGTGCGCCAGCTCGGGGTCCTCCTCGAGGAGGCGGCCGGCCATCACCAGGTGACGGGCGACCCATTCGGCGTTGTCCTTCGAGAGCGTGCGCAGCTCGTTGCGGGCGACCTTGTCGAGGTCCTTGGCCTGCACGTCGTCCGGAAGGTCCGGGTCGTCGTGGCGCGGACGCACCGACTGGAGGGAGCGCCGCTCGCGCTCCTCCTCGGTGAGCTCCGGCTCCTCGCGGGGGCCGCCGCGTCCGCCGCCGAAGCCTTCGCGTCCGCGTCCGCCGCCCTGGCGGTCTCCGCCGCCCCGACGATCGTCCGACCACGGCCTGCTTCCCCCATCGCGCGATCCACCGCGGAACGGCGGACGCGAGTCCCCGTCACGCTGCGGACGAGAGTCGCCACCACCACGGTAGGAAGGGCGGGAGTCACCATCACGCTGCGGACGCGAATCTCCACCGCCACGGTAAGGAGGACGGGAGTCCCCGTCACGCTGGGGACGCGACTCGCCACCGCGATAGGGAGGCCGAGAGTCACCGTCCCGCTGCGGACGCGAGTCGCCACCGCGATAGGGAGGACGCGAGTCCCCATCGCGCTGCGGACGGGAATCCCCACCACCACGGTACGGAGGACGGGAGTCCCCATCGCGCTGAGGACGGGAATCCCCACCCCCGCGGTAAGGAGGACGGGAGTCCCCGTCGCGCTGCGGACGGGAGTCCCCACCACCACGGTACGGAGGACGAGAGTCCCCATCACGCTGCGGACGCGAATCCCCACCGCCACGGTAAGGAGGACGGGAGTCCCCATCACGCTGCGGACGGGAATCCCCACCACCACGGTACGGAGGACGAGAGTCCCCATCACGCCGCGGACGCGAATCCCCACCACCACGGTACGGAGGACGAGAGTCCCCATCACGCTGCGGACGCGAATCCCCACCACCACGGTACGGAGGACGAGAGTCCCCATCACGCTGCGGACGGGAATCCCCACCACCACGGTAAGGAGGACGAGAGTCCCCATCACGCCGCGGACGCGAATCCCCACCGCCACGGTAAGGAGGACGAGAGTCCCCATCACGCTGCGGACGCGAATCGCCACCGCCACGGTACGGAGGACGAGAGTCCCCATCACGCTGCGGACGGGAGTCGCCACCGCCACGATAGGGAGGACGAGCATCACCGTCGCGGCGGGGGCGGGAGTCGCCCGAGCCGCCGCGATCGTTCGAGGAGCGGCCGGGGCCGCCGGCGCGAGGCGGCCGCTCGTCACGACGTCCGGAGTCCCGGTCGTTGCGGTCGGATCCTGAGTCGTCCATGCGTTCCTCGCCTGTCGTGGTGATGCTCTGTGGAGTTGACCCGCCCGAGGGCGGGGAGGACGGCCATAACCGTCGCACCACCCTAACCCGCACCGCGCTCCAGTGAGCAGCGGGGATCCGAGGTGGTGGTTAAACAGCGATGGCCACCCATTTCTGGGTGGCCATCGTGAATGGTGTCCGGCGGTGTCCTACTCTCCCACAGGGTCCCCCCTGCAGTACCATCGGC
>NZ_PSUZ01000023.1:0-65381 GCF_002932095.1 Rathayibacter sp. AY1G1
AGATCGTCGTCGAAGCCCACGACGGACACGTCCTCGGGGATCCGGCGGCCGGCCTCTCGGAGCAGGTCGCCCGCGCCGACCGGCTCGCCGTCCGCGACTGGCCCGCCGGCTTCCTCTGGGGATCCGCGACCGCCGCCGCCCAGATCGAGGGCGCCGGCCACGAGGGCGGCAAGGAGGACAGCATCTGGGACGCCTTCTCCCGCGTCCCCGGAGCGGTCGCGAAGGGCGACACCCCCGAGGTCGCGGTGGACCACTACCACCGGATGCCCGCGGACGTGCGGCTGATGAAGGAGCTGGGGCTCGGCTCCTACCGCTTCTCGGTCAGCTGGGCGCGCGTGAAGCCGGGCGACCGCGCCGTGAACCCCGAGGGCCTCGACTTCTACTCCCGCCTGGTCGACGAGCTGCTCGGCGCCGGCGTGCTGCCGTGGCTCACCCTCTACCACTGGGACCTCCCGCAGGCCGTCGAGGAGACCGGCGGCTGGGCGAACCGCGACACCGCCGAGCGATTCCGGGACTACGCCGAGGCCGTCTACGAGAGCCTCGGCGACCGGGTGCAGCACTGGACGACGTTCAACGAGCCGTTCTGCTCGACCCTGCTCTCCTACGGGGCGGGCGTGCACGCCCCCGGCGTGATCTCGCAGCAGAAGGCCCTCGCCGCCGTGCACCACACGCACCTCGCCCACGGGCTGGCCGTCTCGACGCTCCGGCAGCTCGGAGCGCAGAACCTCGGCATCACGCTCAACCTCTCGAACGCCGTCCCCGACGACCCCGAGGACGAGGCCGACCTCGACGCCGCACGCCGCTTCGACGCCCTCCAGAACCGGATCTTCCTCGACCCGCTGCTGCGCGGCGAGTACCCCGGGGACCTGCTCGAGGACGTCGCCGGGCTCGGACTCGACGAGCTGATCGTCGACGGCGACCTCGATCTCATCTCGCTCCCGCTCGACTTCCTCGGCGTGAACCACTACCACGACGACAACGTCTCGGCGCATCCGCTGCCGGCCGGAGCCGACGACTTCGCCCAGGCGACCGACCGCGAGGTCGGCTCCCCCTGGGTCGGCTCCGAGTTCATCACCTTCCCGTCGCGCGGGCTGCCGCGCACCGCGATGGACTGGGAGGTGAACCCCGACGGGCTGCGCTACCTGCTGACCCGCCTGGGCCTGGAGTACGAGAACCTCCCTCCGCTCTACGTGACCGAGAACGGCGCCGCCTACGACGACGTCGTCGAGGACGGCCGCGTGCACGACCCGGATCGCACGCAGTACGTGCTCGACCACGTCGAGAAGGTCGCCGACGCGATCGACCAGGGCGCCGACGTCCGCGGCTACTTCGTGTGGTCCCTCCTCGACAACTACGAGTGGGCCTGGGGCTACGAGAAGCGCTTCGGCATCGTGCGCGTCGACTACGACACGCAGGAGCGGATCGTGAAGGACTCGGGCCTGGTCTACTCCCGACTGCTCGGCGGCAGCGCCGCGGCGATCCTGGACTGACCCGTGAGCGAGCCGACGGGCGTCCGCGGCGGGGGCCGCTCCCCCACCCTCGAGATGGTCGCGGCGCGGGCCGGAGTCTCGCGCGCGACGGTCTCGCGGGTGGTCAACGGAGCCCCGCAGGTGGCGGCCGAGATCGTGGCCGCCGTCGAGAAGGCGATCGGCGAGCTCGACTACGTGCCCAATCACGCGGCGCGGATGCTCGCCTCGCGGCGCACGCAGTCGATCGCGCTGATCGTGCCGGAGTCGACCGCGCGCGTCTTCGCGGACCCGTTCTTCGCCTCGATCGTGCAGGGCGCCGCGATGCGCCTGGCCGACACGGACTACACGCTCTCGATGCTGATCGCGTCCGAGACGGACGGCGAGAAGACGCGGCGGTACCTGCTCGGCGGCAACGTCGACGGTGCGCTCGTGGTCTCGCACCACTCGGGCGACCACTCCTACGCGGCGCTCTCGGGCACGCTGCCGATCGTCTTCGGCGGCCGGCCGCTCTCGCCGGACGAGCGCGGCTCCTACTTCGTCGACGTGGACAACACGGAAGGGGCGGCCGTCGCCACCGCGCACCTGATCGAGCGCGGCCGGCGCCGGATCGCCACCATCGCGGGCCCCGCAGACATGCCGCCGGGCGTCGACCGCCTGATCGGCTGGCGCGGCGCACTCACCGACGCCGGCCTCGCCGACGACCTCGTCGAGTGGGGAGACTTCTCGCCGGCCAGCGGCACCGAGGCGATGCGCCGCCTCCTCGCCCGCGCCCCCGACCTGGACGGCGTCTTCGCCGCGAACGACCAGATGGCGGTCGGCGCCTACGCCGCCCTCCGCGAGGCCGGCCGCCGGATCCCCGAGGACGTGTCCGTCGTGGGCTTCGACGACGATCTCTTCGCGCGGAACGCCGTCCCCGCGCTGACCACGGTGCGCCAGCTCCCCGACGAGCTCGGCGCCCGCATGGTGGAGCTGCTGACCGCCCGCATCGAGGGGCTCCCCGTAGAGCAACGCACGCTGATGCCGACGTCGCTGGTCGTCCGCGCCAGCAGCTGACCCCGGCCCGCGACTGTCCAGGAGTCGTCGCAGTCGACGCCGAGTGCGACAACTCCTGGACAGTCGGAGGGCTCCGCGTGCTCGATCGGATGCGGACCGGCGGGCGGATCCGGACGGTGGGGCGGACGCGGGCGGCGGGGCGGGGATGGACGAGCGGGTCGATCCGTCGACGGGGTGCGTCACGGTCGCCAGCCGTGGGCCACGAGAGCGGCACGGAGCTCGGCGATCGTGCGCGCCCTGCCCCGGGTCAGACCCTCCGCGCGGACGACCACGACGATCCAGCCTGCGAGGTGCAGGGCCAGGAGCCGTTCACGATCGCGTGAGAACTGCGCGTCGTCCGTCCGGTGCTGGCCGCCGTCGTACTCCGCCACCTTCTTCCACCGTTCGAAGACCAGATCGCCGACCGCGAGCAGTCGGCCGCCGATCCTGATCTCGGCGTTCACGTCGGGCGCGGGCAGTCCCGCCTCCTCGACGAGAGCGCGGAGCCAGGTCTCCCTCCGCCAGGCGGCTCCGGTCGATGCCAGCCGCAGAGCCTCAGCCAGGCCGCGTCGGCCCCGGCCCCGATGGGAGGCCAGGCGGTCCTGCAGCTCGTGAAGCCGGACATGGGGACGCGGATCGTCCCGGCGCGGGTAGCGCGGCTCGAACAGGAGGTGGTCCGTCGCCGCGAGGAGATCGCGGGCGGACAGCAGTGGCGCGAGCGCGATCCACGTCGACACCGCTCCCGTCACCGGCAGGCCGTGCCGCTCGACCCTGTCCGTCTCCGTGAGGGTGTGGCCGATCACGCCCCGGGTCCTGGGTGGCCGGTGCGGCGTCGTCGCCGCCACGTGGATCGGATCGTCCTCGCCAGGTCGCGCCGGGAGCGGCACTCCCCAGGCTTCGGCCGCGGTCAGGTGGGAGAAGAGCTGCCAGGGCCGCAGCCACGGCAGGTAGGCGGCGGCTCGTTCCAGGTGCGTCACGGGCGCCACCCGGGTGCGCACTCCGTGGAAGGGGCTGGCCAGGGCGGGAGTGCGCAGTCGGGCGTCCGTCACCCCTGCGCGGAGTGCCGCTCGCCGGGTGAAGGCTCCGAGGTCGGTGCTGGACATGCCGCGATTCTGGCGGTCCGTGATCCTCGTCCGTCTCCCGCGATCCGCATTCTGTGGACGAACCCCTGATCCCGCACCTGGGGAGGCGCGCCTCCCACCACGACTGTCCAGGAGTTGTCGCAGTCGGCGTCGAGTGCGACAACTCCTGGACAGTCGGAGCGATCGATGTCGAGTGCGACACCTTCTGGACAGTGGGAGCGACCGAACTCGACTGCGACGACTCCTGGACAGTGGGAGCCGGCCGGTGCGCAGGAGTCGCGGGGGTGGCGAGCGAGGACGGCGACGTCTGAGGAGTCGAGAGGGCCCGCGTCAGAGGAAGAGCGGCGCCGGGTCGAGGGCGGCGAAGCGTCGGCGCATGACGGCGACCGCGTCGGCGTGCTCGTCGACGAGGACGAAGCGGCGGCCGAGAGCGTGCGCGACGGCGCCGGTCGTGCCGGAACCGGCGAAGAAGTCGAGGACGGCGTCGCCCTCGCGGCTGGACGCCTGCACGATGCGGCGGAGGATCCCCTCCGGCTTCTGCGTCGGGTAACCGGTCTTCTCGCGGCCTGTCGGCGAGACGATCGTGTGCCACCACACGTCGGTCGGCCGCTTGCCGCGCTCGGCCTTCTCGGGGGTCACCAGGCCCGGGGCCATGTACGGCTCGCGGTCCACGGCGGCGGAGTCGAAGTGGTAGCCGCGCGGGTCCTTCACGTAGACGAGGATCGTGTCGTGCTTGGTCGGCCAGCGGCGCGTGGCCTTCGCTCCGTAGTCGTAGGCCCAGATGATCTCGTTGAGGAAGCACTCGCGGCCGAAGAGCGCGTCGAGCAGCACCTTCGCGTAGTGCGCCTCGCGGTAGTCGAGGTGGAGGTAGAGGGTGCCGTCGTCGGCGAGGAGCCGCCACGCCTCGGCCAGACGCGGCTCGAGGAACGACCAGTAGTCGTCGAAGCGGTCGTCGTAGCGGAGCAGGTCGCCGCGGATCCGCTCGTAGCTGCGCCCCTTGAAGCCGGCGATCGTGCCGGTGGTGGAGCGCACCGAGGTGGTCGAGGTGCGCACCTGCGCCCGGCCCGTGTTGAACGGCGGGTCGAGGTAGACGACGGTGAAAGCGCCGTCGGCCAGCTGCGGCAGGACCTCGAGGTTGTCGGCGTGGAACACCGCGCTCCGCGACTCCGGGACGCCGTCCGCGATCTGGATCGTCCTGGGCACCCGGCAATTGTGCCAGTGCGCGCGAGCCCGGCGACACGCTCCGCGCCTCGCGCCCGCGCTCGACGGATGCCGGGGAGGCTCCGGCGTAGAGTGGCGCGATGATCTCCGAGGTGCGCCACGACGAGGACTCGTCCCGCTACACGCTCTGGCTCGACGGCGAGACCGTCGGAGTCGCGGACTACGCCGTCCGCGGCCGCGACGTGGTCTTCCTCCACACCGAGATCGCGCCCGAGCACCGCCACGATGGCCTCGGCGAGACCCTCGTCGAGGCGGCCCTCGACGACGCGCACGAGCGCTTCGGCGGGCGCATCGTCCCGGCCTGCCCGTTCGTCGCCGAGTTCATCGCCGAGCACCCGGACTACCAGGAGCTCCTCGCGAGCTGAGGGGCGCCCGCCGGACCGGTCCGCCGCGTTCCGCTCCGGGTCCACGCGCCGGCGACCGCCGCCCCGGACCCGCCGGTCAGGGGACGCGCCGCAGCCACTCCGGAGTCGAGTACTTCGTCCGCACCAGCTCCTCCGCCGCCGCGTACTCCTCCTCGGTCAGCGTCCCCGCCTCGCCGCCGTGCAGCTGCACGAAGGTCGCCTTCATCCGCTCGATGATCTCGGCTCGGCTGAGCCCGGTCTGGCTGCGCAGCGGGTCGACGCGCTTCACGGCGGAGGCGATGCCCTTGTCCGAGAGCTTCTCGCGGCCGATCCGCAGCACCTGCACCATCTTCTCGGCGTCGATGTCGTAGCTCATGGTCACGTGGTGGAGGACGGCGCCGGAGCCCAGGCGCTTCTGCGCGGCGCCGCCGATCTTGCCCGAGGGCGAGGTGATGTCGTTGAGCGGCTGGTAGACCGCGTCGATCCCGAGCGACTGCAGCGCGCTGACGGCCCACTCGTCGAGGAAGGCGTAGGAGTCGGCGAAGGTCAGCCCCTGGACGAGGTCGCCGGGGACGTAGAGCGAGTACGTGACGACGCTGCCCGCCTCCATGAACATCGCGCCGCCGCCCGAGATGCGGCGGACCACGTCGACGCCGTACTTCGCCGCGTTGTCGAGGTCGACCTCGTTGCGGAGCGACTGGAAGCTGCCGATGACGACGGCGGGCTGGTCCCACTCCCAGATCCGCAGCGTCGGCTCCCGGCGGCCCTCGCCGACCGCGGCGGTCAGCACCTCGTCGAGCGCCAGGTGGGTCGCGGGAGGGACGGCCCGGTCGTGCACGATGCGCCAGTCGTAGTCGCGCCAGCTGGTCGCCTTCTGCAGCGAGCGGCGGATGGCGACCGCGACGGCCTCGGGCGTGAAGCCGAGCAGGACCGCGTCGGCCGGGAGCGCCTGCCGGATGGCGGCGGCGATGGACTTCGCGTCCGTCTCGGCCGGGAGGCCCACGACCGCGCGGTCGATGTCGTCGAGGGCCGTGTCGGGCTCGAGGAAGAAGTCGCCCGCCAGGCGGAACCCGGCGAACCTCCCGTCGACCACGTCGAGGTCGACGACCACGAGCTTTCCGCCGGGGACCTTGTACTCGCCATGCATGACGCCAGCCTAGGCGCGAGCCGGGGTGGGGAAGCGCTCGCCCAGCCACTCCACGAGATCGGCCGTGACCTCGGCCCGGTTGAGCTCCTGGAACAGCTCGTGCCGCGCCTCCGGGTACACCCGCACCGAGACGTCCGTGTACCCGGCCCGCCGCCGGTAGGCCTGGGCGAGCGCGCGCACCGACCGCTCGCCGCCGAGGGTGTCGTCGGCGCCCACGACCAGCAGCAGGGGCAGTGGATGCTCGGGCCCGCGCTTCGGGCGGCCGACCAGCCGCAGGGTCTCGACCAGCCCGATCCGCTTCGCGAGCGGCGTGGTGAAGGTGAGGGGGTCGTCGTGGAACCGCTGCCAGACCTCCGGGTCGCGGGAGAGCCACTCGAGGCCGAGGCCGCCGGCGACGCGGTGCCGCTTCGCCAGGTCGCCCGCGTTCATGTGCCCCGGGAGGCGGTAGGCCGTGCCGCTCAGCACGAGCGCGGCATAGGCGCCGGAGTGGTGGTCGACGATCCGCTGCGCCATGAGCGACCCCCAGGAGTGGCCGAGCAGCACGATCGGCACTCCCGGGCTCTCCTCCGCGAGCAGCTCCGTCAGCCGGAGGATCGCCGCCTCGGTCGCGCGCAGGCCGCCCGGCCCCAGCAGTCCGAGCCGGGAGGAGTCGCCGCCGTGCTGCTCGAGGCCGGTCCGGCCGTGCCCGCGGTGGTCGTCCGCCGCGACCGCGTACCCGGCGGCGACCAGCGCCTCCGCCAGCTCGACGTAGCGCCCCGAGTGCTCGCCGACCCCGTGGGCCAGCTGCACGATCGCGCGGGGCGAGGGGTGCGGCCACCAGCGGTAGTGGATGACGACGCCGGAGGCGTCCTGGAAGGTCCTGTCGACAGCGGCGCCGGTCATGGTGACCAGTGTGGCGCTCCGGCCGCTGGGCGCGAGGGGCGCGCTGAGAACTGAGAAGATACTCACGATCCATCGGCGGGCGCCCTGCTCGCCACGGTGCCTCGCTACCTTTTCCCTTGACGAGCGACCCCCGCGACCGTCCCCCGACCCCCCTTCACGAGCGAGGCCAGCCCCTTCATGACCGTATCGCCCCTGATCTGGACCCTGACGATCGTCTTCATCGTCCTGCTCCTGCTCTTCGACTTCTTCTTCCACGTCCGGAAGGCCCACGAGCCCACGCTGAAGGAGTCGTCGATCTGGTCGGCGCTCTACGTCGGCATCGCCGTGCTCTTCGGGCTCGGCGTCCTCGTCTTCGGCGGAGCGACGCCCGGATCGGAGTACTTCGCGGGGTACATCACCGAGAAGGCCCTCTCGGTCGACAACCTGTTCGTCTTCCTCATCATCATGGCGAGCTTCAAGGTGCCCCGCGCCGACCAGCAGAAGGTGCTCCTCTTCGGAATCGTCTTCGCACTGATCGCCCGCACCGGCTTCATCTTCCTCGGCGCCGCACTGATCAACTCGTTCGCCTGGGTCTTCTACATCTTCGGCCTGATCCTGCTGCTGACCGCGTTCAACCTGGTCAAGCCGGGAGACGACCACTCCAGCGACAACGTGATGGTGCGCCTGGCCAAGCGGATCTTCAAGACGAGCGACCAGTACGACGGCGACAAGTTCTACACGCACATCGACGGCAAGAAGGTCCTCACGCCGATGATCCTCGTCATGGCGGCGATCGGCGGAACGGACATCCTGTTCGCCCTCGACAGCGTGCCGGCGATCTTCGGCCTCACCAGCGACGTGTACCTCGTCTTCACGGCGACCGCGTTCTCGCTTCTGGGCCTGCGCCAGCTGTACTTCCTCATCGACGGCCTGCTCGACCGCCTCGTCTACCTCAGCATCGGCCTCGCCGCGATCCTCGCCTTCATCGGCGTGAAGCTGATCCTGCACGCGCTCCACGAGAACAACCTGCCGTTCATCAACAACGGCGAGCACGTGGAGGTCTTCGAGATCGGCACCGGACTGTCGCTCTCGGTCATCATCGGCGTCCTCGTGATCACGGTGATCGCCTCCCTCGTCAGCCCCAAGGGCCGCCGCATGGCCGCCGAGGCCGCCGAGCGCCGCCGCGTGGCCGAGGCCGCGGGCGCGGACATCGACGCGACGCACTGAGTCGTCTCGTGCGCCGCGAAGCGGCGCACAGCGGTCGGCTCTCCTAGGCGGTCGAGTTCCCGAGAGCGGGTCCCGACCGCCTACGACGAGCCGCTGACACGCGGATCGCCTGTTCGACGGGCCGTTTCGTGCGCCGCGGGCTGCGCACCGCGGTCGGCTCCCACTGGCGGTCGGGCCCCTGAGAGCGGGTCCCGACCGCCGAGAACGCCCCGCCGGCTCGAGCGCGGACTCCGCTCGCGGAGGGTCAGCGGGCGCGGTAGCGGTGCTCCGGGCGGCCGGTGGTGCCGTAGCTGAGGGTCATCTCGACGAGGCCGCGGCCCGCGAGACCCGAGAGGTAGCGCTGGGCGGTGGCGCGCGAGATGCCGGCGCGCTCGGCCACCTCGAGGGCCGACAGCTCGGCGCCCGACTCGGCCAGGCGCGCCAGGACGAGCTGCTCGGTCGCCGAGCGCGAGGGCTGCGCGGCGGTCGCGTCGCCCGAGTGCAGGATGCGCAGGGCCCGCTCCACCGCCTCCTGATCGGCCGCGCGGTCCTCCCGCAGCACGTTCCGGAACCGCACGTACGCGTCGAGGCGCTCGCCGAGCAGGCGCGCCTCGAACGGCTTGATGAGGTACCCGAGCGCCCCCGCGTGCAGGGCGCGCCGCACCGTCGCCCCGTCGGAGGCGGCGCTCACGACGAACGCGTCGGTGTCGAGCTCGCGGAGCAGCGCGATCCCGCTCTGATCCGGCAGGTGCACGTCGAGCAGGAGCAGATCGGGCGCGTGCTCGGCGACGGCCGCCCGCGCCGCGCGCGCCGTGTGCACCGGAGGAAGGGCCGTCAGCCCCTGCCGCGCCTCGACCAGATCCGCGTGCAGCTGCGCGACCCGGAAGTCGTCGTCCACCACCAGCACCGTGCGCTCCCGCGCCGTGTCCGCGCTCATGACCCGTCCCCGTCCTGCTCCGGCGGCAGCACCGCTCCGGGGAGGCGCGCGCACAGCACGGCCCCCGACTCCGCTCCGCCGGCGTCCGCCAGCCAGACCTCGCCGCCGCGGCGGGCGGCCACCTCACGGCACAGCGGCAGGCCGAAGCCCCGACCGTGCACGCGTCCGTCGTCCTCGACGGGGTCGCCCGCGCCGGCCCGGTCGAACAGCGAGTCCGGATCGAGCACTCCGTCGCCGGAGTCGGCGACCGTCACGAAGAGCGCGTCGCCGTCGTCGAGCAGCTCGACCTCGACGAAGCGCACGTCCCGACGCCCCTCGACCGCCGCGCGCACCGCGTTGTCGACCAGGTTCCCGACCACCGTGGCGACGTCCTCCGGCTCGACGACGGTGCCGCGCACCAGCGTCTCCTCACCGAGCGTCAGCAGCACGCCGCGCTCGGCCGCCTCGATCCCCTTCGCGCCGACGAGCGCCTGGAGGTACGGCTCCTGCAGCCGGTCGGCGTGCTGCACCGGGTACTTGAGCGGGCCGCGGGTCAGCACCTCGTCGAGGTAGTCGCGCGCCGAAGCGGTCCGCCCCGCATCCAGCAGGCCCGCGACCACGTGCAGGCGGTTGGCGAACTCGTGCCGCTGCACCCGGAGCGCGTTGGTCATCGCGCCGACCGCGTCGAGGCGCCGGCTCAGCGCGGCGAGGTCGGTGCGGTCGCGCAGCACCACCACCACGCCCAGGTCGCGGTCGCCGCGGGTCACCCGGCGGATGTCGACGTAGACGATGCGGGAACGGACGACGAAGCCCTCCTCGCCTCCGGGGCGGGGCGGCTCGACGGAGTCCAGCGCGGCGCCGATCGCGTCGGCCAGCGGAACGGGCAGGTCGAGCTCCGCGAGCGGCCGCCCGTGCAGCGCCCGCCCGGTCGGATCGTCGGAGCCGAGGATCGCGGCGGCCCGCGCATTGCAGACGCCGACGCGCCCGTCGCGGTCGAGCGCGAGCACGCCCTCGTCGACCCCGTCGAGCACGGCGGCCTGGTCCTGCACGAGCGAGGTGAGCTCCTCCGGAGCGAGGCCGAGCGTCAGGCGCAGCAGGCGGCGGCGGATGAAGACGGAGGCGACGGCGGCGAGCACCAGCCCGGCGAGCGCCGCGGCGAGGACGCCGAGCAGCGCGGTCGGCAGGTCGGTGAAGACGCTGGAGCGCGCGAAGCCGATGCTGACCTCCCCGACGACCCGCTGCTCCCCCGCGGCGAAGACCGGGACCTTGGCCCGTGCCGACTCGCCCAGCGTGCCGGTGCCCCACGAGACGCTCTCGCGCCCGGCGAGCGCCTCGTCGGGGCTCGTCGAGACCCGCTCGCCGAGGCGGTCCTCGTCGGGGTGGGCGAGGCGGATGCCCTGGTCGTCGGTGATCACGACGAAGAGCGCGCCGGTGCGCTGCTCGACGGCGGCGGCGACGTCCTCGAGCGGTCCGCCGCGCAGCTCCGAGGCGGCGGGCGCGCCGGGCACCGCGGAGGACGCGGCGACCGCGTCCTGCACGTCGGGGTCCTCGGCGACGGTGCGGGCGATGGCGAGCGCCGTCCCCTCCGCCTCGCCGCGCAGCTGCTGGACGCTGAGCGCGGTGACGAGGCCGGCGCAGACCAGCACGGCGGCCGACACCGTGGCGAGCTGCAGGACCAGGACGTGGGTCGCGAAGCGCATCGGGGCCTCCTCGCCGTCGTCGTGCGCAGAATGCGCAGAAGCCACACTATGCGCAGATGTCGCCGTAATGAGCGATACCCCGGCGCCGGACACGGAGCTGCCTAGGGTTTCCACCATCTCCCGGCCGGCTCTCCCGCCGAGCGCGGGCGGAGGCACTGGACGAAGGAGTCAGCTGTGTTGGTAGTACTCGGTTTCACCATGATCCTGGCCTTCATGGCCCTGATCATGACCAAGCGGCTGACGCCGATGGTCGCCCTGATCGTCGTGCCGACGATCTTCGGCCTCTTCGCGGGCGCCGGCCTCGGCATCGGCGACATGGTCCTCGAGGCGATCGGCAGCCTCGCGCCCACGGCAGCGCTGCTGATGTTCGCGATCATGTACTTCGGGATCATGATCGACGTCGGGCTCTTCGACCCGCTGATCCGCTTCATCGTCCGCGCGCTCGGCGACGACCCGGCGAAGGTCGTGCTCGGCACGGCGCTGCTCGCCGGCGCGGTCTCGCTCGACGGCGACGGCTCGACCACCTTCATCGTCACCACCGCCGCGATGCTCCCGATCTACCTGCGCCTGGGGATGAACCCGGTCGTGCTGACCTGCGTCGCGGGCCTGGCCAACGGCACGCTCAACATCGTCCCCTGGGGCGGACCGACGGTGCGCGCCGCCGCGGCCCTCCAGGTCTCGCCGAGCGAGATCTTCGTGCCGATGCTCCCGTCGCTCGCGGTGGGCCTGGCCGTCACGCTCGTCTTCGCCTGGTTCCTCGGGCTCGGCGAGCGCCGCCGCCTCGGCTCGCTCGCGCTGGCCGAGCCGATGCTCGAGCAGGAGCTCGTCGGCGCCGGCCGCGGCTCCTCCTCCCGCTCGGGCGGCGCCCGCACCGGCGGCCTCGCGGCCCTGACCGGGGGCATCCGCACCGTCGCCCGGGAGCGCTTCTCCTTCCTCCGCGGCCCTCAGGCCCTGCGCGGAGCCCAGGTGGCGGTCGCCGCCCGCGTGCAGGCCGACGACGCCGACACCGCGATGGCCGACACGATGCTCGACCCCGAGCGCGAGACGCTGCGCCCGAAGCTGATCTGGGTGAACCTGGTCCTGACCCTCGCGGTGATGACGCTGCTGGTCGCCGACATCCTGCCGCTGCCCTACGTGTTCATGGTCGGCTCCGCGGTCGCCCTCCTGATCAACTTCCCGAAGATGAAGGACCAGGCGGCCGAGATCGTCAAGCACGCGCCGAGCATCGTGGGCGTCGTGTCGATGGTGCTGGCGGCCGGCGTGCTGATCGGCGTCCTCAACGGCACCGGCATGGTCGACGCCATGGCGGAGTGGGTCGTCGCGGTGATCCCGCCGGCGCTCGGACCGTTCCTCGCCGTGATCACCGGCGTGCTCAGCATCCCGATGACCTTCTTCATGTCGAACGACGCGTTCTACTACGGCATCCTCCCCGTGCTCTCCGAGAGCGCGGCGAACTACGGCATCTCGCCGGTCGAGATGGCGCGCGCCTCGATCACCGGGCAGCCGGTGCACCTCCAGAGCCCGCTGGTCCCGGCGATCCTCCTGCTCGTCTCCCTCGCCGCGGTGAACCTCGGCGACCACCACCGCAAGGTGCTGTGGCGAGCGGTCGTCGTCTCGCTGGTCATGCTCGCCGTCGGCGTGCTGGTCGGCTCGATCCCCTTCGGCTGAGGCCGGCGGAGCGGATCGCCGAGCGATCGGAACGAGGACGGGACCCCTTGCTGCGGCGGGGGTCCCGTCCTCGTTCCGCGGCTCGGTCCCGCAGCCCGCGCTAGCGCAGCAGCGGCGCCAGGTTCTCGGTCCACACGTCGGAGCCGACCTTGAGGATGAGGGCGCCGACCACGACGAGGAACGCGACCCGGATGAAGCGGCTGCCACGAGCGACGGCCATCCGCGAGCCGAGGTACGCGCCCGCCACGTTGGCGGCGCCCATCAGGAGGCCCAGCAGCCAGATCACGTGCCCGCCCGGCACGAAGTAGAGCAGGGCGCCGAGGTTGGTCGCGACGTTGACGATCTTCGCCTTGGCGCTGGCGAGCAGGAAGTCGTAGCCCAGCGCGGTGATCAGGGCGATGATCAGGAAGGTCCCGGTGCCCGGTCCGATCAGGCCGTCGTAGAAGCCGATCAGGAGTCCCAGCACGGCCGCCGTGACGAGGTGGCGCCGGCCCGCGTGCTTGAGCACCGTGACGCTGCCCAGTGCCGGGCGGGCGATCGTCACGACGGCGACCACGATCAGCGCGACGACGATGATCGGCTTGAACACCGCGGCCGGGAGGAGGCCGGCGAGCGTCGCGCCTCCGTAGCTGCCCGCGAGGGCGACCGCCGCCATCGGCAGTGCGGTGCGCAGATCGGGCTTCGCGCGCCGGTAGTAGGTGATCGCGCTGGTGGTCGTGCCGAAGATCGAGGCCAGCTTGTTCGTGGCGAGCGCCTGCACGGGCGAGATCCCCGGCACGAGGAGCAGGGCGGGGAGCTGGAGGAGTCCGCCGCCGCCCACGACCGCGTCGATCCAGCCGGCCGCGAAGGCGGCGAGGATCATCAGCGCGAGGACGGGGAGTCCGAGATCCTCTGTGAAGGTCAGCATCGGTCGGAAGCGTACGCGAGCACCGCGACCCCCTCGACCTCGGGGGCCGGGCCGCCCTAGGGTCGGCGGCATGCGATTCGGACTCTTCATCCCCCAGGGCTGGCGCCACGACCTCGTCGGCGTCCCGGCCGCCGACCAGTGGCGCACCATGAGCGACCTCGCCCGGCACGCCGACGACGGCGCCTGGGAGTCGATCTGGGTCTACGACCACTTCCACACCGTCCCGCAGGTGACGGAGGAGGCGACGCACGAGGCGTGGTCGCTGATGAGCGCGTTCGGCGCCACCACGTCGCGCGTGCGGCTGGGCCAGATGTGCACCTGCATGGGCTACCGGAACCCCGCCTACCTCGCCAAGGTCGCGACGACCGTCGACATCGTCTCGGGCGGGCGGGTCGAGATGGGCATCGGCGGCGGTTGGTACGAGCACGAGTGGCGCGCGTACGGCTACGGCTTCCCGCCGATCGCCGAGCGGCTGGGCCGGCTCGACGAGGGAGTGCAGATCCTGCAGCAGGCCTGGACGACCGGGTCCGCGACCCTCGACGGCCGCTACTACCAGGTGGACGGCGCGCAGAACCGGCCGCTGCCCCTGCAGGAGGGCGGCATCCCGCTGTGGGTCGCCGGCGGCGGCGAGAAGGTCACGCTGCGGATCGCGGCCCAGTACGCGCAGTACACGAACTTCGCCGGGACCCCGGAGGCGTTCGACCACAAGAGCTCGGTCCTCCGCGGGCACTGCGAGCGCCTGGGCACCGACTTCTCGGCGATCACCCGGAGCTCGAACTACAACGTCGTGATCGGCGAGACGGAGGCGGAGGTCGAGGCGGCGCTGCAGCGTCTCGAGGAGCGCGTGGTCCCGTACCTCGGCGCGGAGGGAGCGGCGTCCTTCGTCGCCGAGTACCGCAGCCCCGACGCGCTCGCGGTCGGCACTCCCTCGCAGATCGTCGACCGGCTCGCCGGCATGCAGTCGCGCGGGATGGACTACGGCATCCTCTACTTCCCGGAGGCCGCCTACGACCGGTCCGGCATCGAGCTGTTCGAGCGCGAGGTGCTGCCGGCGCTCTCCTGAGCGCGGAGCGGCGGGGGCTCCTACGCCTCCCGCCCCCCGCCCGCAAGTCCTTGGGGCGTCCCGGCCCCGCGCCTACGGTCGGAGCATGGACGCACAGGACATCCGCTGGAACGACGAAGCCCGCGACAAGATCCTCGAGGACTCGGACAGGGTCCTCCGCGAGGCGGTGCTCGACCTCGCGACGAGCAAGAAGGGCGAGCCCTGGGAGGACGTGTTCGCCGAGCTGAACGCGCGCCTCAAGGATCGCTTCATCGACTTCGAGCCCGGCCCGGACCTCCGCAAGTACGCCGAGGCCGTCTCCGCCGGGGAGATCGAGACCGGCTCGTGAGCGAGCACGACCGCGACGCCGCGCTCGAGGACGAGATCACCTCGATCCACGCCCTCGGCGAGGGCCGCGTCGGCGAGACGGCCGGCCCGGAGGACGAGGACCACGAGCTCTCGCCCGAGCAGGACGCCCGCATCGAGTCCGAGCTGAAGAGCCGGGGCAGCGAGAGCTGATCCCCCGGTACGCGGAAGGCCCGCTCCCCCTCGAGGGAGCGGGCCTTCCGCGTGAGTCGCGATTACGCCGAGAGGGGCTCGTAGTCGGTGTAGCCCTCGGCTCCTCCGCCGTAGACCGTCTCCTGGACGACCTCGTTCTCGGGGTGCCCGCCCTGCCAGCGCTCGACCAGGTCGGGGTTGGCGATCGCCGGGCGGCCGACGGCCACGGCGTCGGCGTGGCCCTCGCTGATCAGCTCGGTCGCCTCCTCGCGGCTGGTCGGCGAGCCGAAGCCGCTGTTGGCGATGAAGACGCCGTTGAAGCGCGAGCGGAGGTCCTGGACCAGCTCGCCGGCGGGCTCGGCGTGCAGGACGCTGAGGTAGGCCAGGCCGAGCGGGGCGAGCCCGTCGACGACGGCCTCGTAGGTGGCGCGCACGTCGTCGGCGTCGGTCTCGACGACGTCCTGGATGTTGTGGGCCGGCGAGAGGCGGATGCCGACGCGGCCCGCTCCGACCTCGTCGACGATCGCGCGGGTGACCTCGAGCGGGAACGCGGCGCGCTCGGCCGGGGTCCCGCCGTACTGATCGGTGCGCACGTTGGAGACGGGCGAGAGGAACTCGTGCAGCAGGTAGCCGTTGGCGCCGTGCACCTCGACTCCGTCGAAGCCGGCGTCGATCGCGCGGCGGGCGGCGGCGACGAACTCGTCGCGGACGGTCGCCAGCTCCTCGGTGGTCAGCGCGTGCGGCACCGGGAAGGGCTTCTTGCCGGAGGGGGTGTGCACCTCTCCGTCGATGGCGACGGCGCTCGGGGCGACGATGCGGTCGGTGCCGGTGATCTCGGTGTGCGAGACGCGGCCCGCGTTCATCAGCTGCATGACGATGCGCCCGCCCGCGGCGTGCACGGCGTCGGCGACGGCGCGCCAGCCCGCGGCCTGCGCGTCGGTCTCGATGCCGGGCTGCCCGGCGTAGCCCTTGGACTCGGCGCTGGGGAAGACGCCCTCGCTGATTAGCAGGCCCATGCTCGCGCGCTGGGCGTAGTACTCGGCGACGATCGCGCCGGGCACGCCCTGCTCGTCGGAGCGCAGTCGCGTCATCGGTGCCAGGACGATGCGGTTGGGGAGGTCGAGGTCGCCGGCGGTGAGGGGGGAGAACGGATCCACGGGATCGCCTTTCTACGGAGCTGTCTCAGGGGGCTGCCCTGAGGGGGGAGGCACGTGCACCTGCGGCGCACTCCGGGCGGCAACCGCGAGCGGAGCACGGTCATTCCTCCTCCCGGCGTTCTCCCATCCCCCGCGCCCCGGGCACGCGGTCGACGGCCTGCCGCCTCCCGACCCCTGCTCGGACACCGGGGCTGTCTACACTCGGGAGGCGACGACGAAGGAGTGTGCGCGATGCCGGCGAGACCCCACCACCCCGTGAGCTCCCGGCTGCTGCCGGCGCTCGCGGCCCTCCTGATCGCCGCGGTCCTCGCGCTGGTCCCCGCGACCGCGGCGACGGCCGAATCGCCCGTCTCCTTCTCCTCCTCCACCGTCCTCGACTCGGTCGGGGTGCTGAGCTCCGGAGAGACCGCCGAGATCGAGCAGGCCTCGCGGGCCCTCTACGACCAGCACCGCGTGCAGCTGTTCGTCGCCTTCGTCGACTCCTTCACCGATCCGTCCGACCGCGCCGCGTGGGCGGACGAGACCGCGACCCGCAACGGACTGGGCACCGACGACGTCCTCCTGGCCGTCGCGGTCGACGCCCGCCAGTACCAGGTGTCGGTCGCGCAGGGCTTCGCCCTCGACGACGCGCAGGTCTCCTCGCTCCAGTCCGACGACATCGAGCCGAGGCTCGCCGACGGCGACTGGGCCGGAGCCGCGGTGGCCGCCGCCGACGGGATCGGGCAGCGCCTCGACGCGCCCAGCGCCGGCGAGTCCCTCGGCTCGGGGCTGCTGATCGCGCTCGGCGTGCTCGCGGCCCTCGTCGTGGTCGGCCTCGTGGTGCTGCTGCTCGTCCGCCGCGCGCGGAAGCGCCGCGCCCAGGAGGCGGTGGAGGCCTCGATCGACGAGCTCACCACCCGTGCCGGGTCGGCCCTCGTCCACGCCGACGACGCCGTCCGCACCAGCGAGCAGGAGGTCGGCTTCGCGGAGGCGCAGTTCGGCGCCGACGCGACCGGCGCGTTCCGCGAGGCGCTCGTCACCGCGAACCGCCTGCTCGGCGAGGCCTTCACCCTGCAGCAGCGCCTCGACGACGCCGAGCCGGAGACCGATCAGGAGCGCCGCGACGGCTACCAGCGCATCCTCCAGCTCTGCGCCGACGCCGAGCAGACGCTCGACGAGCGCGCGAGTGCGTTCGAGGAGCTGCGCGACCTCGAGAAGAACGCGCCGCAGGTCGCCGCCGCGCTCTCGGCTCGCGCCGCCGAGGTCGGCGACCGCCTCCCCTCGGCCCGCGCCCGCCTCGCCGAGCTCGCCTCCCGCTACGCGCCGACCGCGATCGACGACGTGGGCGACGACGCCGACCAGGCCGAGGACCGCCTCCGCTTCACCCGCGACCAGCTCGCCGGCGCCCAGCAGGCGCTGCAGGCCGGCGACTCCGGCCGCGCCGCCGTGCTGCTGCGCGCCGGGCAGCAGGCCGCCGAGCAGGCCTCCGGGCTCGTCGACGCGGTGGCGACGCGCGGCGACGAGCTGCAGAAAGCGGAGGCCTCGCTCGCCGGCCGCATCGCCGAGATCCGCGCCGACGTGGCGCAGGGACGAGCGCTCGCCGCCTCCCAGGACGCGGAGTCCGCTGCCCAGGCGCAGAACGTCGCCGCGGCGGTCGCCTCGACCGAGGCCGCCCTCGACGACGTCGAGCGCGCCGCCTCCGTGCGGCCGAACGACCCGCTCGCCCTGCTCGAGGCGCTCACCGCCGCCGACGCCACGATCGACGCCGCCGTCGGCGGGTTCCGCGACGCGCAGGCCCAGCGCGAGCGCGAGCGGGCCGCCCTCGGCGCCGAGCTCACCTCCGCCCGCAGCCGCGTCTCGGCCGCCGAGGACTTCATCGCGGCCCGCCGCGGCGCGGTCGGCTCGGAGGCGCGCACCCGCGTCGCCGAGGCCGCCCGCTCGGCCGAGTACGCCGAGCGCATCGCCGCCACCGACCCCCGCGAGGCTCTCGCCTCCGCCCAGCGCGCTTCGCAGCTCGCCCAGCAGGCGCTCGAGCGGGCGCGGGCCGACGCCGGCTCCTACTCCGCCCCGAACGCCGTCGGCAGCCCCTACGGAGGCGACACGACCGGCGCGTTCCTCGGCGGGATCCTGGTCGAGTCGCTCCTGGGAGGCGGACGCCGCAGCGGCTACCGCTCGGGCGGCTTCGGCGGAGGCGGGTTCAGCGGCGGCTTCGGCGGCGGCGGCTCGTCCCGGCGCTCCGGCGGCGGCGGCTTCGGCGGCGGGCGCAGCAGCGGCGGAGGCGGACGACGCGGCGGCGGCGGGCGCTTCTGAGTGCCCCGGGCATCCGCGCACGACCGACGACCACCACCTCCCCCACGACTCCGGCACCACCTCCGACATCCGGCACCACCCACGACGCAAGGAGAGACACCCATGGCTCAGAGACAGTCGATCTTCGGCCGCATCGCGCAGCTCGCGAAGGCCAACATCAACGCGCTCCTCGACCAGGCCGAGGACCCGCAGAAGATGCTCGACCAGATGGTCCGCGACTACTCCGACAGCATCCGCGACGCCGAGGCGGCGATCGCCACCACGATCGGCAACCTGCGCTTGCTCGAGGACGACTACCGCGAGGACGTGCAGAACGCCCAGGAGTGGGGCGGCAAGGCCCTCGCCGCGAGCCGCAAGGCCGACGAGCTGCGCACCGGCGGGAGCGCCGGCGACGCCGACAAGTTCGACGCGCTGGCCAAGGTCGCTCTGCAGCGCCAGATCCAGTCCGAGAAGGAGGCGAAGGACGCCGAGCCGACCATCGCCTCGCAGACCGAGGTCGTCGACAAGCTCAAGACGGGCCTGAACCAGATGCGCGAGAAGCTGCAGCAGCTCTCGAGCAAGCGCGACGAGCTGATCGCGCGCTCGAAGACCGTCGAGGCGCAGAGCCAGGTCCAGGACGCCGTGAAGAGCATCGACCTGATGGACCCGACGAGCGAGGTGAGCCGCTTCGAGCAGAAGATCCGCCGCGAGGAGGCGCGCGTCCGCGGCGCGGAGGAGCTCGCCTCCTCGAGCCTGGACGCGCAGTTCGAGTCGCTCGAGGACCTCGGCGAGATGACCGAGGTGGAGGCGCGCCTCGCCGCGCTCAAGTCCGGCCGCCCGCAGGACTCGATCGGCTCCTGAGCCCGTGCGCCTCCGGCGGTCCCGCCGGAGGCGCACTCCCCTTCCCGACACGCGCGGAGCGAAGGCTGGCAATCGCCATGGTGCGGTGCCGCCGCCGTCCCCGTAGTGTTCACACCAGGTTGCCCTTGACCCCGGTCGCCCTGATGCCGCGTCCGGCCCCTACCGACGCGGTGAACCATGAGCGGACCGCCCCCGTCGGGATCGCTCGCCGAGAGACCGTCGACGCCGACGGTCACCACGAAGAGCGAGGCGCCGATGAGCACCCCCACCACCACGTCCGTCACCGGAGGCGCCCCCCGCGTCGTCCGCACCCGCCCCCGCGCCGACGGCCGCGTCAACCCGACGACCGAGTACTCCGGTCTCCTCAGCACGGTCCGCGACGCGGGGCTCCTCCGCCGCCGCACCGGCTTCTACTACACGATGTTCGGCGCGCTGGTCCTCGCGCTCGGCGGCATCGTCACCGGCTTCGTCCTGCTGGGCGACTCCTGGTTCCAGCTCCTGCTCGCCGCCGCCCTCGGCATCGTGCTGACGCAGTTCGCCTTCCTCGCCCACGAGGCCTCGCACCGCCAGGTGTTCGAGTCCGGCAAGGCCAACGACGTCGCCGGCCGCACCCTCGCGAACCTCTTCGTCGGCATCAGCTACTCCTGGTGGATGACCAAGCACAGCCGCCACCACGCGAACCCGAACGTGCTGGGCAAGGACCCGGACATCGAGCGCGACGTCGTCTCCTTCACCGCCGAGGACGCGGCCCGCTCGCGCGGCCTCTACGCCTGGCTCACCCGCCGCCAGGGCTACGCGTTCTTCCCGCTCCTGCTGCTCGAGGGCCTCAACCTGCACCTGCACGGCTTCCGCACCGTGTTCGGCAAGGGCAAGGTCGACAAGCGCTGGGTCGAGATCACCATGCTCGTCACCCGCGTCGGCCTCTACCTCGCCGTCGTCTTCTGGGCCCTCCCCCTCGGCATGGCGTTCGCCTTCGTCGGCGTGCAGCTGGGCGTCTTCGGCCTCTACATGGGCGCCTCGTTCGCGCCGAACCACAAGGGCATGCCGCTGCTGCCGAAGGAGGCGCGCGTCGACTTCCTCCGCCGCCAGGTCCTCACCTCGCGCAGCATCCGCAGCACCTGGTTCACCGACCTCTACATGGGCGGCCTCAACTACCAGGTGGAGCACCACCTCTTCCCGAACATGCCCCGCCCGGCGCTGCGCCGTGCGCAGGTCATCGCCAAGGAGTACTGCACCACCCACCAGATCCCCTACACCGAGACCTCGCTGATGGAGTCGTACGCGATCGTCGTCCGCTACCTCAACAAGGTCGGCCTGTCGGCCGGCGGCGACCCGTTCGACTGCCCCGCCGCCTCCGCCTACGGACGCTGAGCACTCCCCCTTCGGAGGCCCCTCGCACCTTCCCGGTGCGGGGGGCCTCCGTCGTTCGCGGGAGCGCAAGGGGGTGCCCCCGCGGGCGGCGGAGTCGTAGCTTCTGTACATGAGCAGCTCCGACTACGACATCGAGCCCACCCCCACCGACACGACCGACGGCGCGCGCACGCCCGACCCCGCCACCGAGACCGGCACCTCCGCGGGCCTCGACGAGGTCGGCGGCGCGGCCTCACCCCTGGCCGACGGCGTCGGCGCCGACGGCGAGGAGCAGAACCCCCCGCTGCCCGACTGGGGCCCCACCGACGGCGTCCACGGCACCGACGCCGAGACCGACGCCTCGGGCACCGAGCAGCACTGACACGGCTCCGCGAGGGACCTCCCCGGCCGGTCGGCGAACGTTCCGACCGCGTTCCGAGGAGGTCCCTCCGTGTTCGCCGGAGGGTCGGCCGGCGCTCGGGCGGCGCGCCCTACACTGGCGAAATGCAGCCGACCGAACGCGCCCTCCGCGTGATCTCCTACAACCTCCGGGAGCACCGAGCGCACGCCGAGATCGCCCCCCTCGCCGCCCGCCACGACATCGACGTGCTGTGCCTGCAGGAGTGCGACACCACGAAGCTGCCGCAGGAGGTGGGCTCGCTCCGGCTCGCGTCCGTCACGGCCCGCAACCGCCTGGGCCTGGCCGTCTACTACTCGCAGGACCGCTTCGAGCTCTCCGGAAGCGCCGCGTTCGAGCTCAGCAAGTCCATGCACGACCGCGTGATGTCCCCCGCCCACGAGCGCCTGCTGGCCGTCCGCCTCGATGACCGCGACGGCGGATCGATCGCCGTCTCGTCCTTCCACGCCGCTCCGCTCTCGGCCGGCAACGCCCTGCGCCGCAAGCAGATCGACGAGGCGCTCAACCGGCTGCGCGAGTACGCGCCGGACACCCCCTCCCTGATGGTCGGCGACTACAACTACCCGTGGTTCTTCCGCGGACTCGACCGCCGGATGACCCGGAACGGCTACCTGGTCTCGCGGAGCGACTCCCCCACCTACGCGCGCTACCGCTACTTCAGCGGCCACTTCGACTTCGCGATCAGCGACTCCGTGCGGATCGAGCGGGTCTCCACGCTGCCCCAGGGCGTCTCGGACCACCTCCCGGTGATGGTCGACGCGCACTACGGCGTCCCCGCCGCCTGAGCGCGGGGCCCACTGGCCCGCACGGTCGGTAGGCTCAGGGGGTGACGACCCTGATCCTCGCCCGGCACGGAGAGACTGTCTGGCACTCCGAGAACCGCTTCGCGGGCTCCTCCGACATCGCGCTGACCCCCCGGGGCCAGGACCAGGCGGCGACTCTGGCCGCCTGGGCCGTCGACGCCGACCTCGAGGCGGTGTACTCCTCCACCCTGGTCCGGGCCGTGCGCACCGCCGTGCCCGCCGCGCGGGCGGCCCACCTCGAGCTGCAGCCCGACCCGGCGCTGGTCGAGGTCGACTTCGGCCGGGGCGAGGGGCTGACCACCGACGAGATGGAGAAGCGCTTCCCGGACGAGTACCACGCGTGGGTCGCGGCGCCGGCCATCCAGCCGATGCCCGGCGGCGAGTCCGGCCTCGACGCCGTCGCCCGCGCGAACACCTCGCTCGCCCGCATCCACCGCGAGCACCCCGACGGCCGCGTGCTCGTCGTCGCGCACGGCACGCTCATCCGCCTCCTGCTGTGCGCCTACCTCGGCATCAACCCCGAGACCTACCGGCACACCTTCCCGGTGGTCGACAACGTCTCGCTGACCACGATGCGCTGGGATGCGACCGGCGTCGGCCTGCTCGGCTACAACGTCCCGCCCGTCCAGACGCAGCGGCGCTCCAGCTGAGCGCAGCGGCCGCTCCGGAGCGGCGCCCGGCGAGCGCGGGCTCGATCGGCCTGGTGCTCGGGTCGGTCGCGAGCGTGCAGCTGGGCGCCTCCTTCGCCGTACTGCTCTTCCCCGCCGCGGGGCCGATCGGCACCGTCACGCTCCGGCTGGTGTTCTCGGCCGTCGTGCTGCTCCTGGTCTGCCGTCCGCGGCTGCGCGGCCACAGCCGGAGCGACTGGGCCACTGTCGCCGCCTACGGTCTCGCCCTCGGCGGGATGAACGCCTGCTACTACGAGGCCATCGCCCGGATCCCGCAGGGCGCCGCCGTCACCCTCGAGGTGCTCGGGCCGCTGACGCTCTCGGTGATCGCCGGGAGGAGCGTGCTGAGCCTGGTCTGGGCGGTGCTCGCGCTGGCCGGGGTGGTGACCCTGTCGCAGGGCGGGTTCTCGGCGCTGGACCCGGTCGGCGTCGGCTTCGCGCTGGGGGCCGCAGTGCTCTGGGCCGCGTACATCGTCTTCGCCGGCCGCACCGGCGGGCGATTCCAGGGGATCGACGGGCTCGCGCTGGCGCTGGCGGCCGGCGCGATCGTGTCGCTGCCGTTCGGCATCGCCTCCGCCGGACCCGCCCTGGTGGTGCCGCCGGTGCTGCTCCTCGGGCTCGCCGTGGCGGTGCTCTCCTCCGCGGTGCCCTACGCGCTGGAGCTGCTGGCGCTGCGGCGCCTGCGCTCCTCCACCTTCTCGATCCTGATGTCGCTCTCCCCCGGGGCGGCCGCGCTCTCGGGCTTCCTCGTGCTCGGCCAGCGCCTCAGCGCCGTCGAGGCCGTCGGGATCGCGCTCGTGGTCGCCGCGAGCATCGGAGCGGTGCGGACCGCGCGGACCTCCGCCTGAGCGGGCAGTTCTTTTGTTAGGCTAACTATGTGCCATCGACCGAGACCCCGCAGACCGATCTCCCGCTGACCTCCCTCGCGGGCGAGGTGCGGGCAGCGGTCGGCCGGCTCGGACGGCGGCTCCGGCAGGAGAAGGCCCAGCACGAGCTCAGCGATCCGCAGTTCAGCGTGCTCGCACTCCTGCACCGCGAGGGCGCCAAGACCCTCGGCGAGCTGGCCGAGGCGGAGCGGGTCCGCCCGCCCTCGATGACCCGCACGGTCGGCTGCCTGGTCGACGAAGGACTCGCGGAGCGCCTCGCCGACCCCGCCGACGGCCGCGTCACCCGCATCCGCCCCACCGGGGCCGGCACCGCACTGGTGCTCGACGTGCGCCGCAGCCGCGACGCGTGGCTCGTGGCGCGCCTCGAGGAGCTCCCTCCCGAGGACCTGCGCCTGCTCCACGACGCGGCGGCGGTCCTGCGCGCGGTGGCCGACCGATGAGCGCGATGTTCCGCTCCCTCGCCGTGCCGAACTACCGCATCTGGTTCGCGGGCGCGATGGTCTCGAACGTCGGCACCTGGATGCAGCGGACGGCCCAGGACTGGATCGTGATCAACGACCTGACCGACCACGACGCGACGGCGCTCGGCGTGACCATGGCACTGCAGTTCGGACCGCAGCTCGTGATGGTCCCCTTCTCCGGCTTCATCGCCGACCGCTTCGACCGGCGGAAGCTCCTGATGGCCACCCAGGGCGCGATGGGCGCGCTCGGGCTCGGCCTGGGACTCATCGTCGTGACCGGGGTCGTCCAGCTCTGGATGGTCTACCTCTTCGCCCTGCTGCTCGGCTTCGCCGCGGCGATCGACGCGCCCGTGCGCCAGACGTTCGTCTCGGCGCTGGTCGAGGAGCGCGACCTCACCAACGCCGTCTCGCTGAACTCGGCCTCCTTCAACTCGGCGCGGATGATCGGACCGGCCCTCGCGGGCGTGCTCATCGCCGCGGTCGGCTCCGGCTGGGTCTTCCTCCTCAACGCCGCGAGCTTCCTCGCCGTCCTGCTCTCGCTGCGCGCGCTGCACCGCGACCAGCTCCGCAGCGCCCCGCGGGCCACCCGCGGCCCGGGTGCGCTGCTGGAGGGGTTCCGCTACGTCTCGAAGCGGCCGGACATCCTCGTGGTGCTCGCGATCGTGTTCCTCATCGGCACCTTCGGCCTGAACTTCCCGATCTTCGCCTCGACGATGGCGACGGTCGAGTTCGACATGGGGGCGAGCGAGTTCGGCCTCCTCTCCTCCGCGATCGCCGTCGGCTCGGTGCTGGGGGCGCTCCTCTCGGCTCGCCGCGATCGCCCGAGGCTCCGGCTCATCGTCGGCGCCTCCGCCGCGTTCGGCGTCGCGCTCGCGCTGGCCGGCGTCATGCCGACGGTCTGGGCGTTCGCGATCCTGCTCCCCTTCGTCGGCATCGCGGCGCAGACGCTGATGACCTCGGCCAACGGCTACGTGCAGCTCTCGACCGCCCCCGAGATGCGGGGCCGGGTCATGGCGCTGTACATGGCCATCTTCGTCGGCGGCACCCCGATCGGCGCACCGCTGATCGGCTGGGTCGCGAACGCCTACGGTCCGCGCCAGGCGATGCTGGTCGGTGCCGCCTCCGGGATCGCGGCGGCCGCCATCGGACTCGCCTTCCACCTCCGCCTGCGCCGCGCCGCCCGGCTCGCGGCCCCCGGGCCGGAGGCTCTGCCCGCCACCGGCGGAGTCCCCCTGCTGCGCCCGCGCGCCTAGGCTCCGTCGGCCGGTCCGCACGCCGGGCGGATCCGCGGACCGCCCACTCGACGGGTCGCCCCCGACGCGGGGCGCGACCGCCGCCCGCCCTCAGGCCTCGCGGGTGATCTCGACGCGGACGAAGAGCTTCGACGAGCGGGGCCCGGCGAACACCCCGCGCAGCGGCGCGATGTCGTTGTAGTCGCGGCCGCGGCCGACGATGACGTGGCGGTCGCCGATGTCGATCAGGTTCGTCGGGTCGTAGCCGCGCCAGGCTCCTCCGCAGAACCACTCGACCCACGCGTGGGACTCCCCCACCACGGTCTCGCCGATCTCGGCGTGCGGCTTGGGGTGCAGGTAGCCCGAGACGTAGCGCGCCGGGATGCCCACCGAGCGCAGCGCCCCGAGGACGATGTGCGTGATGTCCTGGCAGACGCCCTCGCGCGCGGTCCACGACTCCGTCGCGGTGGAGTGCACGCCGGTGACGCCCTGCCGGTAGGTCATCGCCCGGCCGATCGTCTCGGCGATCGTGAGCGCGGCCTCGCACGGGCCGGCCGCCTCGTCCGCGAGCGACCGCGCCATCGCCGCGAGGTCCTCCGGCGGCGCGGTGCGGTGGGTCTGCTTCGACTGCTCCACGTACTCGGTGCGCGTCTCGACCTGCTCGGACAGCTGATCCCACCCGGTCGGGTGGTCGGGGTGCTGCTTCGGCCGGATCTCGACGAGCGAGGTCGCCGTCAGCGAGAGCTCGCGGTGGGCGTCGAGCACGTCGAACGACGAGACGCGGGTGCCCCAGTAGTCGGTGTAGGCGTGGACCGAGGTCACCGGCCGGATGTCGAGGTTCGAGAACAGCACCAGCTGCCCGTCCGAGGAGGCGGGGAGCATCCGCGCCTCGTTGTAGGACGCGACCACGTCCCCCGCGTAGGTGAAGCCCGTGGTGTGCCTGATGCGCAGCCTGCTCACAGCGCCTCCCCGATCCAGCTCGGCATGACGTTGGTGGGGAAGTACCGCTGGCGGATCGCCTCGGACGCGGCCGAGGTCGCCTCCTGCACGCTGTCCATGTGCCGCGGCAGGTCCTCGAGGATGTCGGTGATCGGCCGGAACTCCAGCTCGCTGCGGATCCGCCCGAGGACGCGCTGCGCGTCGCCGGAGTGGCCGATGCGGCCGGTGCGCGGCTCGATGTCGCGCATGCACGCCTCCGCCCGCGAGACCGAGAAGAGGATCGAGCGCGGGAACAGCCGGTCCAGGAGGAGGAACTCGGCCGCGTTCCGCGCGCTCGGCACGCCCCGGTAGGTGCGCAGGTACGCCTCGTAGGCGCCGCAGGAGCGGAGGATCGTGGTCCAGGAGGGGCCGCTCGCCTCGGTCAGCGAGCGGGTGGCGAGCAGGCGGGCGGTCATGTCGGCGCGCTCGATCGAGCGGCCGAGGGTGAAGAACTGCCAGGCCTCGTCGCGCGAGGTCGCCGACTCGATGATGCCGACGGCGAGGGCGGAGCGCTCGCGCACCCAGCTGAAGAACTCCGACACCCGCTCGCCCGAGACGCGGCGCGGCATCCGGGTGCGCGTGGTGTTGAGGCACTCCCAGAGCTCGGTCGAGACGATCTCGCGCGCCCGGCGGGCGTTCTCGCGGGCCGCGCCGAGCGAATAGGCGATCGAGGCGGGGTTCGTGCGGTCGATCGCGAGGATCGCCAGCACGTCGGCGCGGGTGATCTCGCGCATATCGTCGGGCGGGGTCGAGCCCATCACCGACAGGAGCGAGCGGCAGGCCGTGTCCTCGTCGATCCACGGGTCCTCGAGCAGGAGCTGGAGGTGGACGTCGAGGATGCGGGCGGTGCCATCGGACCGCTCGATGTAGCGGCCGATCCAGAACAGCGACTCGGCGATCCGGGAGAGCATCAGTCGTCCTCCCCCGCCGCGAGCGTCTGCTGCTGCTGCTGGTCCTGGTCGGTGTTCGGCGCGTCCTGCGGCGAGTGGTCGGGCGTGTGGTTGAGCGGGTAGACGATCGGGATGGAGCTGGTGACCGCGGCCTGCTCGGCGACGAGCGCCTGGATGTCGCGCGCCTCGGGATCGGCGCTGCGCGCCTCCTCGAGGCCGACCACCCAGGTGTCCTTCGATCCGCCGCCCTGCGACGAGTTGACGACGAGCTGCCCCTCGGGGAGCGCGACGCGGGTCAGGCCGCCGGGCAGCACCCAGACGTCGGTGCCGTCGTTCACGGCGAAGGGCCGCAGGTCGGCGTGCCGGGGGCGCATCCCGTCGTCGACGAGGGTGGGGATGGTGGAGAGCTGCACGACCGGCTGCGCGATCCAGCCGCGCGGGTCGGCCTGGAGGCGGGAGCGCAGCTCCGCGAGCTCCTTCGCCGAGGCGGCCGGCCCGACGACCAGGCCCTTGCCGCCGGAGCCGTCGACCGGCTTCACGACGAGCTCGTCGAGGCGGTCGAGCACCTCCTCGAGCGCTCCCGGATCCTCGAGCCGCCACGTGTCGACGTTCTTGATCACCGGCTCCTCCGAGAGGTAGTAGCGGATGAGGTCGGGCAAGTACGTGTAGACGAGCTTGTCGTCGGCGACGCCGTTGCCGACCGCGTTGGCGATCGTGACGTTCCCGAGCCGGGCCGCGAGCATCAGCCCGGGCGAGCCGAGCATCGAGTCGGCGCGGAACTGCAGCGGATCGAGGAACTCGTCGTCCACGCGGCGGTAGATCACGTCGACCCGGGTCGGGCCGGAGGTGGTGCGCATGAACACCTTGCCGCCCGTGCAGAACAGGTCGCGGCCCTCGACCAGCTCGACGCCCATGAGGCGGGCGAGGAGGGTGTGCTCGAAGTAGGCGGAGTTGTAGACGCCCGGGGTGAGCACGACCACGGTCGGGTCGTCGACGCCCTCGGGGGCGGAGGCGCGGAGGGCCTGCAGCAGCTTGTTCGGGTAGTCGCCGACCGGGCGCACCCGCATCGAGACGAACAGCTCGGGCAGCGTCTGCGCCATCACCCGGCGGTTCGAGATGACGTAGGAGACGCCGGAGGGCACGCGGACGTTGTCCTCGAGGACCCGCCAGCCGCCCTTCTCGTCGCGGATCAGGTCGATCCCGGACACCTGGATCCGCACGCCGTTCGCGGGGACGATGCCCGCGGCCTGCCGGTGGAAGTGGCTGGAGCTCGAGATCAGCCCGGCGGGGATGACGCCGTCGGCCACGGCGTTCTGCGGGCCGTAGACGTCGGCGAGGAACGCCTCGAGAGCACGGACCCGCTGCTTGATGCCGGTCTGCACCTCGTTCCACTCGGCGCGCTCGATCACCCGGGGGACGGCGTCGAGGGGGAACGGCCGCTCCTCCCCCGCGAAGTCGAAGGTGACGCCCTGCGCTAGGTAGGAGGAGGCGAGCGCGTCGGTGCGGCCGCGCAGCTCCTCCTGGGTCATCCGCGCGAGCGAGGAGTAGATGTCGCGGTAGGCGCCGCGGACCCCGTCGGGGCCTCCAGTCGACGCCACGTCGGCGAACATCTCGTCCCAGGGGGTGGCGCCCGTGTCGGGCCGCTCGACCTTCTGGGACCCGTATCCGTCGAAGAGGTCACCCATGGCACGACTCTAGTGCGGGGCGTATTGCGGGGATGTTTCGGGCGGCCGCGGGGCGAGCGGGGCGGGTCGGCGACGTCCGGGCACGGCACCGGCGCCGTCCTCCGACAGGCCGGCGGAGGCCCGGGGATCCACGGGAATAGATCCGGCCGCACGTGGTTGAATGAGGATGTACATGCAAACGCATGGACCAGGCCCCACCGGGCCGGAGGACAGAAGGAGCGCCTGATGCAGTTCGGCATCTTCACGGTCAGCGACATCACGACCGACCCCACGACCGGACGGACCCCGTCCGAGTCCGAGAAGATCCAGGCGACCCTCGCGATCGCGCTGAAGGCGGAGGAGATCGGCCTCGACGTCTTCGCCCTGGGCGAGCACCACAATCCGCCGTTCTGGTCCTCCTCCCCCACCACCACGCTCGGCTACCTCGCGGCGAAGACCGAGAGGATCACGCTCTCCACCGCGATGGCCCTCATCACCACGAACGACCCCGTGAAGCTCGCCGAGGACTACGCGATGCTCCAGCACCTCGCCGGCGGCCGCGTCGACCTGATGCTCGGCCGCGGCAACACCGGCCCCGTCTACCCGTGGTTCGGTAAGGACATCCGCCGCGGCATCGAGCTGACGATCGAGAACTACGACCTGCTGCACCGCCTGTGGACCGAGGACTTCGTCGACTGGGAGGGCCAGTTCCGCACCCCCCTCCAGGGCTTCCAGTCGACCCCGCGCCCCCTCGACGGTGTCGCGCCGTTCGTGTGGCACGGATCGATCCGCTCCCCGCAGATCGCCGAGCAGGCCGCCTACTACGGCGACGGCTTCTTCGCGAACCACATCTTCTGGCCCGCCTCGCACACCCAGAAGATGGTGCAGCTCTACCGCCAGCGCTTCGAGCACTACGGCCACGGGACCGCCGACCAGGCGATCGTCGGCCTCGGCGGGCAGATCTTCCTGGCGAAGAACTCGCAGGACGCGGTCTCGCAGTTCCGCCCCTACTTCGACAACGCCCCCGTCTACGGCCACGGCCCCTCGCTCGAGGACTTCACGGAGCAGACCCCGCTCACCGTCGGCTCCCCGCAGCAGATCATCGACCGCACCCTCGGCTTCCGCGAGTACGTCGGCGACTACCAGCGCCAGCTCTTCCTGATGGACCACGCGGGACTCCCGCTGAAGACCGTCCTGGAGCAGATGGACATGCTCGGCGAGATCCTCCCCGCCCTCCGCGCCGGCTTCGCCGAGGGCCGCCCCTCGCACGTGCCCGACGCCCCCACCCACGCCTCCCTCGTGGCCGCGCGCGACGCGCAGCCCGCGGCCGAGCCCGTCACCGTCTAGTCAGGAGCTCTCCATGGACACCCGCAGGATCACCGTCCTCTCGGCCGGCCTCAGCCAGCCGTCCTCGACCCGGCTGCTCGCCGACCGCCTGGCCGACGCCGCCGAGTCCTCCCTCACCGAGCAGGGCTTCGCCGTCGAGCGGAGCGTCGTGGAGCTGCGCGACCTCGCGCACGACGTCACGAACAACCTCCTCACCGGCTTCGCGAGCCCCGCACTGCAGACCGCGCTCGACGCGGTCGCCGGCGCCGACGGCCTGATCGCCGTGACGCCGATCTTCACCACCAGCTACAGCGGGCTCTTCAAGTCGTTCGTCGACGTACTCGACACCGAGGCGCTGCGCGGTCTGCCCGTGCTGCTGGCGGCCACGGGCGGGTCCCCCCGCCACTCCCTGGCCGTCGACTACGCGATGCGCCCGCTCTTCACCTACCTGCACGCGGCGCCCCTCGCGACCACCGTGTTCGCGGCGACGGACGACTGGGGCGGCGCGACCGAGGACGGACGGGCGCTGCCCTCGCGCATCGAGCGCGCCGGACGCGAGCTGGCCGATCAAGCCGCCCGCTCCTCCCGCTCGGGCTCCACGCCCGACCCGTGGGCGCTCGACGGCTCGTTCGAGGGGATGCTCGGCCGCCGCGGCTGAACGCCCGCCGCGCGGATCGGCCGCTCCTCTCATGGATCGGCCGATCCGTCCAGCCGCGATTCCCGCGGCCCTGCCGGAATAGCCTGCCCCCGGGAGCCTGCCGCTGGCCCCCGGAAGGAGGCCGTCATGGGCCTGACCAGCAAGGGGCTCCCCGCGGGGGCTCTCGACCTCTCGCAGCTCGGACGCGCGGTCCTCGACCGCCGCCGCTTCCTCGGAGCGCTCGGCGTCGCCGCCTCCGTCCCGGTCCTCTCCGGCTGCGGCTTCGCCCCCGCGGGCCCCGCGGCGAGCGCCGGCAGCGACACCCTCACCTTCACCACCTGGGGCACCGACGCCGAGCTGGCCGGCTTCCAGCGCGCGATCGACGCGTTCCAGACGGCGAACGCCGGCGCCACCGTGAGCCTCAACGCGGTCCCGTACGAGCAGATGTTCACCAACATCGACGCGCAGCTGCAGGCGGGGAACCCGCCGGACGTCTTCCGGGTCCCGTACTACACGTTCGGCAGCTACGCCGGCCGCGACCAGCTCCTGGACCTGTCGGGCTTCCTCGACTCCGACGTCGCCGAGCGGTTCACCGATCCGGCCTGGGCCGCAGTGCAGAGCGGCGGGAGCCCCTTCGGCGTCCCCCACCACACCGACACCTCGCTGATCCTCTACAACACGCAGGTGCTGGCCGACGCGGGCGTCACCTCCTTCCCCGCCTCGCCCGAGGAGGCGTGGACCTGGGAGGAGTTCACCGAGGTCGGGCGGAAGCTGCGCGCCTCGCTCCCCGCCGAGCGCTACCCCTTCGCCTACAACTGGCAGGGCAACGGCGTCACGCGCTGGCTCAGCCTGCTCTTCCAGGCCGACGGCCGTTTCCTCACCGAGGACCTGTCCGGGCCCGCGATCGACTCCGCCGCCGGCCGCGCCGCGATCGACTTCAGCCGCAGCTTCTTCACCGACGGCCTCGTGCCGCCGAGCAGCTCTGTGCAGGCGACCACCTACGCCAGCGACCTCTGGTACTCGCAGACCACCGCGATGACCTTCGCCGGCGCGTTCCTCATCCCCGACGCCGACTCCACCCTCGACTTCGAGTGGGGCGCCACCTACTCCCCGCGCAACGTGCGCGGAGGCGGCGACTTCGGCGGCAACGCCCTCGTCGCGACCAAGGCCGCGAAGAACCCGGAGCTGGCCGCCTCCTTCCTCGCGTTCGTGACGGAGGAGGAGGCGATGCGCGACTTCTGCGCCGGCGCCTCGCTCCTCCCCACTCGCCGCGACCTCACGGAGTCGGGCATCGAGTTCGCCGTGCGCCCCGAGCTCGCCGAGGTGTTCCTCGGCCAGGCGGGCACCGTCCAGGCGTCCGACTCGGCGCAGGTCGCCTCGCCCGACATGGCCGCGATCATCACGGTGCTCAAGGAGCAGCTGGAGCAGGCCTTCGTCGGCGGGCGCAGCACCGAGGACACCATCGCCGGCCTCACCTCCGGCATCGCGGCCGCGACGCAGTGAGCCGGTCGGTCCTCGCGCCGGAGGCGGTGACCGCCCGCCCCCGGCGCACCTCCCGCGCCCCCGCCCGCGAGACGGCGGCCGCCTACGCGTTCCTCGCGCCGAACCTGCTGATGCTCGGGCTGTTCGTGTTCGTCCCCCTGGGCGGCGCGTTCCTGATCGGCTTCCAGCGCACGAACGGCTTCGGCGACGGCGTCTTCGTCGGACTCGACAACTACGCGCGGCTGCTCGGCGACGGCCTCTTCTGGCGCTCGACGCTGAACACGGCGCTGTTCACCCTGATCGTGACCCCGCTCTCGATGGCGCTGGGCCTCGGCGCGGCGGTGCTGATGAACTCGGTGCTGCCCGCGCGGCCGGTGTTCCGCAGCATCCTCATCCTGCCGATGGCGGTCTCCGGCGTGGCGACGGCGCTGATGGGCGTGCTGATCTTCGACGAGAACAGCGGCGTGCTCGACGGCATGCTCCAGACGATCGGCCTCCCCCGCATCGCCTGGCAGTCCGGCGGAGCGGCGGCCTTCGCCTCCGTGGTGCTCGTCACCCTGTGGTGGCGCACCGGCTTCAACATGCTGATCTACCTGGCGGGGCTGCAGGGGGTGAACCCGGCGCTCTACGAGGCGGCCCGGCTCGACGGAGCGAACGCGTGGCAGCAGTTCCGCCACGTGACGCTGCCGCTGGTCGGCCCGTCGTCGTTCTTCCTGCTCATCCTCAACGTCATCTACTCGTTCCAGGTGTTCGACATCGTCTTCGTGCTCACCGGCGGCGGACCGCAGAACGCGACCTCGGTGCTCGTGACCTACGCCTATGACACCGGGTTCGTCACCCGCGACCAGGGCTACGCCGCGGCCATCGGCATCGTGCTGCTGATCCTGACCATGATCTTCACCGCGGTGCAGTGGCGCACCAACCGCTCGAGGGACCTCGTCGAATGATCCGCACGTCGCGCACCTCGCGCCTGCTCCGCCTCGCCCTCGCCCTCGCCGTCTCGGTGGTCATCGTCTTCCCGCTGTACTGGATGGTCGTCGTCGCGTTCTCCTCGCGGTCCGAGCTGCTCGGCGGCACCCTCCGCCTCTGGCCGCGCGAGCTGACGCTGGTGAACTTCGAGCGCGTGTTCTCGTCGTTCCCCGTGGCGACCTGGTTCGGCAACTCCCTCGCGATCAGCCTGGTCACCGCTTTGATCACCGTGACGATCAACCTGCTCGGCGGCTACGCCTTCGCGCAGCTGCGGTTCCGCGGATCCGGAGTGCTCTTCCTCCTGGCCCTGTCGACGCTCACCCTGCCCGTGCAGGTGATCATGGTGGCGCTGTTCCGGCTCGTCACCGACCTCGGCCTCTACGGGAGCTACTGGGCGGTGATCCTGCCGACGGCGGCATCGGCGTTCGGGCTGTTCCTGGCGCGGCAGTTCATCCTCGCGATCCCGCGGGACCTGATCGAGGCGGCCCGCATCGACGGCGCCGGGCACTTCCGCGTGTTCACGGCCATCGTCCTCCCCCTCTCGAAGCCGCTCATCGCCGTGCTCTTCTTCATGTCGCTGCTCGGCTCCTGGAACGACTTCGCCTGGCCGCTCATCGCCCTGAAGGAGAACGCGCTGTTCACGCTCCCGATCGGGCTGCTCTTCCTCCAGGGGCAGTTCGGCAGCGACTACGGAGCGACCATGGCGTTCGCCCTGGTGAACGTCGTGCCGATGGTGGTGCTGTTCCTGGTGTTCCAGCGCTACTTCGTGCAGGGCTTCGCGCGCAGCGGCCTCCGCTGACCCCGCGGCGGGGGGGTGCGGATCGGTGCGCTGAGCGGCCATTCGTCCCCCCGTCCGGGGCCGGGAGTGTCAATCCCCCCGTTCCGCCGACCCGGCCGGCGCCGCCCCGCGGTACCGTCGTCGCAGGCGCCCACCTCGTGCGCTCCGGAGCGCACCGTTCGAGCGGAAGGCGGGATCGCCATGAGTACCGTCGCCGCGAACGCCGCCCAGCAGAAGGTGGCCGGCCGCTACTACCTGATCGAGCGCATCGGCTCCGGCGGGATGGGCTCGGTCTACCGGGCCCGCGACGAGACCGTGCAGCGCGAGGTCGCCGTGAAGGTGTTCCGCGCGGAGGCCTCGAACCCCGAGGACGTGGCCCGCCAGGAGCGCGAGGTGCGGATGCTGAGCTCCTTCGCCCACCCGGGCATCGTCAACCTCTTCGACGCGGGGCTGCACAACTTCGGCGGCGAGGTCCGCCGCTACGTCGTGATGGAGCTCGTCGCCGACCCCACGATGGAGGCGCGGCTCGAGTCCGGCCCCCTCCCGGCGGCGGAGGTCGCTGCGATCGGCACGCAGCTCGCCGAGGCCCTGGCCTACCTGCACGAGCGCGGCGTCGTGCACCGCGACGTGAAGCCCGCGAACATCCTGGTCAGCGAGGTCGCCTCCAGCGGCTACACCCGCACCGCCAAGCTCACCGACTTCGGCGTGGCCCACTTCATGGACGGCTCCCGCCTGACCAGCGACGGCGTCGTGATCGGCACCGCGAGCTTCGTCAGCCCGGAGCAGGTCGCGGGCGAGCCGATCAGCGGAGCGAGCGACGTCTTCTCCCTCGGCCTGGTCCTCCTCGAGGCGATCACCGGTCACCGGGAGTACTCGGGCACCGTCCTCGAGGCGGCGATCGCCCGCCTCCACCGCAGCCCCTCCGTGCCCGACACCCTGCCGGCGGAGTGGCGGGCGCTGCTGACCTCGATGACACAGAGGGACCCGGAGAAGCGTCCGACCGCCGACGAGGTCGCGCACCGGCTCCGCGGCGGGATGACGACGGGCTCGGCTTCGGGCGCGCCGACCGCCTCGGACTCGCGCGCGGCACGGATCCGGCGCTCCGTGATCATCGGCTCGAGCGTGGTCGGCGTCGGCGCGATCGCGGCGCTGTCGTGGATGCTCGGAGCGCTCGCCGGTCGCTGAACGACCGGGCGCGGGGCCCTAGGCCTCGCCGGGGAACGCGGGACGGAGCACGATCCGCGTCCAGGCGCCCACGTAGATCCGATCGCCCTCCTCGACCTCGCGGCGCTGACCGGCGGCGATCGGCGACTGCGGGAGCGCAGCCCCGGCCGGGGCGAGGTACGTGCCGTTCGCCGACTGCAGATCCTCGACCCACCAGCGGTAGCCGTCGGTGCTCAGCTGGCAGTGGCGCCGCGAGACACCGGAGTCGGAGCCGCAGTCCACCTGCGGCGAGATGCCGCGGGAGACGGACGGGCGGCCGACGAGCAGGGTCCGCTCGCGGAGGACGACGGTCGCGGGCGGGCCGGGCGAGGGCATGGGGCCGTCGGCGCGCTGCTCGGCGTACCACTCCGGGTCGACCCAGAGCTCGGCGATCCACGGGCGGTCCGGGTCCGCGGAGGCGGCGGCGGGGCGGGCGGAGCCGGTGGCCGGCGCGGACGCGGCCTCCTCCTCCGACGCTGAGGCCTCGGGTGCCGCGTCGGGGGCTGCGGCCTCGGGTGCAGGGGCCTCCGGGATCACCTCGGTCGGCGGAGCGGCGGGCGGCGCGGTCGCGACGGGGGTGTCGAAGCCGGCCTCCTGCTCCGGGACCAGCTCGGTCGGAGCCGCGGGATCGGCCTGCGGCGCGGGCGCCTCGCCCAGGTGCTGGGCCGGGTCCCCCGACGGCGTCGCGGAGCCGCCGACCTCGCCCGGAGCGCGGACGGCGCCGGAGGAGGTGAACGGATCGGCCTCGGGGAGGGAGCCGGTCGTGAAGTCGTAGCCGCAGTTCTCGCAGAACAGGGCGCCGGGCTCGTTCGGGAACGAGCAGTGCGGGCAGACCGAGGGGCCGGTCGGGATCGCGGTGGTCGGCGCGGCGGGAGCGGGCGACGGGGCCGCAGCGGCACCGATGGGCGCCCCGCAGACGTCGCAGTAGTCGCCGGACTGCGAGGTGTGCCCCTCGGGGCAGCGGAAGCTCACTTGCGCACCCGCGTGGTCTTGGTCGACGCGGTGTCCAGCGCCATCTCGTCGAGGCGGTCCACGCCGCGCTTGAGCCGCACGGTGCCCTCGTTCGGGTTGTCGATCTCGACGACCTTCCGCAGCTTCGCGGTCGCCTCGTCGTTCCCGGTGACGGAGGCGAGCTGCACCGCGCGCCCGAGCTTGACCGTGGCGGTCGCCTCGTCGCCCCGCGCCTTGGCTGCGAGCCCGTCCTGGATCGCCGAGGCGAGCTCGGTCTGGCCGGTGTAGTGGGCGACGGCGGGGTCGATGCGGGCGGTCAGGGCGGAGTCGTCCGTCCAGCGCGCCTTCACCAGGGCGGAGGCGACCACCTCGTCGCGCACGCTGAGCTGCACCCGCGCGGCGAGCTGCTCCGAGCCGACCGGCTTCGACGCGACCCGGACCGCCACGTGGTACTCCCGCGACTCGTCGCCCCAGGCGCCGGTCGGGTAGGCGCCGGTGAGCGGGTTCACGGCGTTCCGCCGGGAGCTGAGGTCCTCGAGGTTCGGAGCGACCTGGCGGACGAAGAGCAGCTGCGCGCCCTGCGGAGTCCAGACGCGGAGCTCGCCGTTGGCGACTCCCCGGCCCATCGACGCCCGCATCAGCGACTCGAAGTCGGCGGCCATGTCGGCCGGGTTCGCGATCAGGCCCACGGTGCCCAGCAGGGCGCTCGCGATGGTGCGCGCCTCCTCGACGATCCAACGGGAGCCGACGCCGCGCACGTCGCACTGGAAGTCGCCCGACGCCGCGCGGATCGCCGCGTCCAGCTGCATCCGCGACTCGTGCTCGTTCTTGCCGTCGGTGAGGAGGATCGCGTGCCTCTGCGTCGCCTCCGGCACGGTCGCGAACAGCTGGCGGGCGAGGGTCAGCCAGGTGCCCATCGCGGTGCCGCCGTCGGCCTGGAGGTAGCCGATCGCCTCCTTCGCCGCGGCCCGCGCCCCCGGCTCCATCCGCACCATCGAGACGGTGGCGTTGGGGTAGGGGAAGGCGCGGTCGGCGCGCTCGGATCCGGCCACGACGGCGAAGAAGGTGCCGTCCAGGATCTGGTCGACGGCCACGGCGGCGGCGCGCTTCGCGGCCGTCATGTTCTCGCCGGTCATCGATCCGGAGCAGTCCACGATGATGATCTCGGCCGCGGCCCCGTCGGACCCGGCGACCCCCGTGCCGGACGCGGTCACCGTGACGATGGCGTGCACGTCGGTGGCGCCGTCCGAGAGGAACTCGTTCTGGAAAACACTCGCGCTGAACTCCGCCATTCCGGCAGTTTACGGGGACGCCCGGCCCGAGCGGCCGTCCATCGCCGAGGATCGGCCGGGCATCGCGGCCCGACGCCTGCACGACAGCTGTCGGGGCGGGCGGAGGCGGGTCGAGCGCCGCCGGAGCGCCCCCGTCAAGCCCGCCGCGGCCGGACACCGCCGGTGCCAGGGTGGAGCCGTGCCTCCCTGGACCCTCGCCCTCGCCAGCGGCGCCATCGGCGGCGCCACCCTCCTGATCGGCGCCGCGCTCGCCTGGTTCGTGCGCGTGCCCCCGAAGCTCACCGCCGCGATCTCCGCGTTCGGAGCAGGGGTGCTGATCTCGGCGCTCGCCTACGAGCTCGTGCAGGAGGCGGCGGACGACGGAGGACTGCTCCCGACGATCCTCGGCACGCTCGCGGGAGCCGTCGTCTTCGTCGGCGCGGACGCGCTGCTCACCCGCGCCGGCGCGGGGAACCGCAAGAGCGCGAAGGGGTCGGGCGGAGGAGGAGGCGCGGCCATCGCGGCCGGCGCCCTGATCGACGGGGTCCCCGAATCGATCGTGCTCGGCCTCTCGGTCGCCCAGGGCGGAGCGGGAGCGGCGATCAGCGTGCCCATCGTCGCCGCGGTCGCGATCTCGAACCTCCCCGAGGGCCTGTCCTCGACGGTCGGCATGAAAGCCGACGGCCGCTCCGCCCGCTACGTCTTCACCGTCTGGGGCGGGATCGCCGCGATCTCGGCCGCCGCGGCGCTGGTCGGCTTCCTGGTCTTCGCCACCGCACCGGGCGCGGTCGTGGCCTTCGTGACGACCGTCGCCGCCGGCGCGATCCTCGCCATGATCTCGAACACGATGATCCCCGAGGCGTTCGACCGCGACGACGTGCTCACCGGGCTGTACGCGGTCCTCGGGTTCGTGACGGCGTTCGCCTTGCACAGTGCTGGTTAGGACGCCGCTCCCCGCGCGGCGTCCCGCAGTCGGCTCCAGCGCGGGGCCGGGTCCCGAGGAGCGGGTCGCGCACGGCGACGCGGATCCGCTGGAACGCGGATCCCCGGATACGCCTCGCGAAGACGCCGCTCCCTTCGCGGCATCCCGCAGTCGGCTCCAGCGCGGGGCCGGGTCCCGAGGAGCGGGTCGCACACGGCGACGCGGATCCGCTGGAACGCGGATCCCCGGATACGCCTCGCGAGGACGCCGCTCCCCGCGCGGCGTCCCGCAGTCGGCCCGAGCGCGCGGCCGGGTCCCGAGGAGCGGGACGCGCACGGCGACGCGGATCCGCTGGAACGCGGATCCCCGGACACGCCTCGCGACGGCGCCGCTGCATTCGCGGCGTCCCGCAGTCGGCCCGGGCGCGGGGCCGGGTCTCGATGAGCGGGATGCGCACGGCGACGGGGATCCGCTGGAACGCGGATCCCCGGACACGCCTCGCGAGGACGCCGCCGCCTGCGGAACGGAGTGCGGTCAGCCGCTGAAGGCGGTGAGGGCGTCGTCGAGGATGCCGAGGCCGCGGGCGACCTCGGCGGAAGTGATGACGGCCGGCGGGACCACGTGGATCCGGTTGTCGGCGGTGAAGGGCAGGAGGCCGCGGGACAGCAGGTCGGCCTTGAGGCGGGCGACGGAGGCCGCCGGCAGCGGGGTGCGCGCGGCCCGGTCGGTGACCAGCTCCAGCGCCCAGAACACTCCGGAGCCCCGGACCTCGCCGATCAGGTCGTGCTTCGCCTCGAGCGCCGCCAGGCCGGGGGCCAGGTGCTCCGAGCCGATGGTGCGCGCGTTGTCGACGATCCCCTCCTCCTCCATCGCCTCGAGCGTCGCGACGACGCTGGCCGCGGCGAGCGGGTGGCCCGAGTAGGTGAGACCGCCGGGGAAGACGCGCTCGTCGAAGTGGTGGGCGATCGGATCCGAGATGACGACGCCGCCGATCGGGACGTAGCCGGAGTTCACGCCCTTCGCGAAGGTGATCAGATCGGGGCGCACGTCGAAGGCGTCGAAGGCGAACCACTCCCCCGTGCGGCCGAAGCCCGCCATGACCTCGTCGAGGATCAGCTGGATGCCGTACCGGTCGGCGATCTCGCGCACACCCGCGAGGTAGCCGGGCGGCGGGGTGAGCACGCCGGCGGTGCCGGGGATGGTCTCGAGGAGGAACGCGGCGATCGACTCCGGCCCCTCCGCCTGCACGACGCGCTCGAGGTGGTGGAGGGCGCGCTCGCACTCCTGCTCGAGGGTCTCGGCCCAGAACTCGCTGCGGTACAGGTAGGGCCCGAAGGCGTGCACGTGCCCGCGGGAGTACTCGTTCGGGATGCGGCGCCAGTCGCCGGTCGAGACGATCGCCGCTCCCGTGTTGCCGTGGTACGAGCGGTACAGCGAGACGACCTTGTCGCGGCCGGTGAACAGCCGCGCCATGCGGATCGCGTTCTCGTTCGCGTCCGCGCCGCCGTTGGTGAAGAAGACCTTCTCCATGCCCTCGGGCGCCCGCTCGGTGATCAGGCGGGCCGCCTCGGCGCGGGTCTCGTTCGCGTAGGCGGGGCCGACGGTGGTGAGGACGCCCGCCTGCTCCTGGATCGCGGCGACGACCTTCGGGTGCTGGTAGCCGATGGTGACGTTCACGAGCTGGCTCGAGAAGTCGAGGTAGCGGGTGCCGTCGACGTCCCAGACCTCGGCGCCGAGACCGCCTGCGATCGGCAGCGGGTTCAGCGCGCCCTGCGCCGACCAGGAGTGGAACACGCGGGACCGGTCGGCGGCGGTGACCGAGGCGTTGTCGCGGACGGTGGGGGCGGTCGAGGACGTCATGCTCCCCATCGTGCCGCGCGCGCCTCGGAAGCGGGCGTGCGGATCCGTCGATCCGCGGACCCTACGATGGACGGAACGTCGAAGGGAGCCGCGCATGCCCGCGACCGTCCGCGATCTGCTGGCCGAACCGGCCTTCCGCCTCCGCGTGCTCGCCGGCGTCCACGACGAGGCCGATCTCGACGCTCCTCTGGTCTGGGCGCACTCCTCGGACCTCGTCGATCCGACGCCCTGGCTCGAGTCGGGCCAGCTGCTGCTGACCGACGGCGTCCACTTCACCGGGCACGACAGCGCCGAGTTCTCGGAGGAGTACGTCGCCCGGCTGCGCGGCCGCGGCATCCGCGCGCTCGGCTTCGCCACCCGCATCGTGCACGACGAGGTGCCCGCCGCTCTCGTCACGGCGTGCGACCGCCAGGGCCTGCCGCTGCTGGAGGTGGCGGACCTGACTCCGTTCATGGGGATCATCCGCTTCGTCGCCGACGTGATCTCGCGGGAGCAGCGCGAGCGGCTGGAGTGGTCGCTCGAGGCGCAGCGGCGGGTCGCCCGCGCGGCGCTGCGGCCGGACGGGCTCGCGGCGATCCTCACCGAGCTGGAGCGGCAGCTGGACTGCTGGGTCGCCCTCTACGACGCGGCCGGGCAGAGGGTGCACCTGCCCACCCGGCTCGACGTGCCGGCGGAGGAGGCGGTCGCCGCGGCCGCGAGGCACGCGCTGACCCGCGGCAGCCGAGCGGGACTCCGGCTCGACGACGGCGGCGGTGTGACGCTGCAGACGATCGGGCGCCGCGACCACCTGCGCGGGGTGCTCGCCGTGGGCACGGGCACGCCGCTGGACCCGGCGGGCAGCGACCTCGTCGCGAGCGTCATCGCCCTGGCGAGCATCGCGCTGGAGCAGCGGCGCGCGCTGGACTCCTCCCGCCGGCAGCTGCGCTCCGGACTGCTCGAGCTGCTGGCCGCGGGAGCCTTCGACGTCGCCGAGAGCACCGCACGGCGCCTGGGGAGCCCGCTGCCCGCCGAGCCCGTGCGGGTGGTCGTGCTGAGCGCGCCCGTGCACGGCGACTCGCTCCTCGACGAGCTGGAGGTCGTGGCGGAGGAGGACGGCGCGCGCCTGTTCTTCGCCGAGAGGGACGGCTCGCTCGTCACCGTCGCCGCCGCCGACGGACTCGGGCCGCTGACCGCCGTGCTGGAGCGGCACGGCGCGAGCGCCGGCGCCTCCGCCCCGATCGGCTGGTCCGACCTGGACCGGGGCCTCGAGGAGGCGCGGCGCGCCGCCGAGCGGACAGGAGACAGGACGGTGGTCCGCTTCGAGGACGTCGCCGCCGAGGGGATGATCGGGCTCCTCGCCGCCGCCGGAGCCGCACCGCTCGCCCGCCGGATGCTCGCACCGCTGCTGACCCCGGAGGGAGCCGTGCTGCTCGAGAGCGCCCGCGTCTGGCTCCGCCGCAACGGCGCCTGGGAGCCCGCCGCCCGCGACCTCGGCGTGCACCGTCACACCCTCCGCAACCGCATCACCGCCGTCGAGCGCGCCCTCGGCCTCGACCTCGACGACGTCTCCGCCCGCACCGAGCTCTGGACGGCGCTGCGGCTCCACTCATAGCCTCTCTCCTCCTTCGTCGTCGGTCGGCCGCGGTCGGCCTCAGAACGCGGGAACGATGGGAAGAGCGGGTCGCGTACCGCGCACGACGATCCGCTCCCACGCGGATCGCCGGTTGCGCGGTGCTCAAGAGCCTCTCTCCTCCTGGCGTCGTCGATCGGCCGCGGTCGGCCTCAGAAGGTGGGAACGATGGGAAGAGCGGGTCGCGTACCGCGCACGACGATCCGCTCACACGCGGATCGACGGTTGCGCTCGGCGGTGCTCAGGAGCCTCTCCGGTCGACCGACCGCCTCCCGCCGGCGCGGAGCGCAACCGGTGATCCGCGTCCCAGCGGATCGACGTGCGCGGAACGCACGACGCCCTCCAGAACGGAACCACCCTCCCCAGCCGACCGCAGGCGATCGACGACGAAGGAGGAGAGAGGCTCACCAGCGCCGCGGCTGCGGGCGATCGACGACGCCAGGAGGAGAGAGCCTCACAAGCGCCGCGGAGCGCAACCGGTGGTCCGCGTCTCAGCGGATCGACGTGCGCGGAACGCAGGACGCTCTGCGAGACGCGACCACCCTCCCAGGCCGACTGCGGGCGATCGACGACGAAGGAGGAGAGAGCCTAGGAATGCTGCGGGAACCCGAGGTTGATGCCGCCGTGGGAGGGGTCGAGCCAGCGGCTGGTGATGGCCTTCTGCTGGGTGAAGAAGCGGACGCCTTCTGCTCCGTGGGCCTTGGTGTCGCCGAAGAGGGACGCCTTCCAGCCGCCGAAGGAGAACGTGGCGACGGGGACGGGGATGGGGACATTGATGCCGATCATGCCGACCTCGACCTCGTTCTGGAAGCGGCGGGCCGCTCCTCCGTCGTTGGTGAAGATGGCCGTGCCGTTGCCGAACGCGCCGTTGTTGATGAGTGCGACGCCCTCCTCGTAGGAGGCGACGCGGACGATGGAGAGCACCGGTCCGAAGATCTCCTCCGTGTACGCGCGGGAGGTGGTGGGGACCTTGTCGAGCAGGGTCGGGCCGAGCCAGAACCCGTTCGCGTCCCCGTCCACCTCGATGCCGCGGCCGTCGATGACGACCTCCGCGCCGTCCTCCTCCGCGATCGCGATGTAGGAGGCGACCTTGTCGCGGTGCGCCTCGGTGATCAGCGGGCCCATGTCGCAGCCACGGCGGCCGTCGCCGGTGCGCAGGGTCGCGGCCCGCTCCTGGATCTTCGCGATCAGCTCGTCGGCGACGGGCTCGACCGCGACGACGACCGAGATCGCCATGCACCGCTCGCCCGCCGAGCCGAAACCGGCGTTGATGGCGGAGTCGGCGACGAGGTCGAGGTCCGCGTCGGGGAGCACCAGCATGTGGTTCTTCGCCCCACCGAGGGCCTGGACGCGCTTGCCGAGGCGGGTGCCCGTCTCGTAGACGTACTGCGCGATCGGGGTCGAGCCGACGAACGAGATCGAGCGGACGTCGGGGTGCTCGAGCAGCCCGTCGACGGCCTGCTTGTCGCCGTTGAGCACCGTGTAGACGCCGTCGGGGAGGCCGGCCTCCTTCCAGAGGGCGCCGAGCCAGATCGCCGGGGACGGGTCCTTCTCGGAGGGCTTCACCACGACGGTGTTGCCGGCGGCGATGGCGATGGGGAAGAACCACATCGGCACCATCGCGGGGAAGTTGAAGGGGGAGATGATCCCGACCACACCCAGCGGCTGCTTGGTCGAGTAGACGTCGACGCCGGTGGAGACCTGCTCCGAGTACTCGCCCTTGAGGTGGTGCGCGAGACCGGTCGCGAACTCCACGACCTCCTGGCCTCGGGTGATCTCGCCGAGCGCGTCCGAGACGACCTTGCCGTGCTCCGACGTGATCAGCTCGGCGAGCTCCTGCTTCTTCGCCTCGAGGAGCTCGCGGAAGCGGAAGACGATCTGCTGCCGCTTCGCGAGCGACGTGTCGCGCCAGGCGGGGAAGGCGGCCTTCGCGGAGGCGACGGCGGCGTCCACCTCGGCGGAGTCGGCGAGCGCGACCTCCTTGGTCGCGACTCCCAGCGCCGGGTCGTAGACGGGAGCGGTGCGGCCGGACGAGGAGGCCGAGGGAGCCCCATCGATCCAGTGGCCGACGACGGACAGGGCGGTGGCGGGCTCGACGATGCTCATGGCGACGACTGTAGGGGCGTGACCACGGCCGCGGGGGTGCCGATCCGTCCAGCGGTGGAGGGGTGATCTGGACGGATCGGCGCGCTCAGTCGGCGGGACGGGAGGCGTCGGCGTCGGGCGACGGGGTGGCCGGGTCGGGGTCGGCCGCGCTCGGGCCCGCAGCGCTGGGATCCGCAGCGCCGAGGTCGGCGGCGCCGGTGTCGGCAGCGTCCGGCTCCGCACCGTCGGGATCGGCCCCGGAGTCGGCGGCATCCTGCTCGGCTGTACCGGTCTCCTCACCGTGCACCTCGGCAGCGGACGCTGCATCCGCTGCCTCCGCCGCACCCGCCGGGTCGAACCGCGCCAGCGCGGCCGTGATGTTGTCGTGCCCGCCGCGCTCGTTCGCCCAGGCGACCAGCGCCTCCGCGAGCGTGACCGGATCCGCGCCCACCCGCTCCTGCGCGTCACGGAGCACGCGCGCGAGGTCCTCGGCGGCGGACGCGTAGTTCCACAGCCCGTCGGAGCAGACCAGCACCCAGCCCGGCTCGTTCAGCTCCTCGAAGGCGACCCGCGGCTCCTCGTCGTGCGCGTCGGCGCCGAGCCAGCGGGTGATGGCGTGAGCGTCGGGCGCCGTCTCGGCCTGCTCCCGCGGCACTCCCGAGGCGATCTGCTCCTGCGCCCACGAATCGTCGACCGTGAGCTGCCGCGGCTCGCCCGCGTCCGGCATCCAGTAGCTGCGGCTGTCGCCCACGTTGCCCGTGACGAGCAGCGCGCCGTCCAGCACCGCCGCGGTGAAGGTGCACGAGGGCGGATTCGACCGCTTCTCGGGCACGGCCGCGTCGATCGCTCCGGAGGCGCGCGCGGTGGCCATCTGCAGCAGCGCGCTCCAGCGGTCCGCTCCCGCGCTCTCCCCGCCGACCTCGGCCTGCAGCGCGCTGAGTGCCGCACGGGCCGCGGCGAGCGACGCCTTGTCGGAGTCGGGGGTCGAGGAGACCCCGTCGCAGACCACCAGCAGCGCCGTCCTCAGAGAGCCGTCGGCGCCGGTGGTCGCCCCGAGCGCCATCGCGTCCTCGTTGGCCGGGTGCCGGAGCCCGCGGTCGCAGACGCCGCCGACCAGCGGGTGCGGCGCTTCGGCCCAGTGCTCGCGCTCGGTCGGAGCGGGGCGTCCGCACTGCTCGCAGTAGCCGTCCTCGGCGACCGCTCCCCCGCAGTAGACGCAGGCGGCGGATCCTCCGACGGCGACGGGCGGAGCGGAGGGGGTGGCCGCGACGATCAGCGGCGTCCCGCAGGCCTCGCAGAACGCGTCGCCCGTCGTGACCGGCTCGCCGCAGTTCGGGCAGGGAGTCGACAGCGCGCCGCTCATGTCAGCGTCCAGCGTCGGACCTCGTTGGCCCGGTCGACGAGGCGCAGGCGCTCGTCGCGCTCGCGAGTGGAGGCGGCGAGCGCGCGGTAGGAGGCCTCGAGGCCGTCGCGGATGGCGGCCTCGTTCGCCTCGACTCCGCCGAGGGTCGCTCCCTCGGCCGGGCCGTCGCGCCGCACCAGCTCGAGAGCGGAGGCGAGGACCTGGGTCGTGAGCTCGAGGCGGGTCCGCTGGTCGATCGACACGGAGTCGACGCTCGCGAGGGCGGCCGAGAGCGCGGGCAGCCCGCGGCCCGACTCCGCCAGCAGCTCCGCCCGGCGGCGGCGCGCGTCGGAGTAGGAGGAGCGCGTGGGCGCGACGATGTCGAGCGCGTCGAGCGCCCCGTCGAGGTCGGAGCGCAGCTGCCGCACCCGGGCGAGACCGAAGGCGGCGGGTGCCGTGTAGTTCGCGTCGGCGCGGGCGCAGATCACGTAGAGGGACTCGGCGACCTCGGGCTCGCCGCTCGCCTCGCACGCCGCGGCGAGCGCGAGCTTCGGGGCGAGCTCGCCGGGGACCTGCCCGTAGACGGTGTTGAAGGAGGCGCGGGCCCCGACGTCGTCGCCGCGCGCGAGCTGGGCGAGGCCGTTCATCCAGACCGCCCGCCACTCCCACGGGTCCTCCGTGAGGATCTCGCCCGTCGCGCGGGCCGCCTCCTCCCAGCGCTGCGCCTCGATCGCCGCCCGGGCGCGGGCGAGCCGCACCTCGACCGTCACGGTGGGCGCGAGCGCGAGAGCGCGCAGGCGCACGATCGGGTCGGCGACGTTCACGCCCGCGAGCCACGACCGGGCGGGATCGGACTCGTCGCGGCGGAGCGCCGGCAGCGCGTCCCACGGCGGGACGCGGTCGACCACGTCGGCCACGGGCGCCTCGAACAGGGCCGACTCCGTCGAGTGCAGCGCGGGGTGTCCGGGACCGCGGTCGGTCGCGACGACCTCGCGCAGCACCCCGAGCAGCTGGCCGCGCATCTCGTCCACCGTGGCGAAGCGGTCCTGCGGGTCGGGAGCGCACGCCTTCGCGATCAGGCGGTAGAAGGAGTCGTAGCGCTGGAACAGCGGCGTCTCCGACACCGGCGGCAGCGAGGCGACGAAGGTCGTCTGGTTGCCGCGGAAGTCGAGCACCAGCGAGGCCAGCGTGCGGCCGATCGTGTAGACGTCGGAGGCGACCGAGGGACCGAGGTCGGCGACCTCCGGAGCCTGGTAGCCGACGGTGCCGTAGATGGCGGAGTCCTCGTCGTCGATCCGGCGCACTCCGCCGAGGTCGATCAGCTTGACCTGGTCGCCCACCTGGATCATGTTGTCCGGCTTGAAGTCGCAGTAGAGCAGGCCGTGGTCGTGCAGGTAGGCGAAGGCGGGCATGACCTCGAGCACGAAGGCGAGCGCCTGGTCCACCGGCAGCGGATCCGCGGCGCCGCCGTTGGCGTCCAGCCGCTCCTTCAGGATCTGCTTGAGGCTCGGCCCGCCGACGTACTCCATCACGATGTAGCCGGCGCCGTCGTGCAGGACGAAGTTGTAGATCTCGACGATCAGCGGGTGCTCGACCTCGGCCAGGAATCGGCGCTCGGTGACGGCCGCCGCGTACGCATCGGGGTCGCCGGAGTTGAGCAGGCCCTTGAGCACCACCCAGCGCCCCGAGACGTTCCGGTCGCGCGCGAGGTAGATCCAGCCGAGGCCGCCGTAGGCCAGGCAGCCGACGACCTCGTACTGGCCGCCGACGACATCGCCCTTCACCAGCTGCGGAGTGAACGAGAACGGCGTGCGGCAGTTGGGGCAGAACCCCTCGGTGCGGCCGGGCCGACCGTCGCGCCCGCGGCCGACGGCGGTGCCGCAGTGCGAGCAGAAGCGCTTGCGCTCGGGGAGGACCGCCTCGGTCATCAGGGCGGCAATCGGGTCGGCGGCCGGGCGGGACGGGACGGTGGTGAGCCCGGCGCCGAGCCTCGGGCCGCGCAGTCGGGTCGAGGTGGTGCCGACGCGGCGGGTGACCTTCGAGCCGGTCTGCGCCGTGCGGGCGGAGCCGAGGGCGGCGGTGGCGAGGCGGGCGGAGGAGGTGCGCGTGCTGCGCGCGGTGGCCGGCTCCTCCGCGGGGCCGGGTGCCGTGGCGCCGGGGGTGCCCTCGACGAAGCCGGTGCCGAAGGCGGCGGAGGCGGTGGCGGGCGGGGAGGCCGGAGCGGCGCGGCGCGCGGTCGGCGCGGAGGCGGCGGCGCCCTCCTCGGGCGGGAGGCCGCAGACGTTGCAGTAGCCGTCCTCGATCGTCCCGGTGCAGCCGGGCGTCGCGGTGCAGGGGGCGCCGTTCATGGGGTGGCCTTCCGGTGGTGCGCGGGGTCGGGGTGCGGGAGGTCGCGGGTGACGACGTCGTACTGCTCGACCAGGTGGCGGGCGAGCGGGACGGAGCAGGGCACCGCGTCGAGGGCGGCGCGCACCTCCTCCTCGGCCGCGACGCCGACGGCGGTGGCAGCGCGGCCGTTGCCCTCGGCCCGCTCCCGCAGCGCCCGGACGCGGAAGCCGAGGGCGGCCCGTTCGCGCAGCGGCGAGGTGTAGGCGGCCTCGACCGCGTCGAACGCGCGGCCGACGGCGGTGAGCCGGGCGAGGTGCGCGTCGAGCGCCTCGCGGTCGGACGGAGGATCGCCCAGCCGGGAGACGTCGGGCACGGCCAGCCGCGGCGGGTCGGCGATCTCGCGGCGGCAACGGGCCACGAGCTCGCGCAGCGGCGCTTCGCGTCGCTCGGCCGCCTCCGCCAGCTCGCGCGCCCGACGGCGGTCGCGCTCGAGTCCGCGCCGCTCGGACGCGGCGATGATCAGGTCGCGCTCGAGCCGGGCGGAGTCGCTCTCGAGCTGGCCGAGCGGCCCCGACACGTCGGCTCCCCGACCCGCCCGCTCGGCGAGCGCGTCGAGGCGGGAGCGCAGCACGGCGACCCGCTCCGCCCGCTCGCGGTCGACCGTGCCGCCGCCGTCACGGGTGAGGTCGCGGCAGCGCTCGATCTCGGCGCGCACCCCCACGATCCGCCCGGCGACGTCGGTGCCGCTGGGGTCGAGCTCGAGCCGGGAGCGCAGCTGGCCGACGACCGCGTCGCAGAGGCGCACCGCCTCCACCAGCGAGACCGCGCCGCTCCCGGAGGCGTCGAGACGGCCCCAGATCAGCTGCGACATCCGCTCGCGCGCCACGACGTCGACGCGGCCGGAGTCCCAGACCGCCTCGAGCTCGGCGAGGCGCCGGGTGACGGACTCGCGGAGCGACTGGGCGAGCACCACGTCGGCCGTGTAGTTCTCGGCCTGCGGCGACGCCAGCGCGGCGGCGTCCAGCCGCGAGAGCTCGCGCGTGGTCCGCTGGAGCCAGCGGGTGAGAGCGGCGAGGTACTCGAAGAGCTCGCGCTGCGGCGCGGCCTCCCCCAGCCGACCCGGAGCGACGGGGGTCCCCTCCGCGAGACCGGTGCTCATCGGCCGTACACCGGGGCCGGCGGCGAGGCCTCGCCGAGGACCCCGAGCCAGCGCTCGTAGATGCTCTGCCAGCGGCCGTCGCTGCGGATGCTCTCGAGCGAGGCGTTGACGAAGCGCACGAAGTCGGGGTCGTCGGCGGGCAGGCCGAGGCCGTAGGGCTCCGAGCTCAGGGCGTCGCCGACGACCTTCGCGTACGGGTCCTGCGCCACGAAGCCCGCGAGGATCGTGTCGTCGCCCGCGATGGCGTCGACCTCTCCTGCCTGGAAGAGGGCGAGGCACTGCGAGTGCGTGGCGGCCTCGACGGCCTCGACCTCCGGGTAGTCGTTCTGCAGGCGGCTGAGCGTCGTGGTGCCGCTGGGCGCGCAGACCCTCTCGCCGTCGAGGTCGCCGATGCCCGTGATCGGGACGCCGTCGGGGTCGTCGGAGACGAGCACCTTGAGGCCGGCGTCGTAGTACTCGGACGAGAAGGCGATCGAGCTCCAGCGATCGCAGGTCATCGTGAGGGTGCGGGCCACCATGTCGACCTGCGGGGCGCCGTCGCCGCCGGTGAGCGCGGGGAGGCGCTGAGCGGAGGTGATCACGACGTAGTCGATGGAGTCGCTGCCGAGGATCGCCCGGGCGACCTCGCGGGCGATGTCGACGTCGAAGCCCTCGATCGCCCCCGTGATCGGGTTGCGGGCGCTCATCAGGAGGGTGTCGGCCGAGACGCCGACGCGCAGGGTCCCGCGCCCGCGGATCTCCGCGAGCCTGGTGCTGTCGGTCACGCCGGTCGGCGCGTAGGAGGTGACCGCCGAGGGCGAGCAGTCCGCCGCGGCAGGAGCGGCGGGAGCGGACGCGCTCGCCGTCGGAGTCGGGGTCGCCGCGGCGAGGGGCGTGCCGAGGTCGTCCGCCCCCGTCGTGCAGCCGGTGAGGGCGAGTGCCGCGGCGGTGGCCAGGGCGAGGGCGGCGGCGCGCAGGCGGTTCATCGGTACTCCTCCAGTCGCTGGGCGATGCCGCGCCAGGCGAACACGGCTCCGGCGAGACCCGCCGCCAGCAGGATCCACGAGACGAGGGTCGCGAACTCCGCACCTCTGTCGAGCGTGGTGGCGGCGGCCAGTGCCTTCTCCTGCACCACGTCGCGGGCGTCGTCGGAGAAGGTGGTGAAGAGGTCGTTCGGCGTGCCGTTCCCGGTGATCGTGGCGACGCGGACGGCCTGGTCCCAGTTCCCGGCGTCGTCCGCCTGCCGGATCTCCTCGTGGAACGACTGCCACTGCCCGAACTCGTCGACGAGCCGTGTCCTCGCCAGCTCGTCCTGCAGGTCGCCCGACAGCTTCTCCCGGGCGGAGTCGACTGCCTGGGTGTAGCGCTCCTCGAGGGCGGCGCCGGAGCCGCGCTTGATCAGCGTGAAGCTCTCGAGCGACTTGGCGTCGCTCGCGGCGATGAGCGCGTTCGACACGGTGAGCGCCTCGCGGTAGGACTCGACCCGCGCCGTCCCCGCGTCCGCCGCGACCGATCCGTAGGCGAGCGCCCCGCCGACGCCGACGACAAGCAGGAGGGCGGTCCCCGTGGCGAGAGGGCGGTTGAGGTAGCGGTGCGTGCGGCGGGCGAGCCAGAGCTGCGCCGCCAGGAGGAGGACCAGCATCACGAGCGAGCCGATCATGAGCAGGACGCTCCAGCGGACGGCGTCGTAGGCGGCCGCGACCCGGTCGGCACCGGAGTCGACGAGCCCGTCGAGGTCCTCGAGGATGCCGCCGTCTCCCGAGAGGGCAGTCGACGCCTGGTCGAGGTACGCCGAGGCAACGGGGAAGCCCTGCCGGTTGTTGGCTCGCGCCTGCTCGATCAGCCCGCTGTAGGTCGTGATGCTGCTGGCGACCCGGGCGAGGGCCCGGGTGTCCGCCGAGTCGGCGGCCGAGAGCCCGGCGATCGCGGAGGCGGCGCCGGTGAGGCTCGAGACGTACGACGCCCGCAGCTCGGTCGGCTCCAGTCCGCCGACGAGGAAGGTGTTGGCCGCGATCGCGTTGGCGTCCACCAGCAGCGTGCGGACGTTCTGCACGCCGAGCAGCTGCGCCGACTGCTCCCGGGCCGTCGTCGCGGCGCGCGCCTGCATCGCTCCTGCCTGCTGCGCGAACACGCCGAACAGCACGGCCGCCAGCGCCGTCAGGGCGAGCAGGAGGCGCAGGGTGGCCGGAGTGGTCGCGGTCGCGCGGGCCAGCAGCGACGGCTTCCGCTGCGCCGGCCGGTTGGCGACCTGGACGAGGGGCGGCTCGGGGATCCTCTGCGCGGGCGGCGCGGCGGGTGCGGTGCTCAACGGCTCTCCTCCTCGGGGTCGTCGGTGACGGGGACGGCCGTGCCGCTCGGGGCGGCGTCCGCCTGCCCGAAGGCCTCCTCAGAGCCGTCGACCGCGCCCTCGTCGTCGTCGCCGGCTCCGTCCGGGCTGCTCGAAGCTTCGGGGCTCTCCACCACGTCCTCGGGGAGCAGGATGCGCAGCTCGTCGAGCGTCGGCTCCTCCACGTCGCGGAGGCGCCAGGCGTGCCGGGCGATCGCCGCGTCGAGGACGTTGCGGACCCAGCGCCCGTTGCCGAACGCCTCCGTGCGCTGCTGCGCCGAGGCGAGGCCCGCGAACGCGGCGAGCGCCTCCTCCGTCGGCTCGAAGTCCGCGGAGGCGGCGAGGCGGCCGAAGATCGCCGAGAGCTCGTCGTCGGAGTAGTCGGCGAAGTCGATCGTGGTCGAGAAGCGGCTGGCGAGACCCGGGTTCGTGTCGAGGAAGCCCTGCATCGGCCCGGAGTAGCCGGCGACGATCACGACGAGGTCGCCGCGGTGGTCCTCCATGTCCTTCACGAGGGTGGTGACCGCCTCCGCGCCGTACTGGTCGAGCGCGAGCGCGTAGGCCTCGTCGATGAAGAGGACGCCGCCGCGCGCGGAGGCGATCACCTCCGCGGTCTTCGTCGCGGTCTGCCCGAGGTAGCCGGCCACCAGCTCCGATCGGTCGACCTCGACGAGCACGCCCTTCGAGAGGATGCCGAGCGAGCGGTAGATCCGCGAGACCAGCCGCGCCACCGTCGTCTTGCCCGTGCCGGGGTTCCCCGTGAAGACGAGGTGGCGGGTGAGCGTGGGCGTGCTGAGTCCGGCGGCCTGGCGCAGGGTGTCGATCCGGAGCAGCTGCGTCTGCCGCTTGATCTCGCTCTTCACCCGGTCGAGGCCGATCAGCGCGTCGAGCTCGGCGAGCAGGTCGTCGATGGACTCCGGCGGGTCGAGCGGCTCCGGCTCGGAGGCGGGCTCCGCGGCGGGAGCGGCGGCGGGCGCCGGCTCGTCCTGCGGACCGTCGTGCTCGGTCCGGCGGAGGCGCTCGAGGATCTCGTCGACCCCGGGCACGCCGGCGGGCAGACCGGTCGGCAGGTCGGCGCTCGCGGCACCGTCCGGCGTCCGGCCGGTCGTGTGCGGTACTCCTCCGCTCGTCGTCGGAGCGGCGCCCCGGGCGCCCGGGACGGCGGAGAGCTGGGCCGCGGCGGTCGCGGAGGCGGAGGCGATGCCGCCGATGCCCGGGTCGCCGAGAGCGCTGGCCGCCGAGACGACCTCGGTCAGGGCGCGGGCGTAGGCGGAGGAGTGGTGAGAGCCCGCGCCGACCAGGGCGGCCAGCTGATCGGTCGGCCCCGACCGCCAGCGCCGGCCGCTCGAGGCGGCGGTGAAGAACGCCTCCAGACCGCCCGTCGCGCCGGTCGCGGCGAGCCAGTCCTGCCCGGCGCCGCGGATCGACTCGGCGACGGCGGCGGCCAGCCGCGCACCCTCGTCGCGGACGGCCGCGGCGTCGAGGCCGGCGGCCGTCCCCGCGAGCACGAGGGCGTCCAGCGCCGGGGCGAGCGCGGTCACGAGGCGCTCGGCGGGGTCAGCGAGCCGGATCCGGACGGCGCTCCCGGCTGCGGAGGCGCGTCGAGACCGCTCGGGGAGAGCGAGGACTCCGTGAACTTCTCGGCCAGGAACTGCCCGTGCGCGATCAGCGCCGAGGCGTCCTGCCGCGAGACGGCGTCCGAGATGCGGTCGAGCGTGCCTCCGAGGAGGTCGAGCTGGTCGCAGAGGATCATCAGCGAGGTCTTCCCCCTGTGCACGGCGCGGCGGTCGGCGAAGTCCCTCGGCAGGCGGAGGTAGCCCTCCACCGCCTCGGGGAGGTAGCTGGTCGCGGTCGCGACGACGGTGTGGCCCTGCCGGCTCATCCCGCCGAGGCGGTCGAGACGGGGCACCATCTCGCGGACCGTCTCGTCGATCCGCTGGATGCGCGCCGCGACGATGCCGGGCACCCGGCCCTCCGTCCGCGTGCCGACCCGGTCGAGCGCCGCGAGGATGTCCTCGCTCGTCGGGACGCTCGGCAGAGCGGGCGCGGTCTCCTCCGGCGCCGCGGGGGCACCCGTGAACAGTCGGGAGATCCAGCCCATCGGCTAGCGGCCGAGATCGAGCGAGGACGTCGCGTCGATGTCCGAGTTGCTGCGGCGGGCCCGCTCGACGTACTCGCCGGCCTTCGCCGTCTCGGTCTGCAGGACTCCGACGGTCTGGGCCATGCTGTCGAGCGCCTTGATCTTGAAGTCCGAGATCGAGTCCATCGTCTGGTAGATGTTCGCGAACGCGGCCTGCAGCTGCGGCAGTCCGACCGTGGCCGAGGCGGCCTGCGACTGGATCGAGGCGGACTGGTCGGCGAGCATGCGCGAGGTGGCCTCGATCATGTTGGACGTCGTGGTGTTCAGCGCCGTGATCTGATCGAGCACGAGGCGCTGGTTGGCGAGCGCCTGCGCCACGATGACCGCCGTGCGCAGCGCCGAGACGGTCGTGGTCGTCGCGCGGTCGACGCCCTTGATCAGCTCGACGTTGTTCTTGATGACGACGTCGATCGCGAGGTAGCCCTGGATCGACACGGCCAGCTGGGTCAGCAGGTCCTGGTGCTTCTGGCGCGCGTAGAAGAGGACGTCCTCGCGCAGCGCCTTCGCCCGCTCCGGATCGGTTGCGTCGAGCTCGGCGATCTTCGCCGAGAGCTTCACGTCGAGCCGCTCGGCGACGTAGATGTACTCGTTGAGACGGGTCATCGTCTCCCAGAGGTTCTGCTTCTCGAGATTCAGGGCCGCGTTGTCCTTCCGCAGCTCGTCCTGCCCGTCGTACAGGGCCTGGATGATCGCGTTCAGGTGCGACTGGGCGCTCTCGTAGCGGCGGAAGTAGTCGGTGATCTTGTTGCCGAACGGGATGAAGCCCAGGATCTTCTTCTGCAGGTTGTCCTCGGACGGGTCCAGATCCTCCACCGTGCGGCGCAGCTCGAGCAGCGTCTTGCCGATGGTCGACCCCTCGGAGAGCCCGCCCTCCTGGAGGGCGCGCACCGGCGTGCTCAGCAGCCGGTTCGACGAGTCGGCGGCCGAGCGGATGTCGGCGTCGCCCATCGTGCGGATGTCGTTGGCCCGCGTCGCGAACTCGGGGCTGCGGGACTCCGTCGCCAGGAGCGTGTCGAGGTAGCCGTCGACCTTCGCCTCGAGGCCGGGCAGGGCGGCTTCCGGCACCTTCGGCGCGATCGACGGCGCCGAGGTGGTCGGCACCGCTGCCACCGGCTCCGGAGGCGTGAGCGAGAGGGCGTTCTGGACGGGCGGCTGCAGGGCCTCGGTCATCGGGATCCTCACCGTTCCTGGCGCTCGGCGCCGACTGGGATGAACGTCCGCCCAGCATATCCCGGGCCCTCCCGCGGGATCCCCGCGAGCCGCCTCGTCCGAGGACTCGACGCGATCGGGCGGCTGTGGAGGAGCATCCGCCGCCGGTCAGACCGCCTTCGGGCGCCTCCGCAGCGTCGCCACCGCGACTCCGGCCAGGGCGAGCGCGCCTCCGAGCAGCGCGGCGAGCGGCGGGGTCTCGCCCAGGACGAGCCAGGACAGCAGCACGACCACCGCGGGCACCGCGTAGGTGGACGCCGCGGTGCGACCCGCGCTGGAGCGCGCGAGGACGTACCCCCACGTCGTGAAGGCGACGGCAGTCGGGAAGATCCCGAGGTAGACCACGGCCAGGATCGAGGAGAGCGGAGCGGCGGCGAGCGCCTCGACGAGCTCCGGGGCGAAGGGCAGGCACGCGACCGTGCCGGCGAGGCAGCCGAGCCAGGTCATCGTCGGTGCGTCGATCCGTCCCAGCAGGCGCTTCTGCAGGGTCGCCGCGCTGCCGTAGACGACGGCGGCGACCAGGCCGAGGGCGACGCCGATCACGTCGAACTGCCCGGTGGAGGTGGAGAACGCGATCACCGCGACGCCGGTCAGCGCCACGAGCATCCCGGCGAGGAGACGGCGGGGGAACCCCTCCCCCAGCAGCAGCCCGGCGAGCACGGCGGTGATCATCGGCGCGATGTTCACCAGCAGCGCCGCCGTTCCCGCGTCGACGTGCCGCTCCGCAGCGTTCAACGCCAGGTTGTAGACCCCGAACCAGGCGACCCCCCAGCCCAGCACGAGCAGGAGGAGGCGCCCGCGCGGGACCGCCGTGCGCGGATCCGGAGCCGCCTCCGAGCGTCGCCTCCGGGCGGTGAGGACGACGCGGACGACCGTGAGCGCGAGCGACCCGACCACGATGCGGCCGAGGGTCAGCGCGCCCGGGCCGAAGTCCTCCGTCGTGGCGCGGATGCCGACGAAGGCCGACGCCCAGAGCAGGACGGTGACCGCGATCGCGCCCCACAGCAGGAGGGCGTCCCTCGTGGAGGGCGGGGCGGAGGAGGAGACGTCGGTCATGAGGCCATCGTGGCGCTGCCGGGGATTCAGCACCAGTTCCGTTCACTGTCGGATCGTTCAGCCGGACTGTACGGTCGTCTCATGCTCGACGTGCACCGGCTCCGCATCCTCCGCTCCGTCGTCGCCTCCGGCTCGATCGTGGGAGCCGCCTCCGGCCTCGGCTACACGTCCTCCGCCGTCAGCCAGCACCTCTCCGCTCTGCAGCGCGAGACCGGACTGACCCTGCTGGAGCGGGTGGGCCGCGGCGTCCGCCCGACCCCCGCCGGACGCGCCCTCGCCGCCCAGGCGGACCGCGTCCTCGAGCGCCTCGCCGAAGCGGAGGCCGTGGTGGAGGAGCTGCGCGAGGGCCGCTCCGGCCGCCTCTCGGTGACGTACTTCGCCTCCGTCGGCAGCGCCTGGATGCCGGAGGTCGCCCGCCGGCTGAGCGCCGCGTTCCCGGGCCTCGCCCTCGACCTGCGCCTGGGAGAGGAGCTCGACGACGACCTCGGCGCGCGCCCCGACGTGCAGCTCCTCGTCGCCTCCTCCGAGCCGACCGCCCCCGGATTCACGGCGCACCACCTCCTCGACGACCCCTACCTCGTCGTCCTGCCCGACGGTCATCCGCTCGCCTCCCGGAGCGAGATCGACCTCGCCGAGCTCGCGAACGAGCGCTGGGTCGACAACGACCTGCCCACCGGCTGGTGCCGCCGGAACGTCGTGGACGCCTGCGCCGCCGCCGGGTTCGCGCCGCCCTTCCACGTCCAGGCGAACGACCACATCACCGCCGCCGCGTTCGTCGCCGCGGGCATGGGAGTGACGGTCCTGCCGGAGCTCGCGGCCCACCGCCTGCCGGACGGCGTCCGCGCCGTGCCCGTCGTCCGTCCCCGGCCCGTCCGCTCCCTCGAGGCCGTCGTGCGCAACTCCGCCGCCTCTTCCGCACCGGTGGCCCTGGTGCTGGAGACACTGAAGGCACTCGTCGCACGCCGTTGAGCGCGCCTGCACGGGCGAGCTCGCAGCACATCGGAGCACGATGGGCGCGTGAGATCCGTCGAACCCGTCACCCGTTCCGCGCCCGCGCTCGGCGGACCGCGCATCCTGAAACAGCGCTGGACCGAGGCGACGTTCCTGCACTGGCGGGTCGACCCCGCCCTGGTGGCGCCCCACCTCCCGGCCGGGACGAGGCCCGACGAGCACGACGGTTCCTCCTGGGTGGGCCTGATCCCGTTCCGGCTCTCGCGGACGGCCTTCCTCGGCGGCCCGCGGGTGCCCTGGCTCGGCACCTTCCCCGAGGTGAACGTCCGGCTCTACTCCGTCGACGAGCAGGGACGACGCGGAGTCGTGTTCGTCTCGCTCGACGCCTCCCACCTCCTTCCCGTGCTCACCGCGCAGGCGGTGTTCGGGCTCCCCTACCGCTGGGCCCGGATGAGCATCGAGCACCGCCACGGCGCGGTGATCTACGACACGATCCGGCACTCGGACTCGGCCGCCCGCTCCCGGATCGTCGTCCGCCCGGGCGACCCGGTCGGCGAGGACCCGCTCGCCTCGTTCCTCACCGCACGCTGGGCCTACCACGAGCGCCACCTGGGCTCCACCTGGTACGGCCGCAACCTGCACCGGCCGTGGCCGCTGCGCCGCGCGGAGCTGCTGGCGCTCGACGACGGGCTGCTCGACGCCGCGGGCTTCCCCGGGCTGGCGACGCGCGCGCCGGACTCGGTGCTGTACTCGGCGGGAGTGGAGACCGTGTTCACGGTGCCGCGGAAGGTGTGAGGGGGGCGGGAACGCTCCTCCACAGGCGGCTCTTCGCGATGCTGTCCGATGGAACGGCGGTCCCGAGGTCCACGACGAGACTTCGTCCGCTGAGATCAGGGCATGAAGGAATCGGCGACAGTAGACGACGCACTCACGGAGGCGCTCGCGCTCGCCGGCTCACGGCACGCTGAGCGGTCCGCCGTCGAGGCATCCCGGTACCGGGCAGTCGAGGAGGCACGCCGCCTCGCGATGGCGGCACCCGCGGCGCTCGTCGGCGAGCACGTCCAGGTGCAGGTGGATCGGGCGGAGGCGGCGCACCGGGCGCTGATCGCGGAGCTCGCGACGGGACTCCGGGTCTCGGAGGCGCACGCCTCTGCACTGGTCGACGAGGCACGCCTGCTGGTGAACGACCTCCCGGCGACGTTGCGCGCACTCGCGGACGGAGCGCTCTCCCCCGAGCACGCGCGACTCGTGGTGCGAGGAGCGCTCGACGTCCCCGCCGAGGTCCGTGGGCGCTTCGACGAGGAGGCCGCGACGATCGCGGTCGCCTGCACGCCGCCCCAGCTGCGACGCGCCCTCCGGTCGCTCCGGGAACGGCTGCACCCGCAGACGCTCAGCGAACGTCATCGGGACTGCGCCCGTCGTCGCGCGCTCTGGGTGGAGGGCCTCGACGACGGGATGGCGATCCTGCACCTCTACACCGCAGCTCCCGATGTGCTCGGCGCGATGGACAGGATCGACCGGGCCGCCCGCTCCCTCGCGGATCTGCCGGACGAGGAGCGGACGCTGGGCCAGCTCCGCGCAGACATCGCCGCTGCGCTGCTGGTCGACGGGGAGACATCGGCCGACGGAGACGGCACGTCGATGCCGGCGGGAGTGCGCGCCGAAGTCGCGGTGACCGTGCCGGCGCTGACCCTTCTCGGGCGGTCCGACCAGCCCGCCGTCCTCGACGGATACGGACCCGTCGATCCGGAGACCGCGCGGCGTCTCACAGCAGGTGCTCCCTCGTTCACGCGGCTGCTCACCCATCCGGAGAGCGGAGCGGTCCTCTCCGTCGGACGCGACTCCTACCGAGTGCCGGCGGACCTGCGTCGCCACCTCCAGCACCGCGACGGGACCTGCCGGTTCCCGGGATGCACCCGCAGCACCCGCCACGCGGACGTCGACCACACGAATGACTGGCAGCACGGAGGCACCACGTCGGTCGACAACCTCGCACACCTCTGCCGACACCACCACCGGCTCCGCCACACCACGGGGTGGACCCACCGGCAGGAGCCGGACGGCACGCTGCACTGGACGAGCCCGACGGGACGGCAGCATGTCACCCGGCCCGGGGAGCCGGGGAACGGGACGGAGGGCGGACACGATCCGACCGGGACCGGCGGGCCGTGACAAGGGGCAGGTCGGGTGGCGTGGACGGGCAGGTCAAGGGGCGGGCCCGCTTCGGCGCGCCCGCGTAGCGTGGACGGCACGGGCCGATAGGCGCGGAAGCGACAAGAGGGGCAGCGACATGGCAGGAACGAAGGACAGGAAAGACGCGACGACGGGGACCTCCGCGGTGCTCTTCGACATCGACGGGACCCTCGCCGACACGAACTTCCTCCACGTCGAGGCGTGGTCGCGCGCCTTCTGGCAGGCCGACCTCGTCGTGCCCGCCTGGCGCATCCAACGAGCGATCGGCGCAGACTCGTCGGAGCTGCTCGACATGCTCCTCGAGGACGAAGTGAAGGAGGAGCAGCGCGCACTGGTGAAGTCGCTGCACACCAAGAACTACGCCGAGACGACAGCACGCATCGTTCCACTTCCGGGAGCTCGCGAGCTCGTCGCGACGCTCGTCGGTCGAGGCGTCCACGTCGTCCTCGCCACCTCGGCACCGCAGAACGAGCTGGACGTGCTTCTCGACGTCCTCGACTTCGGCGGGTCCGTCCACGCTGTCACCAGCGGCGCCGACGTCTCCACCGCCAAGCCAGCACCCGACCTGATCTCTATCGCGCTCGACCGCGCGGGTGTCTCCGTCGACCGCGCCGTCATGGTCGGCGACGCGACCTGGGACGTCCTGGCCGCCGAGCGCGCGGGCCTGGCAACGGTCGGAGTCCTCTCCGGCGGAACCTCGGAGCACGAACTCCGCGAGGCCGGAGCCGTCGCCGTCTACGAGGACGCGGCGGCCGTCCTCACCGGTCTCGGTGAAGGGCCCCTCGCGAGCCTCCTGAACTGACCGACCGCCACCCCAGGAGGCTCACGAGCCTCAGTCGCGGGGTCGCCGTCGCAGCACGAGGAGCGTCACTCCGATGGCGGCGGCGACCGCGGCGAGAGCGCCGCCGATCCACAGGACGTCCCCGAGGAGTGCCGGGTCCGATCCGGACGTCGCCTGCGCTTCGTCGGCGGACTCGGCCTGTCCTCCTGAGACCGCGACGGTGCCGTTGCAGTCCGGGACCGAGTCCGACCCGTCGGCGAGCGCGGTCCCGTCGGCCGGCGCCCAGTCGAACGCGTATTGGCCCGACACGGGGTGCCCGTCGGTCGACACGACCTGCCAGGTCACCTCGTACTCCCCCGCCGCGCCGAGCTCGAGCGGCATCGACGCTTCCGGCCCGACGACGCTGACGCAGCCGTCGCCGTAGTAGAGCCCGTCCGGCCCGACGACGCGCAGAGCCGCCGCCGTTCCGTCCGTCCCGAGGACGAGCAGGTCGTCGTTCGTCGTCAGCACCAGCGTTCCCGGCTGCTCCGTCACGGTCGAGTCCGCAGCGGGAGTCGTCGAGACGAGGTAGTTGTGCGCGCTGGCGGGCGCCGCCACCGCGATCGAGCCGAGCAGCCCGATCGCGGTAACGGCGACGAGGGCCTTCCGACGGGTCACGCCGACGCCCGGGGTCCGCGGCGGCGGGAGGCGAGCCCGACGGCCACGCCGACCGCGCCGACGACGAGCCCGCCGACTCCGAGGATGCGGGCGAGCACGTCGTCGCCGCTCGTGGCCGTCGTCGCCGAGGCGGTGGTCGCGACCGCGTCGTCACCGTCGCCGTCGTCGTCGTGTCCGCCCCCGTGGCCGGACCCCGCTTCCGCCGCGGTCACCGCGACGGTGGGAGCGGGCAGCTCGGGCTCGTCCTGGCCGTCGACGGTCGGCTGGTCCCAGGCGGTGCTGCCGGTCTCGCACGTCTGCAGCACGGGGAACTCCAGCGTGGAGCCGGCTGCGTCCTCGGGGAGCTGAAGCTGGAGGGCGACGGTGTCGCGGTAGCCGTCGGCGAGGGGCGTCTTCGCCGTGTAGACCACGTCCGAGACCCGCTTGGTCGCGGTGTTCCCGTGGGAGTCGGTGACCGGGTCGGCGATTGCGACCTCGTTCTTCACGACGTCCCAGTTCGGGTTGATCGTCGGGCTGACCGAGTTGATGCCGTCGGGCATCGTGATCGTGAGTCCCGTCGTCGGCGAGCCCTCGCAGCCGTGGGCCAGCGAGAACGTCACCACCGTGTACGAGCCGGCGGCGGTGCTGCTCGCCGCCGCGGTCACGTGGGCGCTGGCCGCAGTGGGCGCGGCGACAGCGAGCGCGATCGATCCGGCGGCGACGAGTGCGCCGCTGCCGACGAGGCGGAGCCGCGAGAAGGAAGAAGAAGAAGAAGAACGGGTCATGACGGTCGTGTCCTCGGGGGAGATCCGGCGCGGGGCCGGGAGTTCTGGACGCAGCGCGGGTCCGCGGTGCGTGCGGGGGCGCCGACCGGAGCCGCTCCCACACGGGAGGGGCGTCAGGCGGCGCGGAGGACCCGCAGCGGCGGCCCGCGGTGCCGGAGGATCGAGAGGACCGCGTCGAGGGATCGGGGCGCCCGCGGCTCGGGGGTGCCCGTCATCGAGACGCAGGGGACCGACGGGAGCGCGACCGCGGACGCGCGGGCGACGATCCGTACGACGACGCGCTGGAGGCCTGCTCCCAGCGTCCAGAAGAGGCGCTCGCCGTACCGGAACGCCGCGATCGTGAAGGCAGCCGCAGCGAGGTGGGCGAGGAGCATCACCGGCGCGTGAGCCGCGTGTCCGCCTCCGCCGGCGATCAGCTCGATGGTCGACCCGTCGTGGAAGTGCGCGCCGGTGCCCGTCGTCCCGACCACGCTCACCTCCCCACCGCTGCCCGTGATGAGGAAGAGGCCGTGGTACGCGATCTGGCTGAGGAGCACGGAGAGCGTCAGCCGGGGAAGGGACAGACGGCGCCCCGAGAGGAGGACGCAGACGACGACGGCGAACGCCGCGGCGAGGGCGAGCACGGCAGGAGTGGGGGTCTCGGCGCCCGCGACCGTGTGGGAGGCGGCGGCCGTGGCGGTCGCGGCGAGAGCGGCGGCGACGCCGCGAGCCACTCGTGCACCTCGGGTCTGCACTCGCCCGTCCTCTCGTCGTCGCGTCGACGCGTGCGCGCGACGTCTCCAGGGTAATCGACGCGGCGGAGCAGCTCCCCGCCGTCCCGGTTCCCTGCCGTTACGAAGCCGTTACCTAGATCACCGAAAGAAATCCAAACCCCCGCAGGGAGGGCTCCGAACACATGTCAACGGCCGCGACACGGTCCACACAGAACAGGTCCTCCGCATCACGTGGGGGCCGTCTCACGAAGGAGTAATCCCATGCGATCCACCAAGCGTTCCGCCCTCGCCGCATTCGCCCTGCTGGGCACCGCCGCCCTCGGCCTCACCGCCTGCTCGAGCGGAAGCGGCTCGACCACCGCCGCCAGCGACGCGGCGACCGAGATGTCGACCCCGATGGCCACCTCGTCGGCCTCCGCCTCCTCGACCCCCATGGCGACCATGGACCCGGCCGCGAACCTCGTCGGCCCCGGCTGTGCCGCCTACGCCGAGCAGGTCCCGGACGGCGCCGGCTCGGTCGAGGGCATGTCGCTCGACCCCGTTGCGACCGCCGCGTCGAACAACCCGCTGCTCACCACCCTGACCGCTGCGATCTCCGGTGGCCTCAACCCCGACGTCAACCTCGTCGACACGCTGAACAGCGGCGAGTTCACCGTCTTCGCCCCGGTCGACGACGCGTTCGCCAAGCTCGACGCCGCGACCGTCGACTCCCTCAAGACCCCCGAGGGCGCCGCCACGCTGTCCTCGATCCTGACCTACCACGTCGTCCCCGGCCAGATCGCCCCTGACGCGATCGCCGGCGACCACGCCACTGTCCAGGGTGGCAACCTCACCGTCACCGGTTCCGGCGACGACCTGAAGGTCAACGACGCGTCCGTCATCTGCGGTGGCGTCCAGACCGCCAACGCGACCGTCTACCTCATCGACACCGTGCTGACCCCCCCGGCCAGCTAATTCCCCTCACCGGCTCCGGCCGGTGAACACGCCGAAGGGCGGGCACCGCGAGGTGTCCGCCCTTCGGCGTTCGTGCGTGCAGAAGCCCTCCGCGAAGCCGGACACTGCAGAGTCGTCCGGCACAGAGTCGTCCAGCGCAGAGCCGCGCAACGCAGCGCCGCCCCACGGGAAGCCGCACAGCGCGGAGCCCTGCGTAGTGCGGAGTCGGAGGGTCACCACGACCCGGCACTCGCCGTCACGCCGCACCACAGAACCCACCACGAACGACACGAGGCGCGGACCCCGATGCAGGGGTCCGCGCCTCGTCGTCGTGCGGTCGGCGGCTACTCGGCCGGGGCGCTGATCTCGCGCAGGACGCGGTCGCCGGGGCGGGCCTCGATCATCTCGGCCTCGATCTCGGCCCGGTCGAGCAGCTCCTCCATGCGGCGGCGGCGGTTGCGCGTGATGAGCGTCACGACCGTGCCCGTCTTGCCCGCGCGGCCGGTGCGGCCGGAGCGGTGGAGGTACGTCTTGTACTCGTCGGGAGCGTCGGCCTGGATCACCAGGTCGATGTCGTCGACGTGGATGCCGCGCGCGGCCACATCGGTCGCGACCAGCACGTCGACGCGTCCACTGGTGAGCAGCGCGAGGTTGCGGGTGCGGCGCGACTGGTTGAGGTCGCCGTGGAGGCTCGTCGCGGGGATGTCCGCGTGGTCGAGCTGCTCCGCGAGCTGCTCCGCGAACGCGCGGGTACGGGCGAAGATCAGCGTCTTGCCCTGGCGGGCGGCGAGCTGCTCGATGATCTCGGCCTTGTCGCGGTGCTCGATCAGGAGCACGCGGTGGTCGATGGTCGAGGACGCCTGGTCCTCGCCGGCGACCTCGTGGACGCTCGGCTCGACCAGGAACTCGTCGACGAGCGTCGCGACGCCCTTGTCGAGCGTGGCCGAGAACAGCAGCCGCTGGCCGCCGTCGGCGGTCTGACGGAGGATGCGCTGCACGGGCTCGAGGAAGCCGAGGTCGCACATGTGGTCGGCCTCGTCGAGCACCGTGATGGTGATGTTCGAGAGGTCGAGGCGCCCCTGCTCGACGAGGTCCTCGAGGCGGCCCGGCGTCGCGATGACGATGTCGACTCCGCGCTGGAGGGCTCCGACCTGCTTGTACTGGGGGACGCCGCCGTAGATGGTCGTCGTGAACAGGCCGACGGAGCGGGCGATCGGCTGGATGGTCCGGTCGATCTGCATGGCGAGCTCGCGGGTCGGCGCGAGGATGAGCGCGCGCGGAGCGCGGCCCGGCTTGCGGCCCTTCGCTCCGTTGTTCTCCATCAGGCGCTCGACGACGGGGGCGCCGAAGGCGATGGTCTTGCCGGAGCCGGTCTTGCCGCGTCCGAGGACGTCCTTGCCGGCGAGCACCTCGGGGATGGTCGCGGCCTGGATCGGGAACGGCGCGGCCGCTCCGAGCTCGGTCAGCATCCGGACGATGTTCCCTCCCAGGCCGAGGTCGCCGAAGGTGACGCCCTCGACGTCGACGGCGAGAGTGGCCGTCGCCTCGAGGCGCTCGAGCACGACGTCGTCGGCCTGGTGCGGCGCACGGGCGTCGCGGCTGGGGTAGAAGTCCGAGCCGGAGTCGCGGCGCGAGGGCCGGGAGTCGCGGTCGAACGAACGGGTCGGGCGGTCGCCGCGGTCGTGGCCGCGCGAGGGACGCGCATCCCGGTCGAAGGAGCGGGCCGGACGGTCGCTGCGGTCGAACGAGCGGGCGGGACGCTCGGTGCGGTCGTAGCCGCGCGAGGGGCGCTCGTCGCGGTCGCCGGTACGGGCGGGCCGGTCGTCGCGTCCGTAGGAGCGGGCCGGACGGTCGTCGCGGTCGTTCGAGCGGGCCGGACGCGCATCGCGGTCGAAGGAACGGGCCGGGCGGTCGCTCCGGTCGAAGGAACGCGCCGGACGCTCATCGCGCCCGTAGGAACGCGCCGGACGCTCGTCGCGATCGTTCGAGCGCGCCGGACGCGCATCGCGGTCGAAGGAACGGGCCGGACGGTCACTGCGATCGAAGGAACGCGCCGGACGCTCATCGCGCCCGTAGGAACGCGCCGGACGCTCGTCGCGATCGTTCGAGCGCGCCGGACGCGCATTGCGGTCGAAGGAACGGGCCGGACGGTCACTGCGATCGAAGGATCGCGCCGGACGCTCGTCGCGGTCGTTCGAGCGCGCCGGGCGTGCGTCGCGGTCGTACCCGCGGACCGGACGCTCGTCGCGGTCGTACCCGCGGACCGGACGCTCGTCACGGTCGTTCGAGCGCGCCGGACGCGCGTCGCGGTCGTAGCCGCGAGAGGGCCGCTCGTCGCGGTCGTTCCCGCGGGCGGGCCGATCGGCGCGCTCGGCGCGCTCGTCGGCGTTCCAGCGCGCCTTCTTGGGGGCGTTCTCGTCGACGGCGCGGAATCCGCGGTGGCCCTCGCTGCGCGAGCCCGGCTTGGCGCCGGGGAAGCGCGAGCGGCCGCCGAGTTGGGACTTGCCGCTCGAGGCGCCGAAGCGGTTGGGCTCGAAGTTCTTGGCCGGACGTCCGCCGGCGGGCTTCTTGTTCTTGGGCATGGCAGTTCTTCCTGGGTTCAGGTCGTGCGCGAGGAGGCAACGCCGGAGGAGCCCCGTCGTGAGGGGCGTCCGTGCGCTGGACTGCTGCGGGGCAGCAGGGGGAGAACCCGGGCGAGTCATTGACCGGGGCCGATTCACACATGTGATTCGTCTCACGACGACTGTCGGAGACTCGGCCCACTTGACTAACAAACCCATCCGCACGAGAACGCACGGTGTCAAGAGCCGACCGAGCGAGTCTACACGCGGCCCCGGAGCCTGGCTAGGGCGGGGAGACGTGCGGCCAGGAGCCGCTCAGGTCGGGAGCCGCGAAGCCCGGGAGCCGCGCACCTCCGCAACCGGTCCCCCGAGGAGCACGCCCGCGGGGAGGAGCCAGCTGACCTCCGCTCCGACGAACACCACCTCTCCGAACGTCGCGCGCAGCGGTGTGACGCCGAGCGCCCCG